>WJJG01000121.1 GCA_014729815.1 Candidatus Eiseniibacteriota bacterium
CTCGGCGGTCTCCCGATCGCGCATCTCCCCAACCAGGATCACGTCGGGATCCTGGCGCAGCAGCGCGCGCAGGCCGAGACCGAAGGTCAGGCCGGTCTGCAGATTGACCTGCGCCTGGCGGATGACGGGCAGTTCGTATTCGACGGGATCCTCGAGCGTGGCGATCTTCTGCTCGAGGGTGTTGATCTCAGCCAGGGCCGCGTAGAGCGTGGTGGTCTTGCCCGATCCGGTAGGCCCCGTCACCAGGATGATCCCCGAGGGCCGGTGGATCGCGTCCAGCAGACCTGTAAGGGTCTGTTCCGAGAATCCCAGCCGCTCGAGTCCGATCGCTAGCTTGCTGCGATCGAGGATGCGCAGGACGATGTTCTCGCCGTGCACTGTTGGCAGGGTGGAAACGCGCAGGTTGATGTGGCGTGCGCGCACCTTGGTGACGACCTTGCCATCTTGCGGCAGGCGGGTCTCGGAGATGTCGAGGCCCGAGATGATCTTGATGCGCGCTACGACCGCCGACTGGATCGCCTTGGGGAGCGTGGGTCCCTGCACGAGCGATCCGTCGACCCGGTAGCGGCAGCGCACCAGGCGCTCCTCGGGCTCGATGTGCAGATCGGTCGCGCCCACGCCGACTCCCTCCCGCAGCAGGGCTTCGACCAAACGCACCACCGGACGCTCGCCCACCGCCTGACCGATCTCCTCGGTCTGCGCGACCGCTTGTGCGGCTTCTTCGATGAGCTGCTCGAGGGAGCTCTGCAGATCGCCGCCGAAGACGCGATCGAGCGCTTCGAGGATCCCCGGCTCCGACGCGGCCAGGATCTCGACCGAGCGACCGGTGATACGACTGACCTCGTCGACGGTCAGGACGTCGAGACTGTTGGCCATCGCGAGTCGGACGCGGCGAGCGTCGGCCTCGAGCGGAAGCACTTGGCGTTCCCGACAGAACGATTCCTTGAGCAGGCCCAGTACCTCGGGCGCGATCTCGACCTCGGCCAGATCCACCTCGCAGACGCCCGCCTGCGAGGCCAGGCTGCGCGTGATCTCCTCCTGCGTGGTGAATCCCAGCGCGACGAGGATCTCACCGACATGCCCCCCGGTGCGTTCCTGCTCTTTCAGCGCCAGGGCCAGCTGCGCCTCGGTGATCGCGCTCCGGGCGATCAGGCTCTCGCCCAGAAGCGCCCGCGGACGGCAGCTCTTCCCCTCCGACGAATCGCTCATGTCCGTCTCCGTAGGTGCGGGTCTCGGCGGGGTTGCTTCAGGGACAGCGGGCGGTGGGTGGCCTCCCTGCCACCCGCCGCCCCACGATCCCGCATCCGGTTCCCGCCGCTGTGCGGCGCCGTCACCTAGCGAGTGATCATGTAGCCGATGTCGTCGCCGCGCGTGGAGGTGTCGCTCGTGTAGGTCTGCAACGTCCCGTCGGGCCCCGCCGAGATCACCCAGACCGGCGTGTTCTGTCCGGGGTGGAAGCCCTTGACGTTGCTGAGGAACTGATTGCCCCAGGGATCCGGCTTGAAGGAGTTCTGATAGGGCCCGTCCCAGGCGTTTTCGCCATTGATCGGATAGGCGTTCTTGGCCTTGCCACCGGGCTGGTTGAGGATCAGCTGATTCTCGAACGTATCGCCTCTCTTCAGCTTCGACCAACCGACCTTGCCGTTCTCCTCGGCGGGAAACTGGCCCGCGCTGGTGGTGAGGATCTCGACCTCCTGGTCGCCGGGGCCCTTGTTCTTGTCATTGTCCGTCGGCCAGCGGCCGGTGTCCTTGTAGAAGGCGGTCATCGCTCCGGCGAGCATCTCGACGTCGTGCTCGGCGCGCGTGACCTTCGAGTCCTGGATGTGCTTGACCACGGCGGGCGTCATGACCGCCGCGAGCACCGCGATGATGCCCATGACCACCAGAATCTCGATCATCGTGAAACCGTGACGGGAACGCAGAAAGCGAGTCATCTCCCCCCTCCTTCTCAGGTGGGACCCATGCCCGGGATGCAGAACCATGAATCCAGTTATGCAAGGACGGCTTCGCCAAGCCGGTCGAAGCCGCCTGCCTGCCTCTGGATGAATTGTCGGGTGGGAGGCCGCCACTCCTTAGACCGCTGCTTGGGAATCGAGGATTGGTACCGGGGGGACGCTTGGGGGGGGAAGGAAGTCTGGGGCGCGGGACACGGCAGGAGGAACGAGCGGGCCGTCCCAGGAGATCCAACTGATTGTGCAGCAATTTCTTATCGACTTCCCCGTCTCTCCCCGCGCGGTGCGTCGCGTTCGCGGGCGGCCGAGCAGCGCCGCGGGCGGGGCTAGGATGGCCGAAATGCTCCAATAGAATGAAACTTAAGGGTTTGATTATTGTTGGCAAATTGGGTAAGTTGCCAAGTATGCGGCCCGCAATGGAAGGGAGATCTCGTGGATCCACAGACCTTGGCACGCTTTGAAGCCCGCGCGCGCATCATGAAGGCGCTGGCCCATCCCACGCGACTCTTCCTCGTCGATGCGCTTTCGGGCGGTGAGAAGTCGGTCGCCGAACTGACACGGATGGTCGGCGCCGACATTTCCACCGTCTCGAAGCATCTCGCGCTCCTGCGGACAGTGGGGCTGGTGCGAGATCGCAAGCGCGGCACGCGCGTCTTCTATTCGCTACAGGCACCGTGCATCCTGAACTTCTTCGGATGCCTCGAGAACGTCCTGCGCACTGCGGCCGAAGAGCAGCTCCGCCTGGCCGTCTCCACACCCCTTGCGCACGACACGCAGAACGCGAATGGAGATGCAACCGGATGAGCGCAGTCGACTGGCGACGGGAATGGAAGCCGCTGGCGGCGATGGGCGCGATCTTCGTGGCCTTCTACTACCTCCCACTGGGTGCGGGACGCTTCGAGCGCGCCGTGCTGGAAGCCCTGTATCTGGCCCGCTGGTATGCGCGCGAACACGTGCTGCTCTGTCTGATCCCGGCCTTCTTCATCGCCGGGGCCATCGGCGTCTTCGTCAGCCAGGCCAGCGTCATGAAGCACCTCGGACCGCGGGCACCCAAGGCGAAGGCCTATGGCGTGGCCTCCGTCTCGGGCACGATCCTGGCCGTTTGCTCTTGTACGGTCCTTCCCCTCTTCGCGGGCATCTATCGCATGGGCGCCGGGCTGGGCCCGGCAACCGCCTTCCTCTATGCCGGACCGGCGGTCAATGCGCTGGCGGTCATCCTGACCGCGCGGGTCCTGGGGCTCGAGCTGGGCATCGCGCGGGCGATCGGCGCCGTGTTCTTCAGCATCGTGATCGGTCTGGCGATGCATCTGATCTTCCGTCGCGAGGAACGGGAGAAGGCGAGTGGGGCGCTGGCACTTCCCGAGAGTGAGGAGGACCGACCGCTGTGGCAGACCGGCCTCTACTTCGCCGCCATGATCGCCGTGCTGGTCTTCGCCAACTGGAGCCGCCCGGAAGACGGGGCGGGGCTTCTGCTGGCGATCTACCGCGCCAAGTGGGGCCTGACCGCAATCGCGGCTGCCGGACTGGGCGTCATGCTCGCGGCCTGGTTCGGGATCCGCTGGTGGAGGCTCGCCCTGGCCGCCCTGCCGGCGCTGCTGGCGGCGTTGCTCCTGCCGCAGCATCCTGCGCTGGCCTTCCTGCTGGGGGTCCTGGGACTCTCGGTCGTCACCGGGAGCAACCATGGTGCGGGCGGCGACTGGTTCGATGCGAGCTGGGGATTCGCCAGGCAGATCCTGCCGCTGCTGCTGATCGGCGTGCTGATCGCCGGCGCGTTGCTGGGGCGCCCCGGAGAAGAGGGCCTCATTCCCGGCGACTGGGTAGCGCGCTTGGTCGGAGGCAACTCGCTGGACGCGAATCTCTTCGCCTCGGTGGTGGGCGCGTTCATGTATTTCGCGACGCTGACCGAAGTCCCGATCCTCGAAGGTCTCCTCGGCAGCGGCATGGGCAAAGGACCGGCGTTGGCATTGCTCCTCGCGGGCCCGGCGCTCTCGTTGCCGAACATGCTGGTCATCCGCAGCGTCATCGGCACCCGCAAGACGCTCTGCTTCGTTGGCCTGGTGGTCGTAATGGCCACGGTGTCGGGCCTGCTCTACGGCGCGCTCTTCGGCTAGCTGGTGGTCGCATGCGGGGGGAAGGACGGATCGGCGCGGCGGCGGTGCGCCTCGGCGTTTCACGAACGGAGGTAAGAGAGGCATGCAGAAGATACAGATCCTGGGTACCGGGTGCCCCAAGTGCGAGCAGCTGGCCAGGAACGCCGCGGAAGCAATCCGCGAGCTCGGACTCGACTGCGAGGTCGAGAAGGTATCGCGCATCGAGGAGATCGCGGCCTTCGGCGTGATGCTCACACCGGCGCTGGCGATCGATGGAGATGTGAAGCTGGTCGGCAAGGTCGCCTCTGTGGAGGAACTGAAGGAGCTACTCCAGTGATCCGAGATTCCGCAGGACGCGGGGCTGTCCGCTGCCAGCGGCCCGAGCGCTGCATCCGCCTGCGATCGGGCGCCCGCCTACTCGGCATGCTGGTCCTCGGCGCATTGGCCACGGCCGTGCCGATCGCGCCCCAGCAGTGCCCCCCCCGGGGGGCTTCCGCTGCTTTGGCGGCGGCCACCGCCGCGGCCAGCGATTCGATTGCACCGGAGGAGGCCCCCTATCAGAGGCTCGATCTGCACTACTTCCACCCGACGCTTCGCTGCGTGAGCTGCGTGTCGCTCGAGGCGTACTGCGCCCAAGCGGTGCGGGACTCCTTCGCGGCCGAGGTGCACCGCGGGGCCCTCCGCTGGCATGCGCATGACTTCGAACACATCGCGAACGCGGCGCTCGTCGACTCCTTCGGGATCGAAGGCAGCACGCTGATCATCGCCGAATCGCTCGGCGGGCAGCCGACGCGATTCGAGCCGATCGGTCACATCTGGCATCTGCTCGAGGCCCCCGACTCGCTCCGAGCCTACGTGGCTTCCGTGATTCGCGCCTATCAGGGAGACGTACCATGAGTCGTCATGCGCGCGTGGCGATCCTCGGCCTGCTGGCCCTTGCGATCGTCGGAGTCGCGATCCTCAAGATCCGCTCGGAGGAGGCGTCGACGTCGAGCGTTCCTCCACCGATCTCCGGCAAGCAGCAGTCCGAGTCGGAGGACGGCCCGGGCACCGGCGCCTCCCTGCCCGTCGACTCGCTCGATCTCTCATCCGGGCGGAGCGGCGCTCCTCATGACGTCGCGCCGCCGGAGGTCGCGGCGAGCCGCGGCCGGCCGCTGCTCGTCGACCTTGGATCGGACAAGTGCATCCCCTGTCGCATGATGGCGCCGATTCTCGAATCGCTCGCCGAGGAGTTCGCGGATTGCTTCGACGTGGTGGTGATCGACGTGCGTCAGGACCGCACCGCTGCGGGTCGCTACGGAATCCGTGTCATCCCGACGCAGATCTTCTATGACGCCGAGGGTCGGGAGCTCTTCCGCCATCAGGGCTTCCTCTCCCGCGAACAGATCCTCGCCCAGTGGGAATCGCTGGGCATCGAGCTGCCGCCGCGCTGAATCGCGCAGAAGGAGGAGATGCCGATGAGGCTCCTGGCCGAGTTCTTCCCAGAGTTCATTGCCCAACTCGATGAGATCGATGCGCTCTATGACGAGAAGCGATCGATCGATGAGAAGACATATCAGTTCATCTGCTTCGCGCTCTCGATCAAGGCCCGTTCGAAGCCTTGTGTGATCAAGCATTTCCAGGGCGCCCTCGAGGCGGGAGCCTCTGCGCGCGAGTTGGCCTATATTCTGGCGCTTGTCATGCGCGAGGCGGCTGGGGCAGACGACTGCTGGACGCACGATGTACTGGGGGATTGGAAGGAAATCCTCGCCGGCAAGACCCGCTGCTGCGAACCCTAGGAGCTTCCGCGTGGAGCGTCTCTTTCTGACACTCACGGCGGCGGTCGAAGGATCGCTGCCGGTGGCCCTGATCGGCGCCCTGGCCTGGGGAGTCGTCAGCGTGCTCCTGAGCCCTTGTCACCTGGCGAGCATCCCCCTGGTGATCGGATTCGTGCAGGGCCAGGGCCGCGTGAGCGGGCGCCGAGCGCTGGGACTCTCGCTGCTCTTCTCCGCGGGCATCCTGATCACGATCGCCATGATCGGCGGGGCCACCGCGCTGGCCGGCCGGCTCATGGGAGACCTGGGACCCTACGCCAACTATTTCGTAGCCGCGCTCTTCTTCGTCGTGGGGCTCCATCTGCTGGGTGTGTTCCCGCTGCCGGGCGCGGGAACGGGTCGACTCGGCGGGCAGCAGCGCCGGGGCGCCTGGGCGGCGCTGTTGCTGGGCCTGCTCTTCGGCGTGGCCCTCGGCCCGTGCACCTTCGCCTTCCTGGCCCCCATGTTGGGGGTCGTCTTCCGCCTGGCCACCGGCAGTCTGGCGTACGGGATCCTGCTCCTGCTGGCCTATGCGATCGGGCACTGCGGGGTGATCGCGCTGGCAGGCGCCTCGAGCGGCTGGGTGCAGAACTACCTGGACTGGAGCGAGCGTTCGCGCGGGGCGCGGCGCCTGCGTCGCGCGTGTGGGCTGCTCGTGATCCTCGCCGGGCTCTATATGATCTGGAGCGCTTGACGGGCTTCACCCGACCTCCGCGCGCAGCGAAATGCCGCGCCCGGGCGCCGATCTTCCGGGCTACCCTCCCAGCACTTCCCCGAGCGCCTCTTCGTAGGCCGCGTAGTCGCGATCGCCGAAGAGCACGAAACGCACGCGCTCGATGCTGGTTTCGTCCTCGAGGTGCGCGCGCACGGTGCATAGGGCGATCCGCGCCGCGCGCTCGATCGGGAAGCGGTAGGCGCCGGTACTGATCGAAGGGAAGGCCACGCTGCGCAGACCGTGCTCGCGCGCCACCTCGAGGCTGCGGCGGTACGCACTGGCCAGCAGTTCCGGCTCACCCTTCTCCCCTCCGTGATAGACCGGCCCGACCGTGTGGATGACGTGCTCGGCCGGGAGCGCATACCCGCCGGTGATCTTGGCATCGCCAGTCTCACACCCCCCGAGGGTCCGGCACTCGGCGAGCAGCTCGGGGCCCGCCGCCCGATGGATGGCGCCATCGACACCCCCGCCGCCCAGCAGCGACTGGTTGGCCGCGTTGACGATCGCATCGCACGCTTCGCGCGTGATGTCCCCCTGAACGAGCTCGATCCGGGGAGCCGTCTTCCGGCCGGGGATTTCCAGATCGACGTGCTTCATGATCGTTGTCTCCTCTCGAACCGCCGTTCCCGCCGCCGGGCCATGGTACGCGCAACCGTGCTGGAGGCTTGCTGCCCGCTGCCGTGCTGGAGGCTTGCTGCCCGCGACCCATCGCGCGTAGTCTTGCAGCCTGATGTCCTCGTCAGCTTCGACCATACGGTTCCGACGTGTCGCGCCTGCGGATCGCGACCAGCTCCTCGACATCGCGGCGCGCACCTGGGAGGGACACGACTACCTGCCGCAGGTCTTCGATACCTGGGTGAGCGACCGGCGGGCCTTCTTCGGGGCGCTGGTCCAGGCCGGGCGAGTGGTCGGGTGCGGGCGGGTCTATCCGTTCGACGAGAAGCATGGTTGGCTCGAGGGCCTGCGCGTCCACCCCGACCATCAGGGCCACGGACTGGGGCGCGAAGTCGCCCGCCGTGTGATCGCTCAGGCGGTCTCGATGGGCCTGCGCCGACTCTACTTCTCGACTTACTTCGACAACGCCTCCTCGATGCGTATCAGCGAGATGCTGGGCTTCCATCGCTTCACGACCTGCACCAATCTCGATCTGCGCGATCTCGCCGATGATACACAGGACGCCGAGGCATCCGCCGCCGGCGGCATCGAGTCGCGATCCGGAATGCCGGACATCGCCGCGCTGATGAGCAACGACTGGTTCTTTGTCCCCGCCGAGATCCGGGATCGCGCGCGCTACTTCCCGCGCCCGCTGACGGTGCGCGGATGCGGCGCCGAGATGCTCCTGGCCGACAACAGCAAGTTCCCCGATCATCTGGAGATCGCGTGGATGGCGGCGCCCGACGGTCGCCTGCCGCCCCCTCTCATCGCCGCGGCCGTCACCGAGGCGCGCCGGCGCGGACACCGCCACGTGCACGTCATGCTGCCCGAAGACTACGCCCTCGAGCCGTTCACCGCGTTCGGCTTCCGCTACTTCGAGCAACCCCACGACGTACCGCTCTACACCGCTCGTGCCGAGCAGCTGCGTCTCTAGCGGTTGCCGGCCGTCTTCAGCCAGCGGTAGAACTCCCCGTCGGTCGAGAGGATCACCAGACTCTGCTGGTCGAGCGTGCGCTTGAACGTCTCCATCGTCTGGGTGAACTCGTAGAAGGCGCGCGAGTCGGGCGACTGATCGTAGGCCGCGGCATAGATCCGGGTCGCTTCGGCATCGGCCGCACCCTTGATCTCTTGCGCCGCGCGATAGGCTTCCGAACGAATGCGCTTGAGATCGCGATCGCGCTCACCGCGGATGCGCGAGGCCTCACCCTCGCCTTCGGAGCGGAACCGATCCGCGATCCGCTTGCGCTCGGCGATCATGCGCTCGTAGACCTTGCGACGCACCTCCTCGACGTAGTTGATCCGCTTGAACTGCACATCGAGCACCTCGATGCCCAGATCGGCCGTGCGCTCCTGCGCCTTCTCCAGTACCTCGAGACGAATCGTGTCGCGACCGAAGTCGATCGCCTCGAGGACGGCTTCGTCCTCGGGCAGCAGCTCGGTCGACGCCGGTTCGCGATTGCTGGCGCGAATCACCTCCACGAGCTCGTGCTTGGCGATTGCGTTGCGCGTCTCGCCGTCGAGGATGTCATCCAGCCGTGTTTGGGCGCCCCGCTCGTCCCGCAGGCGCTGGAAGAACTTGAGCGGATCGGTGATCCGCCAGCGGGCATAGGTGTCGACCCAGATGAAGCGCTTGTCCTTGGTGGGCAGCTCGTTGGCGTCGCCGTCCCACTCGAGGAATCGCCGATCGAACCGGTGCACCTTCTGGATGATCGGCACCTTGACCTTCAGCCCCGGCGTACTGATCGGATTCCCGACCGGCTTGCCGAACTGCGTGATGATGACCTGTTCGGGCTCCTTGACGATGTAGAAGGCACTCAGCACCGTGATCAGGACGAGTACCCCGATGACGATCAGAACGATACGCATGTCTACTGCCCTCCCTGGCCGCTGGTCCGGACACCGCCGGAATCCAGGTTGAGCAGGGGCAGCACGCCCTGCAGATTCTCATCGATGATGATCTTGCGCTCGGTCTTCGGCAGGACGTCACGCATCGTCTCGAGGTAGATGCGGCGCCGCGTGACCTCGGGCGCGCGCCGGTACTCGGCGAAGAGGGCCGCGAAGCGAGCCGAGTCCCCCTGCGCGCTGTTGACCCGTTCGAGCGCATAGCCGCGGGCCTGCTGGATGGTCTGCTCGGCCTCCCCTCGAGCGCGGGGGATGACCTTGTTGTACTCGGACTGGGCCTCGTTGATCAGCCGTTCCCGCTCCTGCTGGGCCTGGTTGACCTCGTTGAAGGAGGCCTTGACCTGATCGGGCGGATTGACGTCCTGGAGGACGACCTGATCAACGGCGATGCCGGTCTCGTACTGGTCGCACAGCTCCTGGAGCTGCTGCTCGACGACGTCGGCGATCTCCTGGCGGCCGACGGTGAGCACCTCGTTGACCGTGCGATCACCGACGACGCGGCGCATGACCGCCTCGCTCATCGCGCGGAACGTCTCGCGCACGTTGCGCACGCGGAAGAGGAACTTGTAGGCGTCGATGATGCGGTACTGCACGACCCACTCGACATCGGCGGCGTTGAGGTCGCCGGTCAGCATGTTGGCTTCGCCCTCGTAGCCACGCTCGGCGTACTGCGTGCGCACGCCGGCCGACAGCGTGCGGAAGCCGAATTCCTCCTTGAGCTGGCGCTGCACGGGCACCTTGGTGGCGGTCTCGATGCCGAAGGGCAGCTTGAGGTGGAGCCCCGGATCGGTCGTGCGCACGAAGTCACCGAAGCGCAACACCACGCCGATCTCCTCGGGACCGACGGTGAAGAACGCGCTGAAGACCGCAATCAGCGCAACGAGGATCAGCACGATCGTGCGAAGGAGTCCACCCCGAAACCGCGGCAGGCGGAACTCGGGCATCTGGAACTCCTCGAAGCCTCCCTGGCTCATGAACATCGCCTCCTTTCGAGGGGCGCCGCGCCTGGCGCTCAGCGGCCCTGGGCAGCGTCTCCTACTGGAAGCCTTACCTGCCCCAAGGGGTGGTTGCAAGGGCGAGCTTGTCGCATCGCTCAGAGACTAGGCCAGATCTCACATGCGTCTCCGCCGCCCCGCGGGTAGAATCGAGTTGCGCCAGGGCGCCGACTTCCCGTGCTTCTGGCAGCGGCGATCATGCATCGGAGACCCACGCCCATCCCGGGAGGATATCGTGCGATCTCACTTGCATCCTCTGCGTTGCTCCCGCCGCGCCGGGAGCCGCGCCTCGGTCTTGCTGGCCCTCCTTGCAGCGGTGGTCCCGGCGGGTGCCACCGATTTGCAGGGCGCCCTCTCCGGCGATCTGCCGGCGGGGGTCTACCGCATCGTCGACGACATCCACGTGCCCGCCGGCGAGACCCTGACGCTCGCTCCCGGCGTCGTCTTCCAGTTCGAGGACAGCTTCTGGGAGGAGTACGAGTTCGACGTCTACGGCACGCTGCTCGCGCAGGGCACAGCAGAGCAGCCGATCCTCTTCCAGACGGCGCCCGGTGCGGCGGAGTACAACTACATCCGCATCACCACGAGTAGTACCCGACTGGCCCACTGCGTATTCGAGGGCATCGGTAGCGTGGCGCTGTTCCCCGAAGGCGGCCTCTGGATCGATGACTGTCGGCCGATCATCACCGACTGTACGGTGCGCGACTGCCATTGGCATGGAGTCTATGTGACCGGATCGGGCGCCCTGCCGCACATCGAGCGGCTGCACGCCCACGGCAACCAAGCCGACGGCGTGGACTGCGACGCGGGGGCCGGCCTGACTCTGATCGGCGCGCGGGTCCACGACAACGGCGGCGATGGCGTGTGCCTCGCCGCCGGGAGCAATTCGATCGTCGGCTGCCTGATCGTGCGCAACGCCGAAGACGGGATCGATTGCCACGGGCTGACCGACTTCGACGCCACGGTCATCAACTGCACCATCGCGGCCAGCGGCAGCGAGAATCTCTCCGACGAATCGAATCTGCGCCTCTACAACTCGCTTGTCGTCGGCAGCGCCGGGTCTCCAGCCGAGGTCGTGCACAGCTTCACGGTCGCCGACGCGGGCTTCTACCGGTTCGTGGATCCTGGCGCCGGAGACTATCGCCTATCCGACGACTCGCCCGCGCGCGATCGCGGCACCCGCTTCGGGCCACCGGAGACCTGGCTGCCGGATGAGGATCTCGATGGGCAGCCGCGTATCGTCGGTATCGTCGACCTGGGAGCCTACGAGCGGCCCCGCGCGCTGCCTCCCGCCACCGGCGGGACCTACTTCTCCGCGGGCCTGCTGCAGCCGCGCATGACCCAGCCAGCGATTCGCACGTCCGGCGAATCGTTCGAGGCTTGGATCGCGATGCTCGGCAGCTACGGCCCGCCGGACGTGCAGGCCGAGCTGGTCGGCCCCCTTGGGGAAAGCGTCCCGCTCGTCGCCGAGAGCCTGGTCGCGCGCCTGCTCGAGCCGGGGAGCGAGGAGGCGTTGCTGCTGCACGCGCCCGGGCTGGAGCGGATTCAGCAGATCCGGCTGCGTCTCCCGACCGACTGCCCGCCCGCCCTCTACGGGATCCGCGTATCCGTCGACGGGCACCTCTTCCAGGGCATCCATGCCGTGCGGGTCGTCGCCGAATACCCGCCGCAGCCACGCTTCCTGCACATCACCGACACACACGTCGGCTACGACGCCGAGGAGTACACCGCCACCGAACGCCTGCGGTTCTTCGTGCGCGAGGCCAACTTCCTCAATCCCGATCTGGTGGTGCTCACCGGGGATGTCTGCGAGAACCAGCGGCTGGGCAATGCAGCCTTCGTCGACTCAATGCTGGCCGCGGTCGCCGAGCTGCGCGTGCCGCTCTTCGTGCAGCCGGGCAATCACGACTACTACAACGCCGGATCGGAGACCTACGATCCCGGCTACCCGCTGCGCTACTTCGAGCGCGTCAACCGCTTCCGCAATGCCCACCTGCGTCTCGGCCACGCGCACTTCATCGCCCTGACCAGCCGTCACAACCTGGGTCTGCTCGAGTTCTATCGTTGCCTCGGGCCCACCGCTGCGGCGCTCGACTGGGCGGCCGCGGAACTGGCGCAGCTCGATCCCGTGGCCGACCATCCGCGCTTCCTGATGATGCATGGGCCGAACTACGACTACTTCAGCTGGAACGAACAGAATGTCGATCGCGTGCGCGGTTTAATCGACGACCATGCGATCGACCTTTGCCTGTGCGGTCACACCCATCGTTTCGAGACCTTCCTGAACGAGGGCGACAACTACCTCGGTCGCAACGATTTCCAACACGAGGACGACTGGGAGCGGGATGTCCCCTTCCCCGGATACCCGCTGCATGTGCAATCCTCCTCGCTCGGCAAGGAGGAGCATCTGCCGTTGCCCGAGGGCACGCGCGAGCGTTTCGCCGACCTCCCCGAGCCGCGCCGCCGCGGGCTCTTCGGAGACGACATCGGATGGCGCTACGTTCAGATCCGCAACGGCGAGGTCGCCTTCTTCACCGCCGACACCGACGGCGACGGGTACCGCAACACCGAAGATCCCTGGCTGCTGGGCGAGATCGCGTTCGCGCTGGAGGTCTCCCCCGAGGGGGTGCACACCTCGACCGTGACCAACAGCCACTACGAGGACTGGTCGGCCGTTCGCCACTGCATCCCGGCCGAGCCGGGCGTCGAGTACGTGATCGAGGGCGGCACACTGGTCCGCCAGGAACCCGACGGCACGATGATCGTGCAGGTCGCGCAGATCGCGGCGCAGTCGAGCAGTGTGGTGACCCTCACCCCGGCGCCTTCGGACGCACCGGCCGGTGACCCGCGGGGCGATGCGCCGCTGGCCTGGTCGCTGCGCCCGAGCGCCAATCCCTCCCGCGGGGCACTCCGCTTCCGCGCGACCTGGAAGGACGCGGATGTCCCGCCATCGCTGCAGATCCACGATGCGCAAGGGCGCTTGGTACGCGATCTCTCCGATCGGCTGACCGGCGCGGCTGCCGGGCACCGGAGCGGGGACGCAACGATCACCTGGGATGGCCGTGACGGATGCCTGCGTCCCGTGGCCCCGGGCGTCTATTTCGTGCGGCTCTTCGACCCGCGTCGCCAGGTCGTGCTGCGCGAGGTGCGTGTGCGATAGGTGCCCGGACCCCAGCTGCGCGTGCGACGGACGACTGCCGGGGGATCCAGCGAGCGCATGCTGGGTGCGGACCCGAGAGCCTTCTCGCGATCGCGGACCACCGCACAACCGCCCAGCCGAGAGGCGAGGGCCCGCGCTCGCGCTCCCCCTCGACCGTTCATCGGTGTCGCGATATACTTCTGTGACAAAGGAGTTGGCGACCGTCACGCGATCGTAATCCGGGCTCACTCTCCGCGGGAGGAGCCTCAATCCGGGAGGTCACCATGTGTAGCGCGTTGCGTCTCTCCGTCGTTCTCCTGCTTATCTCAACCCCCGGGCTTCTGCTGGCTGCCAGCCCCCACGCCGAAACGTATTTCGTGGCACCCGATGGCAGCGGCGATTTCCCCACCATCCAAGCCGCCGTCGATGCGGCGCAGGACGGGGACGTGATCGAGCTGGGAGACGGCGTCTTCCTCGGCGATGGGAATCGCGACATCGACATGCGCGGCGATGCGCTCACCATTCGCTCGCGCAACGGCATGGCTGAATCCTGCATTCTGGATTGCCAGGGAAGCGCCGCCGATCCGCACCGCGGGTTTGTCTTCCACTCCGGTGAGACCGCCGCCTCACGCGTCGCGGACTTGAAGATCATCGGAGGCCGCGCCGAGTTCGGCGGGGCGATTGCCTGCGCGCACTCGAGTCCGGAACTGCGCGGCCTCATCCTGAGCTACAACGAAGCGAGCGAGAGCGGTGGGGGCGTCAGCTGCGAGGGATGCGAGCCGACGCTGGTCGAATGCACCTTCGAGCAGAACGAGTGCAGCGTCACCGGGGGTGGAATCTGGTGCGATGACGCTTCCCCATCTCTGATCGAATGCCGCTTCGTCGACAACTACGCCTTCGAGCGTGGCGGCGGCATGCGCTGCGACGGGGCGTCCGAACCGCGCATCGAAGGCGGGGCGTTCCTGGGCAACGGTGCCGGGATCCACGGTGGGGGCATCTACTTCTACCGTCTCAGCGAGCATGCGGCCTATCCCGAGCTCGACGGCGTCCTCTTCCGCGACAACCGCTGCGAAAACACCGGCGGCGCGCTGGTGACGGTCTGGTCCTCCCCCACGGTGACGCGGTGCAGCTTCGAGCACAACTATGCGCCCACCAATGCCGGGGCGGTCTGGTGTGGTGGCGACAGCGCGGATCCGCTCTTCCGCAACTGCACCTTCCACGGGAGCTGGGGCGGCACGGCCGGCTGCTTCTACTGTAACGCCCATTGCAGCCTGACCCTGGAGAACTGCATCATCTCCTTCGGGCCCCACGGCATTCCCGTCTACAGCGCCGACGGCAGCCAGGTGATGGTTTCCTGCAGCGACGTCTACGGGAACAGCGAGGGGGATTGGGTGCAATGCCTGGGCGGACTGCAGCACATCAATGGCAACATCTGTGAAGATCCGCTCTTCTGCTATCCGCAGGACAACGATCTGACGCTCGAGGAGTGCTCGCCCTGCGCCCCGTTCACGCCGCCGAACGAGGAGTGCGATCTGATCGGTGCATGGCCGGTGGGCTGCGGCGGCTCGCCCGTGACCACGGCCAGCTGGGGGATGGTCAAGGCGCTGTTCCGAGAGTAGCGTGAGCCTCGGGCGCAGCGCAGCCCCGGACGCGACGCGAGCCGGCTGCGGTCGTCCGGGAGGCAGATGCCGTGCGTATCCTGGGCAGGGTGGAATCCGGCTCGTGCGCACGGCCGGTCGGCGGCTCATCGCGCGGGCGCCTCTGATCCTGCTCCGATGACGCGCGCGGATGGGATGGCATCGGGTGTGGTTCAACTCAGATGCGGAGGAGTGGAGTGGTAGAGGAGAAGGAAGCCTCGCGGCTGCCGGCACTGCGCGTCCTGCTTGCGATTCTGCTGGGGATTCTGGCAACCCTCGGCGCAGGCATCGCCGCCAGCCTCATCGCCCAGCTCTTCGGTGGCCCCGAACAGGCGCCCGCCTGGCTGACCGGGGTCGCCAACCATACCGGGATGGTGCTGGTCTCCCTCGTCCTGATCGCGATCCTCTCGCACGGTCGCTGGGATCTCTACGGCTTCCGCCGGCCGCACGCCTTCTCCCTGACCGGCGTGCTCATCTGGAGCGGGGGCATCTCGGCGCTCGCCTTTCTGATCGGCGCTCTCTTGCCCGAGCAGGATATGGGCTTCATGGAGGAGTATCCCGTCTGGCAGGAGATCCTCTTCATCTGGATCTACGCCAGTTTGGCCGAGGAGGTGGTCACCCGCGGGCTCGTGCAGGGCTTCCTGGATCCGCTGCGCGGTCGCGGGATCCGTCTGGGCGGGCTGCTACTCAGCACGCCGGTGCTGGTCGGGGCGCTCTTCTTTGGCGCGATGCATCTCTCGCTCTTCACAGTCGGATTCCATCCGGCGGTCGTGATTCGGATCGTGATCTTCGCCACGCTGATTGGCCTGGTGGCCGGCTACTACCGCGAGCGCAGCAGGAGTCTGTGGCCGGCCTTCCTGGCGCATGCCTCCGCCAACGTGGTCGGGTCGGTGCTGGGGTGGATCACGGGTGTGGCGGCGTAGTCCGAGCCGGATCGCGCACTTGCCGCACCTTCACTACGTGGGACACGCTCGGCGCGAAGCCGCGAGCACCACCTACTCTATCCCCTCCAGGGAAGCCACCCAGCGCCGATAGGCATCGTACGCCTTCTCCGATGGCACTTCGTGTCCGCGATCGGGATCCGTGACGAACTCCACCCGCGCCCCAGCCTGGCGCAGCTTCGCAACGAGGGCGGCCGTGGTTTCGTACGGGCAATTGCGATCGCGCCGGCCATGGTAGATGAAGATCGGCACATCCGCGAAGGGCAGGAGGTTCTCCAGACAGCGGAAGTCGAGCACCGGTACGGCACCGGCGGGCAGCTCGGGCGGCATCTGGAGAGCGGCGCCCGCGCGCTCGATTTCGCTTCGACACGGCCGGCGCCAGCGCCCGCCGCCATACGGCTTGCCCGAGAGAACCGCCAGGGCCCGATAGCGCTCGGGGTGCTCATGGAAGGTGCGGTAGACTCCGTAGCCTCCCATCGAGAAGCCGGCCAGGAGGATCCGCTGGGGGTCGACCGGGTAGTTCGCCATCACATCCGCGATCGCCTCTTCGATATCGGTTTGCGCGTGGTCGAAGCAGTAGAGGTTCGAGGGTCCTCGCCCGCGAACACCGAGTCCGATGTGCCCCTCGGGTACGATGGGACGGAAGCCCCACAAGTTGGTCTCGTCGGAGGCGCTCCCGTGCAGGAAGACCACGAGCGGATGGGAGCGGGAGCGATCCAGCTCTTCGGGTACGATCACCGTGTAGGGCTGCAGTGATCCGTCGACGTCCGAGCGATACGCACGCCGAAAGAAGCCGGTACGCTCGGCGTACGGATCCTCGCCGCGTTCGGCCTGCACCAGGCGTTCGAGCAGAAGATCGAGCGCCGTGCGGAACTCGCGGCAGGTTTCGTAGGATCGAGTCGCCGCCAATTCGCTTTCGAGATGATCGGTGGTCCACTCCAAAGTGGTGATCGAGCCGGTCGCGATGCGACCTTGCAGGGCATGCAGGCGCTCCCGCAACACAGCGAAGTCGTGATCCGCCAGGACCGTGAACTCCGTGTGACCGGACGTACCCCACACCCGCGATGACCAAGCCACACGATAGTCGCCCGGCGGGAGCGACGAGACATCGATCGGAATCTCATGGCGCGTCAGGCCCGGCCGGCAGGCGTAGCGCGCCGCTGTGCGGAGGCACCCCTCGAGCGAATCGGAGTCGACCCGCAGTTCGAGCATCTCGTCACGGCTTGCGGCGCTCGCCGTGGCCGCACTGGCCCGCAGCGCCCCGCCGCGACGGAGATGGCCGCGGGCCAGTTGCAGAAAGGTCTGGGGCGCCTCCGATACCTGCGGCTGGGCGAAGGCCAGCCGCGCGTAGCGTCGGGAACGATACTCCGCACCGATCGCATCAGGAACGACGATGTACTTGTAGCGCGCGCCCTCCCCCACGGCGCGCACGAACCGCAGATTGAATCCGAGCTCGGCTCCGAACCACGGATGGTGGGGATGCACATCGCGCCAGGGCAGGCGGAGCTCGAATGAGATCCGGCCGCCGGAGGCCCGGAACTCGAGCTGCGTCTCGCCGCTGGTCGGCACGAAGATGTCCTCGATGTTGTAGTACCAGAATACGTGCCGCGACCATTCCATGCGGGCATCGTCCACGGCCGAACAGGAAAGAACATAGAACTCGTCGGTTGCGGCAGCATCCGGTTGGGCGGCACCCAACATCAGACTGAAGCCATCGCCGTTCTGGTAGGCGCGATCACGACACTGCAGCCGTTCCCCCGGCGCTTCGACATAGAGGTAGAAGAAGTCGGTGCCATAGGCCATCCGAAACGTGGGCTCTGCGCGAGAGACCGCGGCGCGGTCGGCGCGCTCGGTTTCCGGACCGCGGCCGTCCACCACCACCTCCGAGAAGAAGCCTCGCTGCAGGTTCGCAAGTCCGGGATCCAGCACACCGTCGATCACCGGCGCGTGCTCGAGGAACGCCACCGCAGGTGTCCAGGCTGCCGGGGACTGGCGGAGCCGGTAGGCACCTACTCCCTGCTCGACGTACTCCTGTGCCGCCAGCGCCGCGGGGAACAGACCGGCGCTACTTGCCACCACGATCGCCAACACCGCGCTGCTGGGAGGCATCGCTCCTCCTCCTCCTTCGGCCGACGGACTACGGTTGGTGCGCGAAGGGCCTCGCGGCCACCCGTGGCGGTTTCGTCGCACTGCCCTGCCAGGAGTGACGGAAGAAGGGACCGATCCGTTCGATGGGCCGGGGGAGGAGCACCGTCTTGCGCGATTCGAGCGTGACCTCTCGGGCCTGCTACTGGACGTAGCCCAACGACTCGAGCTCGCGTCGCGCGGCGTCATCGATTTCGAAGCGCTCGGTGCCGGGGGGCAGTCCGGCCGCCAGGGCGATCTGCTCGGCGCTCCAATCCAGCAGGCGCCGGTAGGCTTCCCGCACGGCCGCATCGGAGGCCTGATCGGCGAGCGGCGCCTGCTCGAGTGGATCCTCGCGGTAGGCGTATGCCTCCAGCTCGCGCCGGTCGAGCGAAGTCAGCAGATGCAACTCGGGCGTTGTGATCGCGCGACGTCTCCCCGACCAGGGCAGCTCGCTGAAGGCGACGTTCTTCCAGTCGCCCCGCGGTTCGGCGCCTTCGCCTGCGTCGGCCCGCAGCCCTCCCTGCCCCATCAGCGGCATCAGATTGGCGCCCTGCAGATCGGAGACCGGGGCAACCCCGCCGATCTCGAGCATCGTCGGCAGCAGATCGGTCAGCTCGACGATCTCGGGCACGCGGAGACCCGGCCGCGGGGAACCGGGCGGGCGGATGATCAGCGGGACGCGCGTGACGGTATGATAGAGCCTATCGTGGAGCACCGAACCGTGCTCGGTGAACTCCTCGCCATGGTCGGACGTGATGATCAGCCAGGTGCGCTCGAACAATCCACGCGCACGCAACAGATCGATCAGACGGCCGACGATCGCGTCGGTGTAGAGGATCCCCGCATCATACAGCGCTTCGGTATGGAAGATGTCCGCCGGAGAGAGGCCATGGCCCGCGGACGGATCTTCGGCGATCCGCCCGCGGATCTCCTCGAGCTGCCCGCATCCGGGATTGAAGCCGCCGTCGTACTTGGGATCGGTGTAGGTGTCGCGATAGGGCGGGGGCGGATTGTAGGGGCAGTGCACATCATAGCAGTGGATGAAGAGAAAGAAGGGCGTCTCGGCAAGGCCTGCATCGAGCCACTGCTCGGTGAGATCGACCGAACGGGCGATCCCCTTGCGGTAGTCGTCGTACTGCTCGCAGCCCTGCCCGAACCCGTACCAGCCACGCATGAAGCCCCCGTCGGTGGTGGCATAGGTACGGTACCCGGCTTCGCGCAGATACTCCCCCAGCGTGACCCGCCATCCCGCCAGCCGATCACCGCTGCCGTAGAAGCCGTGCACGCTCGGATAGAGCGAGGTGAAAATCGACATGTGCGAAGGCGGCGTGTTGGGCGCCTGACTGAAGGTCCACTCGAAGAGGATCGCTTCCTCGGCGAGGGCGTCCATGCGCGGCGAGGTGTCACGCTGGTAGCCGTAGCATCCCAGCCGATCGCCGCGCAGGGTGTCGAGGGAGACCAGGATGATGTGGGGTCGGTCCGCGATCTGCTGGCGCAGCGACCGTGCACCCCAACCGGGCAGGAGCGTGAGCGCCACGGCAGCGAGCGCCACCACCGGATGACCAAGAAGTCGCCAGAGACCGGCGGCGCAGCGCGTGCGGAAGAGGCGCGACAGGAGGAACCAGAGCACCAGCAGCAGCGCCACGGCAACGGCCAGGATCACCAGGTTCGTGCGCCAGACCTCCCACTGGGTGATCGCCTCGGGCACGCGCAGACCCAGCAGCTCCGTGCGCCCATGCCAGAGCTCGGAATGACGATAGCGATTGTGACGGAAGGCTAGCTGTGCGAAGAGCGCCGCGGCGGCTGCCAGCGCCGTCAGTCCGGCAGCCAGAGACGGCCCCCGGCCGGTGCGCGTGTGCCGCACCCCCGCCAGCAGGGCGATCGCCAGGACGGCGAGGGCCACCGGCAGCAGGAAGCGACCATGCTGCTGCTCCAAGACGAAGAGGATCGAGCGGGTGAAGCCGTATTGGAGGTAGTGGTTCTCGAAGCTGATCGCCGCGGTGACGATCAGCGCCAGGATCCAGGCCGCGAGCAATGCGGCGGCGACAGCGGCTAGCGGCTGATGGATCCAGCGCTTCATGCAGCCTTCGCCCCCCCCTGGCGTCGCACGGCCGCGCTTCATGCCGCGTCCGTCCCCCCCTGGCCATGCTCGGCAGCGCTGCATGCCGCGTCCGCTTCCGCCGGCGGCACTCGGCAGCGCGCGGCGAGCTAGAATTCCGCGCTCTTTGGAGTGCGCGGAAACGGGATCACGTCGCGAATGTTCTTCATGCCGGTCACGTAGCAGATCGTCCGCTCGAAGCCGAGGCCGAAGCCGGCATGCGGCACGCTCCCGTATCTGCGCAGATCACGGTACCACCAATACTCCTCGGCCGGCAGTCCCATCTCCGCGATGCGCCGATCGAGCACATCCAGCCGCTCCTCGCGCTGGCTGCCGCCGATGATCTCCCCCATGCCCGGGGCGAGCACATCCATGGCGGCCACGGTACGATCGTCGTCGTTGACGCGCATGTAGAAGGCCTTGATCTGCTTCGGGTAGTCGAGGACCGTGACCGGCCCTCCGACATGGCGCTCGGTCAGGTAGCGCTCGTGCTCGGACTGCAGGTCGACGCCCCAGTGCACCGGGAACTCGAAGCTCTCGCCGGACTTCTCGAGGATCTCGATCGCCTCGGTGTAGCTCATGCGCACGAAGTCGGTCTCGAGGAACTGCTCGAGGCGCGTGACCGCCTGCTTCTCGATCCGCTGGGCGAAGAAGGCCATATCATCGGGGCGTTCGTCGAGCACCGCGCGGAAGATGTACTTGAGGAACTCCTCGGCCAGATCGGCATCGTCGGCCAGATCGGCGAAGGCGATCTCGGGCTCGATCATCCAGAACTCTGAGAGGTGCCGGCTGGTGTTCGAGTCCTCCGCCCGGAACGTGGGCCCGAAGGTGTAGACCTTGCCGAGCGCCTGGCAATAGGTCTCGACGGCGAGTTGGCCCGAGACGGTCAGAAACGTCTCGCGTCCGAAGAAGTCCTGCTGGAAGTCGACCCGTCCTTCCGGTGTGCGCGGCGGATCGTGGGGATCGAGGGTCGTCACCCGAAAGAGCTGCCCGGCGCCCTCGGCATCGTTGGGCGTGATCAGCGGCGTGGGGATCCAGTAGAAGCCGCGCTCGTGGAAATAGCGATGCACCGCCTGGGCCAGGCAGTGCCGCACGCGCGTGACCGCGCCGAAGCTGTTGGTGCGCGAGCGCAGGTGGGCGACGGTGCGAAGGTACTCGAAGCTATGGTGCTTGGGCGAGATCGGATAGGTGTCCGGATCGTCCACCCAGCCGATGACCCTGATCTCGGAGGCGGCCAGCTCGACGGACTGTCCCTTGCCCTGGGAGGCTTGCACCTCTCCGGTGGCCTCGATCGAGCAGCCGGCGGTGATCCTGAGGACCTCACTCTCGTAGTTCGGCAGCGATTCCGGCGCGACGGTCTGCAGCGGGGCGAAGCAGGATCCGTCGCTGAGGTGGATGAAGGAGAGCCCGGCCTTCGAGTCGCGCCGCGTGCGCACCCAGCCGCGCACGGTGACCTGCGCGCCCACCGGAACATCGCCCTTCAGGATCGCATCGATGCGCGAGACTGCCATGGAACCTCCCTGTGCGCTCCTTGGAACCCCTTGGTGCGTTTTGCTCGAAACCAGCCCCGTACGTTCCTCGGAATCTCCCCGTGCGTTCCTCGAGATCTCCCCGAGCAGTGGTCCGGTGCCGACCGGACCCTACCGCACGCCGCTCGTCCCCGCGATCAGAACAGATCGGCCATCCAGGGCGCGGGCCCCGCGAAGATCGAGGTCAGGGTCGCCATCTGACGCGGGGTGGCCTCGAGCTGTCCGGCCGCAGCGAGGACTTCCGGCGTCATGTGGCCGCTGTAGAGCGGCGCCAGAGAGCGGATGTGGAGCTTGACGCTCCCCTTCCCGCCCGGGCGCACGCGGGCCCGACCCCCTTCGACCTCCAGGACGAAGGCGCCGTTGTTGGCGCGGAGGATCTCATCGCGCACGCGCAGCTGCACGCGCCCCTTGACGCCCCGCGGATAGCCGCGCGCCTCGAGCGCGCCGGCCAGATCGACGATGCGCAGCATCCACTGCCCGAGCAGGCGGATCCGGTAGGTGTGCTCGGCCATCACCAGCAGCAGTGGATCGCTGGGCGTACCGTACCAGATGGCGGATTCGCAGAGCGTGCGGTGATCGGCGATGAAGGTCAGCAGCCTGCGCATTGCCGCCGGTGTCAAGACGGCATAGTCGAAGATGCGCAGGAGCTGATAGCCCTGATCCTGCGGCTTGGTGACCGCGTAGACGTAGCCTTCGAGCTTGCGGCCGCGGCGGATCGCATAGCCGCGCGTGGGCGGCATGCCAAACGGCTTCTGCACGCGCTGCCAGAAGTAGCGGATGCGATCGAGGGGGCCATTGTGCTGGCGCGCGTAGAGGCGATAGGCGCGTTGGATCTCGGGAAACGCCTCGGGAGTGATCTCCTCCATCGTCAGCTTCCGCTCCCGCTCGACCAGATCGCGCGGCGGGAGCTTGATCTCGTGGATGGTCCCGGCCAGCTCGTAGCCGGCGCGCCGGTAGAGGGGCAGCGTGGCTGGGTAGAGGGTCGAGAGGACCTGGCCGCGCTGGTACATCTCCCGGACCGCGGCCGCCATCATGCCGCCCGCCACCCCGCGGTCGCGGAACTGCGGATCGACGGCCACCGCCGCGATGCCCCCCATCGGCACCGCCCGCCCCCCGAACCATTGGGCCATGGGCAGGATCACCAGCCCTCCGGCCAGCTCGCCCCGATCATGATAGAGCCGGATCGTGTCGTGCCCGGTGCGCTCGAAGTATTCCAGTGACTCCTTGCGGGGCGTGGCGAAGGCCGTCTCCGCGATCTTGGAGTACGCCAGGAACTCCTCCTCGCTCGCGGGCGGCTTCATCAGTCTCGGTCGGGCCACGGCACCCTCCTTCCGACTCGCTCGGATCGGCTTCTCGTGAGCTTCGTCTCGCCTCGGCGCAGCTTTCGCGGAATCGGCCGCCCGGGGGACCGGGCTCCCTCGCGATCCGCGCGGCCCGCGGACGCCCAGGATACCCCAGGTCGCCGGGGAGGCAAACGCTCAGGAGGTCGCAGCGGGCTGGCACGCCGGGCGTGCATCTGGCATCATCCGCTGCATGGATCGCCAGGCCCGCGCAGAACTGATGAAGAGGCTGCGGCGCGATGCCGCCCGCATCGCTGAACGCTTCGATCTGCGCTACCAGTCGATCCAGCCCGAGAGCGCGCGCGTCAAACGCCGCTACGGATCGTGCGACGGCGACGGGCGCATCTGGATTCGTCTGAATCATGTGCGCACCAAGAAGTCGCTCAAGTACTCAAGCCTGGTCGACACGCTGTGCCACGAGCTGGCCCACCTGCGCTACTTCCATCACGGCCCGGCCTTCAAGGCCTTCTACTTCTACCTGCTGGACTGGGCGCGGGAGCAGGGGATCTACCGGCCGACGCCGAGGGGGGCAACGTCAGTCAAGGCCTCTAGTACAGGCCTGAGGGGAGCGTCAGTGAACCCGCAGAACCCTGAGAATGCACCGGCACTCGCCAGTCGGGGAGAATCACCTCCGGGCCGGGAGCAGCAGATTCTCTTCGGCGCATTGGACCCTGGAGCCGTCCGCAGCACGCGTCCTCGTCGCCGGAAACGGCCTCTTCTGAAGCCGCACGCTCCCGCAAGCGAGCAGTTGCAGCTATTGTAGATGGTTCGGGTTTCCCGTGGCCGGAACTGGACGCGGCCCCCGCGGGTCCTGATCGCCCACGTTGGCAACGGAAGTGACTGGAGGCGCAAGTGGAGCACTTCGAGAACGCGGACTACTACAGGGAACTCCTCGGCTACTGGAAGAACCAGGATACATTGATCACTCGAAGAGCCACCGTCTTCGTTACTGGAAACGCGATCATGTTCTTCGCGTTCCGAGCCAATCTCAAGTGGCAGCTCTTCCTGGCAGTCTTTGTTTTCGCAGTGCTTTTCAACCTTGCTTGGTTTCTCTTGGGTCGTCGAACGTCAAGCACATATGACAAGATGTACGCGGAGATCGCCAGGCTCGAGGGGATCCAGCAGGATGCCAGCGGTGCTCTTCGAGTTGCGCCTCAGGATCCCGAAAGGGCCGTGTACTGGAACGTCATCAGGCGCTCCGGATGTCACGTTTCGGCCACAAAGGTGCTCTGCCTGTACGTTCCTTTGCTCTTCGTCTCAGCTTGGATTGTCTTCTACGCAATATCGCTTGTCTGGGGAATCCAGTAGGGGGCGCGTCGAGGTGGTTTCGAGACGTCGAGAGCATACTCGCCCATTTCGGTTGCCATTCGGGCAACTTGAGTGGAGTGATGACTGCCACCCTGGAGTCGGGCAATAGGACGTCTTACCGTTGGGTGCAAGGGGCCACCACCATGAACCACAGCCAAATCGTCAGCTTCATCTGGGGTGTGGCGGACCTGATCCGCGATACTTTCAAGCGCGGCAAGTACCAGGATGTGATCCTGCCGCTGACCGTCCTGCGGCGGCTCGATTGCGTGCTGGCGCCCACCAAGGAGAAGGTCCTGGCCGTCCAGGCCAAGTACAAGGGCAAGATCGAGAACCTCGATCCCCAGCTGCGCAAGGCTTCCGGCTTCGCGTTCTACAATACCTCGCGCTATGACTTCGAGAGGCTCCTGGCTGATGCGCCTGACATCGCCAAGAACCTGCGCACGTATATCGCCGGCTTCAGCCCCAACATGCGCGAGGTGCTCGAGAAGTTCGACTTCGACAACACGATCGCGAAGCTCGATGAGGCCGGGCTGCTCTTCCAGGTCGTCCAGCGCTTCGGGGATCCGAAGGTCGATCTGCATCCCGACACGGTCGACAACTTCGCGATGGGCACGATCTTCGAGGAGCTGATCCGCAAGTTCAACGAGGCGCTCAACGAGAACCCCGGGGAGCACTTCACTCCGCGCGACGTCGTGCATCTGATGGTCGACCTGCTGCTCGCCGGCGACGAGAAGCGCCTGCGCAAGAAGGGCGTGGTGCTGAGCGTCTACGATCCCTGCTGCGGCTCGGGCGGGATGCTGACGGTCGCCAAGGAGCACATCACGATCGGCGAGCGGCGCGAGGGCGAGACGTGCGACCCGGCGGTCAATCCGGGCGCCGACGTGCATCTCTTCGGCCAGGAGGTCAATCCCGAGACCTTCGCGATCTGCAAGTCGGACCTCTTCATGAAGTCGCAGGATGGGCGCGACGCCGAGAACATCCTCTACGGCAGCACCCTCTCGAACGACCGGCATGCCGCCGCGCGCTTCGACTACATGATCGCCAATCCCCCCTACGGCAAGGACTGGAAGCGCGACGAGCAGGATGTTCGCGGCGAGCACGATCGCGGCGCCGCGGGGCGCTTCGCGCCGGGACTGCCCCGGATCAGCGACGGGCAGCTGCTCTTCCTGCTCCACATGCTGGCCCACGCGAAGGATCAGAGCCGTGGCGGCTCGCGCGTGGCGATCATCATGAACGGCTCGCCGCTTTTCACCGGTGATGCCGGCAGCGGCGAGAGCGAGATCCGCCGCTGGGTGCTCGAGCAGGATCTGCTCGAGGCGCTGATCGCCCTGCCCGAGCAGCTCTTCTACAACACCGGCATCGCGACCTACGTCTGGGTGCTGACCAACCGCAAGCGCCCCGAGCGGCGCGGACGGGTGCAGTTGATCGACGCCACCGGTTTCTGGACGCCGCTGCGCAAGAGCCTGGGTGCGAAGCGGCGCGAGATCCCCTTCCATCGGAAGGAGGAGATCCTGGGGCTGCTGGCCGGCTTCGCGGACGAGGCGCAGTGCCGCGTGGTCAAGGACGGCGAGGAGCGCGAGGCGATCGTCAGCCGCATCTACCCCGCCACCCACTTCGGCTTCCGCAAGATCACCGTTGAACGTCCGCTGCGGCTCGACTTCCAGGCCGGCCCCGAGCGGATCGCGCGCCTCGATGAGGAGCGCGCTGTCCGCAACCTGGCCGTCTCGAAGAAGAAGGGCGCCGCCA
>WJJG01000122.1 GCA_014729815.1 Candidatus Eiseniibacteriota bacterium
CCCCACGACCACCGATCGTCGCACAGAGAGATGACGGGTGGGTGCCAGGGATCGTTCAGTCCGCCGGGGGCTCCTGGTGGGGCTATCGCGCCAGCAGCTCCTCGAAAAGCGTCACCGCGCGTGGATCGTCCGACTCGGCCAGCCACAGGATCGCCGCGCGACGCAGGTCCGGGTCCGGCGCGTCTCGCGCGATGCGCAGCATGAACCCCACCGCCGCCTCGTCGGCCCGCGCGGCGATCACATAGATCGCGTGCTGCCGCCCCTCCGCCGACGCGAACCGCGCGTAGAGATCGATGAGCTCCTCCGTGCGTACATGCGCATCGCGGCCCAGCCAGACGAATGCCCGTTCGCGGACGCTGGGGGACAGCTCCGCGGTCGCGATCACCTCCTGCAGCCACTCCCGCGTGGCCGCATCCTCGTGGGATCCGACGGCCATCACGATCGTCTCCTGCAACGCCGGCTCCTGGCATTCGTGCAGCAGGGTCCGCAGGAAGGCTCCGCGGCTCTCCCGGGGGGGCGCCAGACCTTGGACAGCTCGGATCCGCACCGCAACCGGCATCTCGGGATCCGCCGCCACCGCCTGCAGCAAATCCACTGCCCGCGGATCGTCCCGCTGGCTCAGCGCCAGGACCGCGCGCGCCTTCATCTCCGGCGATTCCGCCCCTTGCAGGATGGCCGCCAGCGCCTCGTGGGCCTCTTCACTATCATCCATCCCCAGGAGGCTCAGGGCGCGCATGCGCACGCCGGGGTCGGGGTCTTCCCGCACGGCCTCGCGCGCCAGCCGGCGCGCCTCCGCGGAATCGTACATGCCCAGGACGTGGACGGCCCGCTGGCGCAGGCCCGCACTCTGCGGATCGTGCTCCTCCAGCACCGAAGCCAGGATGGGCAAAGCCCGCTCGGCATCCATGCGCGCCAGTGCCGACAGCGCGATCAGACGGATGTCATCCTCGTGCTCCTCGGGCGTCGCCAGCAGTCCGCTCGGCGCCGGTCCCAGAGCAACGGCCAGTCCGCTCGTTCGCCATCCGGCAAGCCCCAGCTCTCGCGCCAACGTGCTGTCGGCAGCCAGTTCGGCCAGCATCCCCTCCCGTTCCAGCCGGTGGGTCTGCGATCGGGGGGGGTGTTGCCCGTGCGCCAATCGCCGGGTGGCCCTCTCGAGCTCGCGGGCCTTCGCCGCAATCAGTGCCTCGGCCGCCGCATCGCCTCGCAGGGCCAGCTGCGCTTCGACCCGCGCGGCCAGGGCTGCGGCCTCGGCGTCTTCGCCGACGGTCGTGTATCGTCTCGCCAGGCGCTCCAGGTCGGCGCGTGCTGCCCGCAGGTTCGGCAGGTCGCCGAGTCGATAGCGAGCGAAGGCCTGCCAGTAGAGCGCCTCCCGAGCCCGCAACGAATCGGCGGCCTGCGCCCGCGCGCGCTCGAATGCCTCCACCGCGGCGGCATAGTCATCGCGCTGCAATGCAGCGTAGCCCTCCCCGAAGAGATCCTCCGCTTCGGCGGAAGCGTTCCGGGCCGCACAGCTCGCGGCACCTGCGATCAGTCCGGCGACCACGAGCCCCAGGGCAATCACCCTCCAGCGGCGGCGACACGCCGCTGCGGTGTCGCGCTGGGGACGGTGCCTCTCGGCAATCGAGATCTCCATCATCGCATTCCTCCTAGAGCGCCCGCGGCGCGGGCGGGGGTTGTTGGCCGACACTCGCCAGGCGCGCCATCAGGGCGTGGCGATCGATTGCAACCTCGATCGCCTCGCAGCGCGGGACCGGCGCTTGGTCGCAGCGTACGATCTGAACCAACACCAGCTCGAGGTCGCGCAGCAGGGCATCCATGGCCGTTCCGCGACCGGCCGGCGCATCGAGCAGCATCCGCGTCTCACTGAGCAGGTCGCGCGCCCACTGGGTCCGGCGCATGTTCGTCGCATCTCCCGCCTGCGCGTCGCGCACATAGGTCAGAAACGTCTCCGCGCGGCCCAGTAGCCGCGCAGCCGTCCATTGCAGCGAGTGTCCCGCATGTGGCGACGCGGGAGCCGCCGCCCTGCCCTCCGCCGCCGGTGTGGGCCGCATCCCCTGCGTGCTCGCCGGAACCCGTGCGCCGACGCTCGTCGGCCCGGGCTCACGGGTCGGCCACAACTGCCGCCCAACCAGGATGCCCACCAGCAGAGCCGCGGCGGCGACAGCAGCCGGGCGCAGGATGCGCCTCGGCCATCGCGCGACTCGCTCGGCCCGGCGACGTGTCTCGATCCGCCTCCAGATTCGGTCCCGCGGTGCCGGTGGCGGCGGATGGTAGTCGTCGGGGAGTCCGGCAAGCAGCCGATCGAACTGCTTCTCATCCATCGCAACACTGCTCCTGGCGCGCCGGCAATCCCGCCAGCGGTCCCAGCGCTCGGGCCGGGCCCGCGCGGAGGGTCTCGCGCAGCCGCGCGCGCGCCTGAAAGAGTCTCGCCTTGGAGGTTCCCTCCGGGATGCCCAGAACCGCACCGATCTCGCGATGCGTATAGCCCTCCGCATAGAACATGACGACCACGATGCGCAGTCGCTGCGGTAGCGCATCCACGGCCTGGCGCAGGAGACGACGCAACTCCTGGCGCTCCCCGGCCGCGGCCGGATCCTCCCGCGGACCGCACTCGAAATCCTCGCGGGTCTGCTCGTGTCTCCGTCGTCGCCGGATCCGGCGCAGTCCGCTCATCGTCACCGAGACCGCCACCGCATGCAGCCAGGAGGAGAAGGCCGCCGCTTCCCGGAACTGGGCCAGACGGGTGAAGGCGCGTACGAAGGACTCCTGCGTGAACTCCTCGGACAAGTCCGCGTCTCGTGTCAGGCGGTAGATGAGCCGATAGACACGCTCGACGTGCTGCTCGTAGAGCAGCCGCTCGGCCACCGGATCTCCAGCCCGCGCCCGCGCGAGCAGCTCACCCGACTGCACGTCTCCTCCCGATTCCCGCGGGTCACTCTGTAGGACGCCGCCCGCGCCCATGCGGTTGTCGGCTTTCACAGCTCGCGGCCGCCTTCTGGCTCGGTCTCCCAACTGGTATACTGTGGCTCGGGGCCGGGCGTTTCGCGTGCGACGCGGAAGGCGTGCCGCTGCGACGCCCGTTCGGCCCGGTCGATCCCCAACGAGGTCTCGAAGGGAGGAACTCCATGCGCCCACTCCGCTGCTCGGTCTTGATCCTCTTGCTGCTCGCCGCGCCTCTCGGAGCGCTGGCCCAGCCCGCCTGGCAGACGGTCATGATGACGCCGGGCACCTTTCTCTTCGATCTCTGCCTACTCGAAGATGGCCAGCACGGCTGGGCGGTGGGTGGCCAGAGTCTCGCCGGAGAGGTGCAGGGGGTCCTCTTCCGGACCACCGATGGCGGTGCGCACTGGACGGGGGTCGACTTCCCCTACGCCGCGGAAGCCCAGCTCACGGGCGTCTGCTTCGTCGATGCCTCTCGCGGCTGGATCGTAGGGTCTGGCGGGCGGATCTACGCCTCCACCGATGGTGGCGAGAGCTGGACCCCGCAGACGAGCGGCACGGGGCTGGATCTGAGCAGCGTCTACTTCCTCGATGCCCAGCGGGGCTGGATCACGGGCGAGGGCGACAATGGCCACCGTCATCTCGTCTTGCGCACGAGCGACGGAGGCGCCCACTGGGAGAACCTGAGTTTCGGCTCCTCCTGCCACCAGAACGACTGCATCTTCTTCGCTGACGACCAGCAGGGCTGGATCAGCGGATGGGACAACACCCTCGCACCGCACATCCATCACACCCAGGATGGCGGCCAGAGCTGGGAGCGCCAGGATCTCCCGCTCCCGCCTGGGGCGGGAACCGTCTCGCAGGTGCAGTTCGTCGACACGCAGCTCGGTTGGGCTACCGTCTCTAGCCTCTACCAGTCTCCGGCGGGCGCCATCCTGCACACCAGCGACGGCGGGGCGACCTGGAGCGTGCAAGCCCATACCGGCCTGCACTACAACTACGCCCTCGATGTGCGGGATGCCGAGCACCTGGCGATCGCCGCCGTGCAGATCCTCAGCCCCGCGCAGGAGCAGATCTGGGTCAGCGGCGACGGCGGAGAGACCTGGGACGTGCATGCACCGCCGATCACCCACTACACCTACGGTCTGCAGTACGTCGGCGCGGAGATCTGGATCGCCGCGCAGTACAGCACGATCCTGCGCAGTCGCGACGAGGGTGCAAGCTGGGAGTGGCAGAACCACGCACCGATCTGGTCTTCGGTCGCCTGGAGCTCACCGTACGATGGCTGGCTCGTAGCCGGGAGCCACGTTCTCTCCGACGGCTATTGCCTGCGCACGCGCGATGGGGGCGCCAGTTGGCACCGCGACCAGGATGCGCCCGGCGGATCGCGGGTGCAGTTCATTGACGCGCATGCCGGCTGGATGTTCTTCGAGGGCAATGCCGCCCGGATCTGGCGCACCGTCGACGGGGGCCAGAGCTGGTCCTGGCATTCTGTTGGCGGGGGCGGCTGGATCGAGGACGTGCAGTTCGTCAATGCCGACCGGGGCTGGGCCCATGGGGGGGGTGGCACGATCAAGCGCAGCGACGACGGCGGCGTCACCTGGACCCATCAGGCGAGTGGCACCAACGACTTCGTGCAAGCGGTCGATTTCATCACGCCCAGCGAAGGCTGGGCGGTCGGCGGCTACGGTGGCGGCAACGGCTTCGTTCGTCATACCACGGACGGAGGAGATCAGTGGCTGCCGCAGACGCCCGCCTACCCCCATCATTTCCAGGACGTCACCTTCCTGGACGACCAGCGCGGCTGGCTCTGCGCGGTGGGTGGTTTCGTCCATCGCACGCTGGACGGCGGACAGAGCTGGTCGATCGTGGGCTCGGTCCCGCACAGCTACACCGAAGAGATCGTCATGGAAGACCAGCAGACCGGGTGGCTGGTGGCACGGAATCATGCCGGCGGTGGCCCGGATGAAGATGGACGCGGATTCATCTATCGCACGGCCGACGGAGGCGCCAGTTGGATCCTGGAATGGGCCGCGCCCTGGATCGGTGGATCGCTGAGCGATCTGGCCCGTGACAAGGACGGCACCCTTTGGGCCGCCGGCCAACATGCCACACTGCTGGTCTATCGCGACCCGGCTGCCGCCGAGATGCAGCCTCCGATCACCGTCCGCGGTCTGCAGCTCAGCGGCGCCCAGCCGATGCTGCACCCGAGCGAGGTCCGTCTCGCCTACGCACTCGAGCGGGCGGCCCCCGTTGACGTGCGCATCTGCGATAGCGCGGGTCGGCTGGTGCGCTGTCTGCAGGATGGCTGGCAGTCCGCCGGACGGCATGCGGTGGCCTGGGATGGTACGGACGGCGGCGGAAGGCCCCTGCCCGCGGGGCTCTACTTCGCGACGTTGCGGACCCCGGCCGATCGCAGCGGCATTCGCATTCTGCGCCTACGCTAGGCCGCTTCCCAGGGCTCCGGTGCACTCCAGGGGGAGGGGCGGCGGCTCTCCCCCTCCACGCGCGATCATCAGGAGCCCGCCCGGCGCAGCGTCCGGCTCTGCATCGGATCGGCTCTGCGCTAGACAGCTCCATGCGGACGTGCGACACTCATCGGTCGCGCCCAAGCTCGGATCCATGCGCGTCCGGCGCACCGCTGGAGTGCAGGCTCTGGCGCAGGACCGCGGCATCCGACGATCTGTGGGCCGCGATACGCCGTCATGGAATGGACTCGCCGCACAGCCATCGCCGCACGGGGCCATCGGGCACGCTTCGGTCTGCTCGCGATCCTGCTGCTTCTGGGCGCCGGGCGCTGCATCCTCACGCCGGAAGAGGGCTTCCTAGGCCAGCGCATCGCCAACCGCCTGCCTCGAGCGCAGATCACCGCGGGCGTCGTCGAGGAGAGCACGCAGACGGCCAACCGGGTCCGCTTCTACTGGTACGGCGCCGACAGCGATGGCGTCATCCGGCGCTTCGAATGGGCGGTCGACGATACCGTTACCGAGCGGGCCTGGCACTGGACCGAGGCTTTCGACGCCGAGATCCCGTTCCGGGCCACACAGCCCGACAGCGCGCGCAGATTCAGCGACTGGCACACCTTCTTCATCCGAGCCGTCGACAATGACGGGGCTCGCTCCACCCCCGATCGCCGCTACTTCAACGCCCATACGATCGCTCCACGTTCCGAGATCGTCTACCCGCCGCCCTCCACTGCGGACCGTTGGGCCTCGACATTGCGCATCAGCTGGGACGGCGAGGATCTCGATGGATCGCGGGCCGACGGTCTGCCGGCCTGGTACGAATACAAGCTGGTCCGCTTCGAATCCGCCCCCAATCCCAACGACCTGGAAGCCGTGCGCGTCGCGTTTCGCGACAGTGTCAACGTCGTCTTCGGAGACCTCGAGCGCGACGACTTCCCGCCCGACTCGCTCGGGGACTACTACCAGCAGGCCCAGCGTGCCTGGAAGCGGGTCGACGGCACGGAGGTCGATCACGCCTGGCTGCGCGGGCTCGATCAGGGTCGCACCTACGGCTTCGCCCTGCGCGCCATCGATGAGGCCGGCGCGGTGGAACCGGAGTTCGTCCGCAATCGCAATTGGGTCTTCTTCCGCGTCGGTAACGAGCGCATTCGCGTTACACTCTGCGAGCCCTCCATCGGCTGCCAGGTCTTCAACAACTTCACCTTCGGACGCATCTGGGAGATCAACGTCGCCGTCGGCCAACAGATCCGCTTCCGCTGGGAGGGCGACGCCAGTCTGACCGGCTCGGAGCCAGGGCCCAGCAACTACGGATTCGACATCCCGGATCCCAGCGACGACGCCTACCGCGACGCGGATGGGCGCGGCGGCTGGATCGGATGGGGCAACTGGACACAGATGCGCGAGCCGATCACCTTCCCCGAAACCGATGCGGGCAAGACCCACTACTTCTATCTGAAGATGCGCGACATCACCAATCTGCTCGAGACGGAGACCGACTGCGCCGTGGCGATTCGGGTCTCGCGCCTCAGCTTCTCGCGCAAGTTCCTCCTCGTGGACGACCTCTACGGGGCGCCCTCGCCTTGCGTCGGGCTCCCGCCGCGCGATGCCGAGACCGATGCCTGGCGGGTCGACCTGTTCGATGATGTCATGGAGGAGTTCCTGCCGGTCGGCGAGACCTGGGGGCAGTACGCGGCATTCGGCGACGAGACTTCCGGAGCGCCCGCGGAGATCCCCAGCGACTTCCTCGAAACGCTGGGCACGTATCAGAACGTGATCTGGGACTGCGGATCCGGCCATCCGGTCGGATTCCTGGGCGCGATCTCCCGCGGGCTGCTCTCGCGCTACGTCGCGGCGGGGGGGAATCTGCTCTTGATGATCGACCAAGGACCGGTCTCCCAGACCTCCGACTGCCGCCACACGCAGCCCGATCCGTGCTGTCCCTGCAGCGGAAGCTGCCTGGGGCAATTGTGGACCACCGGCAGCGGATTCCTCTGGGAGCTGCTGGGCCTCCGCGGCTGCATCGACAAGCCGCGCCACCCCTCCGGAGACGCGCGGCAGATGGTCGGCGAGACACTCCTACGAGCTCGCGCGGTGCATCCCCTCTATCCGGACCTGGTGCTGGACCCAGCGCGCTGGCGCTGCGGATCGTTCGAGCGCGGGCTGCTGGCCTTCGAAGGCCTGCATCCGAATGCGGAAGAACCCGAGGACGACCCCTGGTACGGCCGTGAGGCGGCTGCGGGAGAGTTGCGCGTGCTCTACCAGTCTCAGACCTGGGAGGCCGGCGCGAAAACCGACAGTCTCCCGGTCGCCTGGCGTACGCCGGGCTCCTCGATTGCCACGGGGCGGGGGCGCGCGGTGGCCTTCGCCTTCCACCCCTACTACTTCGAGACGACCGCGCTGCAAACCGCCATGGGCTATGCGTTGCGCTGGGTCGCTACGGGCGCCGAGTAGCCCCCAGCGCGCCCGCCAACGCCTCCGCCAGCGCCTCGATCGGATCGACGATCAGCGCGCCGATCTCGCGCAGCGTGTCGCGGTAGCCGGCAACCCCCGACCCACCCACCAGGACGGCGATCCTGTCCGCAAGCATCTCCCGCAGGGCCCGCAGTTCATCGCACAGGCGTTGGTCCCGCTGGGGATAGACGATTCCCAACAACACACCGGCTGCCTTTGTCATGCGGACCGCGGCGGCGATCTCCTCGGCCGGCAGATCGGGCCCCAGGTACGTGACGTCCCAGCCCGCCTCCGCCGCCTCCACCGCCGCGGATAGCGCCCCGATCTCGTGTCGTTGTCCCGCGGGCGTACCGACCACGACGCGGGCGACCCCCGCGTCCGGGCGTAGTCGATGGAGCGCTGCGCCGAGGTGCGAGCGGACGACCGCCGAGGCGAGATGCTCGTGCACGATGCGTAGCGCGCCCGATTGCCAGCGCCGCCCAGCCTCCCGCATCAGCGGAACCAGCACCAGTCGCCGAAGGGCGGCACTGCCGAGCAGAGCCGCACCTTCCGCCAGCAGCCTCTCGAGGCGTGCCTCGTCCAGACTCTCCACCGCCTCGAAGCACTGCAGGACGAGGTGGTGCGCCGTCGCCCCCGGGGCCGCGCGGGTACGGACCGGCACCCGTGCGCCCCGCCCGTGCGGGAGCGGCGCACGCTCGTCCTCGCGGAGCAGCGCCCGCTCGTCCTCGCAAAGCAGCCCCTCGAGCTGTTCGTCCTGTAGCTGGGCGACCTCCCCGATTCGACGCCCTGCGGCTAGGAGGAGACGGATCAAATAGAGGCGTCGGATATCGGGATCGGAATAGAGGCGCCGTCCGGACTCGGTTCGCCCGGGGCGCAGGGCACCATAACGTCTTTCCCAAGAACGGATTAGATGGGCAGAGACTCCGCTGCGCGTGGCTGCCACGCGGATCGGGTGCCGTTTCTGTTGGTCCTGGGCGCGCATCGTTCACCTCCAGGAACAGTCTGTACGACTGAACAATATATGTCAATGATTTGTGACTGGAACTTTGAAAAAGCTTGTTCGTTAGAAGAGTGTCAAGGTCAGGGACGCCTAAGGAGTGAGTTGGGAGCAGGAGCAGGATGTCGCTCAAGGGCCATCGAGCCAAGAGAGAGGAGGAGAGCCATGAAGACGATCGACGTACTTGCAGCGATCTTGCTGGTTGTTGGAGGCCTGAACTGGGGTCTGACCGGTCTTCTGAGTCTGGATCTGGTCGCCACCATCTTCGGGGGCAGCACGGCTCTGCTGGCGAGAGTGGTCTACCTGGTCGTCGGACTGGCCGCCGTCTACCAGATCCTGCAGTGGAAGGCGATCCAGAAACGCTGGAGTTTCGCGACAGCTCGCACGTAGCGCCTGCTGTCGTCCGGGCCCCCCGGGCTGGAGGCCTCTGGCCCGGGGGCTCCCTGGAAACCGACGCAGCAGCCATCGTGAAGGAAACCCGAATGCGTCTGACGACGCGGTCATAGAGAGTGGTTCGTCATGAAGCGCGATACCGCAGCCGATCGTCGCCGTCGCCTCGCACTCCCCCACCGCCGCGGCAGTCGCATCCCGCAGGTTGTTCTCATCGCCGCGGCCATCAGCGATCTGACCTTCCCGGAAGGTACTGGATTCCTCGAGGTGGCCGCCGGCGAATACAAGCTGGATATCGCGCCGAGCGGGAGCGCCTGGGATGCAGCCGTGCTGACCGTCGAGGGGCTCGAGCTCGAGAAGGATGGATCCTACACGGCGGTGGCCTTCAACGTGCTCAAGAGCGTCCAGCCACTCGCCCTGGCCGATGATCTCTCCGCACCGCCGGCCGGCAGCATCCGCGTGCGCGCAATCCACACTGCGGCCGGTGTCGGAACGGTCGATACCTGGGAGGTCTCCGATCCCGGGAATCCCACGCCGCTCTACACCGACTTCGGCTTCGGCGACGCGGGAGCCTACCTCGAATTGCCCGCCGCGGCCTATCAGTTGGGTTTCGACGTCGATGACGACGCGGTTCCCGATCTGGTCTTTGCGCTTCCGCCGCTGAATGCCGGCACGATCGCCAATGTATTCGCCGTGGCTGACGATGCGGTCTTCCTGCTGGCGCAGTTCGCGGATGGATCGACCGCACGCATCGATCCCCGCGTGACGCAACTTGGGATCTTCAAGCACAGCGGCGGCGGCCCGCCTGCCTTCGACCGCCATCGGGACACCACCGCCTCGCAGTTCTGATCCGGGTACGTCCACGCCCACCACCCACGCCCCGCCCGCCGCACCGGCGGGCGGGGCGCCCGCTTCTCTGATGCATCCCTGCCGGTCCGTCGGAAGACCGCCCCGCGGCCAAGCTTCCGGGACACCGACCCACGCTTGAGCGGTGATGCACCGCCCTCTAGAATCGGGGCGCTGCGGCTCGCGGGCCTGCCGCCCGGCGCCCGAATGCCAGAACCGAGGAAGGGCACAGCGCAGGAGGAAGTATGTCCCCGAAGAAGCTCGACCTGAGTGTCCGCTACCTGGGCCTCTCACTCGAGAATCCGTTGATCGTTGGCAGTTGTGGCCTGACCGGCTCCATCGAAGGCATCGAGGAGTGCGCGCGGGCCGGTGCAGGCGCGGTCGTGCTCAAGTCACTCTTCGAGGAACAGATCTCCCACGAAGTCGCGCGCCTCTCCGCCGACAGCGCCGCATCGGCCTGGCATCCCGAAGCGGCCGAGTACATCGAAGCCTACGGGTGGGAAGACGCGGTGGGACGCTATCTCGACCTGATTCGCACCGCCAAGCGCAGCGTCGGGATACCCATCATCGCCAGTGTGCACTGCGTCTCGCCGGGGAGCTGGCTGGAGTTCGCCAAGCGCGTGGCCGACGAGGGCGCCGACGCCCTGGAGCTCAATGCCTTCGTCCTGCCGTCCGATTCGCGGCGCAGCGGACCGGAGAACGAGCAGGTCTACTTCGATCTGGTGCGTGAAGTGCGAGCCCGCGTCGCGCTGCCGATTGCGCTGAAGATCGGGCCCTTCTTCTCCAGCCTTTCGCAGATGATCGAGCGCCTATCCCGCAGCGGCGTCGCCGGCCTGGTGCTCTTCAATCGCTTCCAGCAACCGGACATCGATATCGAGAAAATGCAACTCTCCTCCGCGCCGCCCTTCAGCAGCCCGTCGGAGCTCGCGCTCCCCCTGCGCTGGATCGCCCTGATGGCCAACGTGGCGCCCTGCGATCTGGCCGCCACCACCGGCATCCACGACGGCGCGGGCGTGATCAAGCAGCTCCTCGCCGGCGCCAACGCCGTGCAGCTCGCCTCCGCGCTCTACCGGCACGGCCCCGAGCATCTGGGGACGATCCTCGGAGACGTGCGGGCATGGATGGAGCGCCACGAGTTCGTGTCCATCGACGCCTTCCGCGGCAGGCTGGCCCACGACCCGGCGCACAACGCAGCGGCCTACGAACGCGTGCAGTTCATGAAGCTCTCGACCAGCATCGAGTAGCACGCCTGCCGCGCGGATCGCGATAGGCGCGCGCCGATGCCCCGGGCACGGCCTCGGGGGCCACCACGCGGGCGGCCGCGACGTGCGCGGCCACCCCTGGGAATCGCAAACTAGCGGAAGAGCACCAGAGTCCGCGTGCGGCTCTGGTCTCCCTGCACGAGTCGGCAGTAGTAGACGCCGCTGCCGGTCCGCCGCGACGCATCGTCGCGACCGTCCCAGGCCACTCGGTAGTGCCCCGGCGCCTGCGGCCCGGCAACCAGCGTGCGGATACGCCGCCCCCCGAGATCGTAGATCGCCAGCTCGATGGGACCGCCCCCCTCCGCGGGGATCGAGTAGCGGATCAGACCCTCGCCCGGCGGGAAGGGCACCGGCAGAGAGAGGCGCAGCGGAAGCGCGGCGTATGCCTCCGTGGGCGTGTCCGACGTATCGCCACAGCCGATGTCGTAGGCCCCGATCAGTCCACAGTCGTCCGGCGCGTTGTTGGCTGTACAGGGCGATTCGGCATCCAGGGTCAGATCGCCGCCGGGTGCATCGCAGAAGAGCGGATCGGCGGAGAAGTTGCCGTCCACACCCAGTTGATCGTCGAACGGGTCGACCCAGTCGCCCCCGGCGTTGCCGTAGATATCGGTGCAGCTGATCACCGGCATGCCGCTGTTCGCGCAGGAGATCGATACCCCCTCGCTGCTGAAGGCGATGATCGTGTTCTCGATGACCGGATCGGAGAAGTCGTAGCAGCGCAGTGCGGCGCCGTAGTTGGTCGCGTAGTTGTCATAGAACGTGCAGTTGCGGATCACCGGCACACAGTCGCCGCCGAGCGAGTAGATCGCACCACCGACCCGCGCGCCGTTGCCGCGGAAGACGACATCCTCGAAGAGCGGCGCCGAAGTCCCCCGACACCGGACGGCCCCGCCGAAGTCGGCATAGTGATCGGCGAAGACCACATTGCGGAAGGCGGGGCTGGAATCGTCGATGTAGGCTGCCGCCGCGATGTCCGCGTACCCGCCGCGCACCGTGATGCCTTCGATCCGCGTCTCGGCGGTCTCGCCACTGGTGAAGCTGAAGCCGCGGTGCCAATCCTGCGCGGTCCCCTGGCAATCGATCACGCAGCTGGCGGGATCGCCGCTCTGGGATTGCAGCGCCATCGCCTTGCCCTGGAAGTCGATGTCCCGGTTGCCGTCGCCGACGAAGATCCCATCCGCCAGCAGCACGGTACCACCCTCGATGGCGGCGTCGATGCCGGCCTGAATCGTAGGGAACGGCCCGGAGCCGTCCTCGTGGACGACGATCGCGCCGCAGCCCACGCCCAGGGCTCCGATCAGGTCGCATTCCGGATTCGGGTCGGTGAACGGCACGCAGGGCGAAGCGCTGTCCAGCGCGTAGTCGTGGCTGCTCGGATCGCAGAAGAGCGGATCGAGTGAGATGTTGCCGTTGATCCCTTCCTGACCGGCCAGACAGCCGACCCAGTCCCCCGCGGCATTGTCGTAGACATCGCAGCAGTGCAGGGTCACCGCTGCATCACCCAGACAGGCGACCGGCTCCCCGGCCGGCGCGGAGGCCAGGATCAAGCCGGTCAGGTCCCAGGCCCCGGTGTCGATGGCTGCGATGGCGCTGCCCTGCAGCGCCTCGTTGGCGACGAAGGTGCACCGCGTGAGCAGCGCAGCGGCCCCGTAGCCGCACACGGCGCCGCCGTCCGCATCGGCCTGATTGGCGACGAAGATGCACTGCTCGACCATCGGGGTCGCCCCGTCGCTGCAGAAGAGGGCGCCGCCCCGGGCCAAGGAGGCGTTCTCCAAGAAAAGGCAGTTGCGGATCGTGGGCGCCGCCCCGTTGCTGCACTCGATCGCGCCGCCGCCCAGCGCCGCCGCGCCGGCATAGCCGTTGCGAATCGTGAGCCCCTGGATGCGCGTTTCCGCCGTCTCCCCGCTGCGCGCCAGGAATCCCTGGTGCGGATCCGCCGGGCTGCCCTGACAATCGATCACGCAGTCGTGCAGGTCCGCGCCGCCCGCGCGGATCGTGATCGCCTTGCCCCGCAGGTCGATGTCCCGATTCCCCGCGCCGGTGTAGACGCCGGGATCCAGCTCGATGATGTTGCCATCGATCGCGGCATCCACTGCGTCCTGGATCGTGGGCAGATCCCCGCTGCCGTCGGCGCGAACCTGGAAGACGGTGTTCAGGTCGGGCTGGATGCCGCGGATCAGGTACTCCTGCATCGGATCGTTCGAGATGTAGAGCTCATCGACCGCGAACCAGGTGTTGTACGGACCGCCCCAGCCGTAGTTCATGTGATACTCGTTCTGTCCGCCGGTGTCCCGCCAGCCATCGCAGACGATGGCATGTCCGGTGATCCGATAGACCATCACCCGACCGGCGTTCAGCTCGCTCTGAATCAGGCCGAACCAGCTCGCCGCGCTGTATTCGCTGCGGTTCTCCTGATCCAACTCGGGGTCGTAGCGGAAGAAGTCGCGCAAGGCCGTGATGCAGAGATTGGTGAAGGTCCCCGAACCGCAGCGGCCGTAGTCCATCAACTCCGAGATTCCGACCTCGTAGTTCAGCTCCGCCAATGCAGCTTCCTCTTCCGAGGTGCATCCGCCGCTGCAGCTGTTGGGCATGTGGGCCCAGTCGTACGCATCGGAGAAATCGGCGCACAGCTCACCGCCGCCATAGTTGCCGCCGCAGGACTGGTCGCCGTCCCAGAAGTAGCAGAAGTCTCCAGTCCCCACGGGGGGCCAGCTCCAATAGCGCATCACCTGGGCCGTCGCGGTGGCCACGCAACCCACCACGCAGCGGCCCCCGTCGCCCATCGGGCATTCGTCGTTATAGGGACCGCTCTGGTGCCAGACGGTGGTCAGGAGCGGGCCGACCTGCTCGCGCGCCAGGAACTCCTCGGCCAAACCGGCCGCGAACGCCCCGGGCGGGGCCAGGAAGCGTGCCCAGCGCTGGCGGTGCTGACGGCCGAGTAGTACGCTGCCGGTGGCCGGCTGCGTGGCGTCCAGGCTCCCGTAACGCTCCCGGAAACGGCGGGCGCGATCGGCAAGCACCTCGCGCAAGAGCGCCGCGAAACCGCGGGACGCCTCGGCGTCGAGATCGTAGGCCTCGGAATAGGCCTTGATCGGAGGCAGCTCCTTGAGCACCGGAACGACCACATGCCCGCGGGGCGCGATCAGATAGTTGCGTGCCAGAAGCTCCCCGCCGACGAGGACATCCTGGACATCGCGGATCCAGGGCGCCGGCTCGCCGGACCAGGTGCCCTGCTGCGCCAATGTGTAGGTCAGGAAGTTCTCGCAGACGAGGTCCATCTCGCTCTCGCTGGCCCGCTCGGCACTCGCGAGCGGCGGCACGGCCAGAAGCGCCAGGCCCGCCAGAATCAGGAGCCGCGAAAGGCAAGCCGATCTACGCATACCGAATCCCCCTTGGTTCGGGTGTGATGCCCAGCGAATCGAGGCGCCATCAGCGGGCTAGATCGTGGGGAATCGTGCGCGCATCTGATCTCCCGCCGCGCTCGCCGCGCAGGAATCTGCTATGACGAGTCCACTAACTATTATACTCTAGGTCAGTTCCGCGAATCAAGCTGGCGGCAAGCGCAGCGCCGGGAGACGCTTGCCAGGCCTTGCTCCATTTGCCACGGAGTTGCTGATGTCGCCTTCCTCCGCGTCTTCGATTCTGCTGACTGGAGCGACCGGCTACGTGGGCGGCCGCCTGCGGCACCGGCTCGAAGCGGATCCCGCGCGCAGCCTGGTCTGTTTGGCGCGCCGCCCCGATCACCTCCGCGGCGGCGTGGCGCCAGAGACGCGTCTGGTGGCCGGGGACGTCCTCGACGCCGCCTCGCTGCCGCCGGCCCTGCGCGGAATCGACATCGCCTTCTACCTGATCCATTCGATGGGCGCCCGCGGATCCTTTGCCGAGCTCGATCGCGCCGGGGCGCGCAACTTCGCTCGCGCGGCGCGGGCGGCGGGCGTGCGGCGGGTGATCTACCTCGGCGGGCTGGGGCATAGCGGTGCCGAGTTGTCCGACCATCTGCGGAGCCGCCAGGAAGTCGGTGAGATCCTGCGCCACGAGGGCCCCCCGGTGATCGAACTGCGCGCCTCGATCGTGCTCGGCTCCGGGAGCCTCTCCTTCGAGATGATCCGCGCGCTGGTCGAGCGCCTCCCGGTGATGACCACCCCCCGCTGGGTCTCGGTGCGGGCCCAACCGATCGCCATAGACGATCTGCTCGACTACCTCGTCGCCGCGCTGGATCTGCCCGGCGACGAAAGCCGCATCATTGCCATCGGCGGGGCCGATCGGGTCTCCTACGGCGAGATCATGATGGAGTACGCCCGCCAGCGCGGCCTCCGGCGTTGGATGATCCCGCTGCCGGTGCTCACGCCCCATCTCTCCAGCCTCTGGCTCGGGCTGGTCACCCCACTCTACGCGCAGATCGGACGCAAGCTGATCGACGGGCTGCGGCACGAGACCGTCGTCGAGGATGACGCCGCCCGCCGCGTCTTCGCCATCGAGCCGTGCGGGATGCGCGAGGCGATCCGCCGCGCTCTGGAACACGAAGAGCGGGAGTTCGCCCTCACGCGCTGGTCCGATGCGCTCAGCTCCACGGCGGCCGAGCGCGACTGGACGCGCACGCAGCTGGGCCCGCGCATCGTCGAGTCGCACGTGACGGAGGTGAGCACCGATGCGGCCGCGGCCTTCGCCCCGATTCGCCGCATCGGCGGCCGCACGGGCTGGTACGCCGGACGTGTCCTGTGGACGCTGCGCGGCTGGCTCGATCTTCTCGCCGGCGGGGTCGGCATGCGGCGCGGTCGGCGCGACCCCGCAGCGCTGGCGGTCGGCGATGTGGTCGACTGCTGGCGAGTGGAACAGATCGAGGCGGATCGTCGCCTGCGCCTGCGCGCCGAGATGAAGCTCCCCGGCCGCGCCTGGCTCGAATTCGAGGTCGAGTCGCTCTCCGCCTCCCCCGAGGCGCCGCGCACCCGCATCCGCCAGACCGCCGTTTTCGATCCGCTCGGCCTCAGCGGACAGCTCTACTGGTACGCGCTCTACCCCCTGCACCAGTGGGTCTTCCGCGCCATGCTGCGCGGCATCGCCCGGGCGGCGGCGACGTCTCGCTAGCCAATCGTGGCCGGCACGCGTCCACCATGGCACCTGCAGGCCCGCTGTCCGCTTGCCAGAAGCAACGGCGGGTGCCCGCGCGCCGCGACCACCCGCCCTAGAGCGCTGCTGCCCTCCCTGGGGTACTACTCCAGATGGATCAGCCCCAGCCAGTCCCCCAGCAGGAACTGCACGCGACCGATCAGCAGCGAGATGCGCGCCATGACCGTGAAGCCGAACTGCGCGCCGAACGCCACCATGATGACCCAGATGCCGATGCGCGAGACGCCCCCGAAGACGCCCTTGTGCGGCACCGAGAAGAAGAAGTAGAACAGCGAGCAGAAGACCATCACCACGATCAGGATGTTGGTGATCCCCTCCCACGAGCCGAAGCCCATCGGCACGATGGTGTACTCGATCTGGCGCACCACGTAGGCCAGGATCGTGGGACTCAGCGCCGCGCCCGAGGCGATGCCCATGTAGAAGGCCAGTGGGTAGCGGCTGATCCAGGTCCAGCGCCGCGTCAGGCGCAGGTACATCAGCAACCCCAAGATGCCCGGGATGATGACGAGGACCTGCCCCTCCTCGAAGAGCGGATCGATCAGCGTGCGCATCAGGCTCGTGCGAATCAGGATCACCGTGAAATAGCCCGCCGAGAGCCCCACCGCCAGCGACTCGGCCGCCTTGTAGAGCGGGTTGTCCTTCCAGAGGAAGGAGAAGATTGCCAGTGTGAAGAGCGCCGCTACTGTGTGCGGAATGAACTCCCCATTCATCGCTCCCCCCTCCTTTCCGCCCGTGCGGCTGCCGCCTCACGTCGCTGCCGCGCCCGCTCGGCGAAGAAGCCGACATTGCCGACCACGATGAAGGCGATGATCAAGAGGTGTTCGATCGACTGGACATCCATGCCGCGCAGCGGCGCGTCGGTGTAGCTCATGCCGGCGCCCTTCATCATGGCCTGGTATTCGGCCGCGCCCTTGAGCCCCGGCAGGAGCCCCACGATCTGCTGGGCATTCCAGAAGGTGTAGTACTGGGCGGCTTGCACCGCGGTCACTGCCAGCGCCACATCGCACCCGTAGCGTTCCTTGGCGTAGGTCACCCAGGATTCGGCGACCCAGCCGGCCGCCACCGAGACGACCAGATCGATGTCGTCGTAGTTCTGCTTGGCGCGCATCAGCGGAATCGAATCGAGCGGTGTGCCGTAGAAGTCCTGCGGGAACGGAATGCGGAAGTTCTGACCGATCGACATGATCACGATCGCCGGATATGGCTGGTAGCCCAGGTAGCAGAAGTCGACGCCGTTGACCTTGTCGTACTCGGCCGCGGCCGTCTCGATCATCTCCTGCGCCATCCCCGGGGCGTTCTGACTGAGCGCCGTGATGAGCACATTGACATCGCGCTCGAAGCAGTGACGCAGGACACCGGAGGCCTGTGGGCCGTTCTCGCCTACGGTCTGGGGATCGAAGTCGAACGCCACCAGAACGGTGCTGCCCGGACCGAGTTCCTCGATGTAGTCGAAGAGGCCCTCCACTTCCCGCGAGGTCGGAATCGGCAACCCCAGCGGCGTGAACATCGGCACGACGGCCGCGATCGCCACGAGCAGGTAGAGGACGCGCCGATCCAGCCTCGGGATCTTCTCCAGAAAGCTCATCGCTCATCCTCCTCTGCCTAATCGCGGCCCATGTAGGCGCGCTCGATGCCGAAGACGATCTTGAGCGCCATGGCTACCCCGCCCAGACCGATGCCGAGCAGGATCGCCCGGAAGCCGGCCATGTTGGGCACCTCCATGATCCAGGACTTCAGGGGCGCCAGCTTGGCCCCCACCGGAACCTGCCCGAGCATGACAATCACGGCCGTCACCAGGATCGTCGTCGCCAGGGCGTTGCGAGCCTTGAAGGCGCGGAAGGCGGCCGAAGCAATGTAGAAGGCCAGGAGCGAAAACATCGTCGCGTAGATCGGCAGCAGCGCGTACTGGAAGAGGAACTGGAACGGGTTGCTCGGTTCGCGATAGTCCCAGACGAAGCCGGTTACCAGCATGATCACCAGACCGAAGAGAGTGATCACCGAGTAGATCCATCCGGGAGTCTTGCGGCGCACCTTGACGAGGTTGACCTGCGTCAAGCTGACCAGGCCCAGGCCAACGGCCAGCACCCCGATGATCTGCAGCCAACTCATGAAGAACTCACGCACATCCTGGATCGACTGATGCGGCACGAAGTCGCTCAGCGCCAGGATGACGCCGGTCACGAAGACGATGACCAGCGGTATCTCCCATTTCATCTCCCAGGCCTCCCTCCTACATCTGCACGGAGATCCAGCGCCGCAGCAGATTCACACCGAAGCTGGTGAGCAGCGCCCCGACCAGCAACCAGGCCATGGCCAGACCCTTCAGGACGTCCTGCGCCTTGAGCGCACCGAGCAGCAGCGGTTCGCGCGCCAGGTAGGCCGAGGCGGCGTAGAGCTCCTCCCCGATCAGCGTGTAGTCGCAGGCGGTGACGAAGAAGGGCAGCTGGCTGGCCTCGTCGGTGCCGGCGATCTGGATGGAACCGGCGATATTCCCCGTCTCGGCCAGGATCAGCGACTCGGCGTAGAACTTGCCGAGGTAGAAGTTGGTCGCCGTTTTCTCGCGCAGCATGATGCCGTTGACCGCAGCCACATAGGCGAACTGGGCGTGGGTCACGAAGAAGATATCCTTCTCGTCGTACAGATCGGGGCGCCCGGCATCGGTATAGGCCTGTCGCACGGTCTCCTGGGCCACGGCCATCACGATCGGATCGTAGTTGGGAATGATCAGGCGCGACTGGTACTGGGCGACCTTCTTGGCGACGCGCGCCAGGATGGCATACGAGGCAATCGTCGAGATCGTCGCGGCCGTCCCGAGGCCCAGCACGTAGAGGATCGGTCGGCCCATTTCCGTGGCGCGTCCCACGGCTTCGTCCACGGCGTCCATGCCGGCGATCGGGCGCACGTAGATCCCCTCGGGGTGTTTGCGCGCCTTGCGTACGAAGTAGAGCACCAGGGCCGAGAAGACCAGCAGCACGGTCAGGATCGGTGTCTTGCCCTTGTGGTACCACTGGGCCGAGGCGATCGCCGGCGCATCGGCGACGGCCTGCCGCCCCCCATCCGGACCGGAGGCACGCACGGCATAGTAGTAGGGCGTACCGTTGGTGACCTCGTGTGCCACCTGCCCGCCCTCGACCCGCGCGCGATCCACGTAGTCGGTGGTGCCTGCGGGCACCTCGCCGACCTCCTCCCACGGACCGGCGGCGGATTCCGCGCGCAGAACCGTGTAGGTCGTCACGGTCCGCGCGCCGCCACCATCGTCCGGGGACCGCGACCAGCGCACCGTGATGCTATGACCGGCGTCATCGTCCGAGTCCTCGGCACGGACATCGGTCGGAGGGGCGGGCGGGTCGGCTCCCGAAGTCGGCGCCATGCAGAGCAGGGGAAGCTGGATGATGATTCCGAAGAGGATCTGGGTGTGCCTCAGTGTTCGGCCCCCCTTTCTTCCGGTGGCTGACTCCAGCCACTGTCCCGCGGGTCTGCCGAAGGGCGACTATTCTCTAACGCGCGGGCAGGTTAGCAGAATGCCCCGATAGGTCAAGCAGCGGTCGGCGCCCCACGCAGGTTCCCACGGCCAGCCCCATGACCCCTATACTGGTGGTGATGAGGGTCAGAGCTTTGGCGAAGACACTTCCCCGCCGGGAGGGGCATATGCTGCGGATCCTCGTCATCATAGGCTGCGTCCTCTGGATCGCTCCGACCGCTCCGCGCGGGGCCACGCTGCTCTGTGGTCCGGGATGGACCTACCCCACGATTCGCTCGGCCCTCGAGACCGCCCAGCCCGGAGACACGGTCCGGGTCTTCGGCAGCGGTCCCTACCAACTCGACGACTATGACTTTCCCAACGGTGTCTGCCTCTTCCACGCCGGCGGCGCCTCCTGTCTGATCCAGGCGGGGGAGACGCGTCATCTGCGCCTGCGCAACTGCAGCGATCCCCGTACGATCATTCGCGGATTTGCCTTCGCCGACGGCCATGCGCCGGGAGAGCAGGGATGCGGAGGATCGATTCTGATCGAAGGCGCCTTCGGCGGTCTCCTGCGCGACTGCAGTTTCGTTGCCTGCTGCGCCGGCGCGCATGGGGGCGCGGTCGCCATCCAAGGCGGTGGCGGCGCTTGGAGCGGCGAGATCGTCGGTTGCCGCTTCGTCGACTGCCGTGCGGGCCTGGCCGCAGGAGCCGGCAACGGTGGAGCGCTCTATGTGCAGCTCTCCGACGCCGACGATCCCTTTCTGCTGCGCGACTGCACCTTCAGCGGCAACCGCGCCGGCGTCGCCGGAGGTCGCGGCGGGGCACTCTGCAGTGTGGGAGCGCTTTCGGGCATGATCGATGGCTGCCTCTTCGAGGGGAACTGCGCGTATGCCACGCCGGAGATGCAGTGTCACGGCGGGGCGGCAGCGCTCGTGGCCAAGGATCTCTCGATCGCGCGCTGTCGCTTCGAGCGCAATCGCATCGAACAGCTCTCACCGCTCGGCATCTGCTACGGAGGCGGTCTCTACGTCGCCGGCCTCGAGGGCGGGGACCCGATGGTCACGCATTGCCGTTTCGAGGAGAACCAGATCACACCACTGAAGCGACCCGACTGGCAGAATGGCGGCGGCTTGTTTCTGCGGGACTTCCGCGGCTACGTCGAATACGACACGCTGATCGCCAACCGCGCCGGCCGCGGCGGAGGGATCTACCAGTGGTCTCCGAGCGCCGGCGCGGTGCCGCTGCGCTTTCGCTTCAACCGCTTCCTGCACAATCGCGCCACCACGGATACCAGCTACGGGGGCCACGGCGGCGGGCTGGTGACCGATCACCAGACCTTCACGATCGAACAATGCATCTTCGAAGCCGACTCGGCGGATGGGTACGGAGGCGGTTTCTACGGCTTCTGTCCCGGAGCCCAGAGCATCCTCGACTGCGACTTCCGCGATTGCCGCGCGGGATACGCCGGAGGGGCGATCGCCAGCGCACTGCTCTTCCGGCGCATCGCCGGCTGCACGATCGAGGATTGCCACGCCGATTCGATCGGTGGCGCGATCGCGATCTGCAACCAGGCCGTCACCGACGCCGCTCTGACGATCGAACAGACCCGAATCCGCGGGTGCACGGCCGGCGATGTGGCCGCGGAGCAAGGCTCGGGCGGCGGCATCTACTTCCGTCTGGCCAACGCGGCCGATAGCCTCCGTTTCCTGACGCTCTCCGATTGCCGCGCCTACCGGGGCGGTGCGCTGGATATCGAGGGCGGATTGAGCACGCTGCACAACTGCACGATCGCCGGCAACCAGGCCGTCCACGGCGCGGGGATCCGCATCGCCGACGCCTGCGAGCTCCGCGGACAGGATGCGCCGGCGCCCCCCGAGGAGCCCGGCGCCGACCAGGACCCCAGCGCAGCGGGCAGCATCGAGCAGACGATCATCGCCTTCAATCTCGGCGGCGAGGGGCTGCGCTGCCGCATCGACGAACCACGCATCGCCTGCACCGACATCTTCGGCAATCAGGGAGGCGACTGGACGGGCGAACTCGCCGCGCTGCTGGGGATCGAGGGAAACATCTGCGCCGATCCGCTCTTCTGCCCGGCCGAAGCGGGCGCCTTTCCGATCGCCTCCAGCTCCCCCTGCGCCCCCTTCGCTCCTCCGAATGCGGCTTGCGACCTGATCGGGGCCTGGTCGGTCGGCTGCGATCCCGCCCGCGCGATCGAGGCACACCGCGGCGCGCCACGGCTGCGCATCGTCGGCCTCGGACCGACGCCCTTCTTGCAGTCGACCGGAATCCGGTTCCGCCTTCCGCATCCGTCGGCGGCCACGCGCACGACGCTCGCCGTGCACGATCTGCGCGGGCGGAGGATCCGCCGCATTTCGCTCGCCGGTCTCCCCGCAGGGTGGCACACCGCCCTCTGGGACGGCCGCGATGGACTGGGTCGTCGCGTGCCCAGCGGCGCCTATTTCTGGCAGCTGCGTCAGGGAGAGCGGCGAGTGGCGTTGCGGACGCTCCTGATCCACTAGCTGTGGCGCACGCTGCCCCCCCCCGGTCGCGGAAGCGCTAGACAACGCACGCACCGCCGGTCACAGTCCCGCCATGCACCTGCTCGACATCGTGCTGCCGGTCTTCCTGGTGATCGGCGCCGGCTATGGCCTACGGCGCAGCAGATTCCTGCGAGCCGAGGAGACCGCCGCGCTCTCGCGGCTGGTCTTCTACGTCGCGGCCCCCGCGCTTCTGCTGCGGAGCGTCTCGCGCTACTCGTTCGACTGGAGCCGCAGCGCACCGATGCTGCTGGTGATGGGCGGCGTGAGCGTGCTGCTGGCCGCGGGCGTCTACCTGGCTTCGCGGCCCCTCGCTCCGGAGCGCCGCGGCGTTCTGGCTCAGGGGGCGCAGCGCAGCAACACGGTCTTCGTCGGCCTGCCGATCGTGCTGGCCGCCTTCGGCGATCGCGCGCTGGCCACGGCCTCGATCGTCATCGCCTTCATGGTCATCGTGGAGAATTTCGTGGCCGTCACGGTCCTGACCTTGCCCCACCGGCGGCGGAGCGCGCGGGATCCGCTCCTCTGGGGCGCAACGGCCCTCCGCATCCTGCGCAACCCGCTGATCATCGGGTGCGGGGGGGGACTGCTCCTGGCGCTGGTGGGACTGCACCTGCCGGCTTCCATCGATCGTACACTCGATCTGATCGGCCGCACGGCGGCGCCGCTGGGTCTTCTGACCGTCGGCGCGGGGCTCGACTTCCGCAAGCTGCGCGGCGCGGTCTCCCTGACCGCGCTGGCGGCCGTCATCAAACTCGCCCTGCACCCCGCCCTGGTCTTTGTGGGTCTCCGCGCGCTGCGGTTGACCGACCTGGCCTTGGGCGTCCCGGTCCTGATCGCCGCCTGTCCCACGGCGGTGGTCAGCTACATCATGGCGCGGGAGATGCACGGGGATCGGTCACTCGCCTCGGCGATCGTCATCGGCACGACGGCGGCTTCGCTGCTGACGCTACTGGGGTGGCTGGCGCTGTTGGGCTGCGCTGATTGAGATCGGTACTACGCGGCTTCTTCCCGGTTGCCGTTCGCCATGTCGTTCTCCGCGTCTTGTGTGGCAAACGCCATGCACCGGTTCCGGCCGGCACTCTTGGCGGCCCCGAGGGCCGTACGGGCCGCCTCGATCAGGTCGTCGACGCGTCCGAAGACCTCGCCATCCACGTGTGTGGCGTGACCCACCGACAGCGTGAGACGCACCGCGCGGGAATCCGACGTGGGATGCTCCCTCTCCGCCGCCGCCGCGCGGATCGACTCCGCGATCCCGGCGGCATCCGCGGCGTTTCGTATCCGGGAGCACCAGGATCAGATCCTCATCACCGTAGCGACAGACCCGCTCCGCATCTCCGCTCTCGGCAGCCATGATGTGCGCCACCGAGACCAGGACGAAGTCGCCGGTCTCAGACCCCCAGAGGTCGTTGATCTGCCGCAGGCGGTCGATGTCGACCATGAGCAGGCTCAGCGTGCTTCGCGCGTGGCTGGCGTGGGCAAAGCTGTCGGCCAGGACTTCGGTGAGTCGTTGGCGTGTATAGACGCCGGTCAGCGGATCCCGTCGCAGCTCGCTCTTATCACGCGGCGAGTCGCCGAAGCGGGCGCGATGGCCTCTTCGACCACCTGGAGCTCCCGCGCGGTCGAGATGGTGTGCAGAACCAGGGCCTTTTTGGCCTCCATCAGCGCGCCCTGGATCACCTCCGGCGAGTCGAGCTCCACCTCGAAGAGGCTGGCCGTCTCGGTGGAACCCTCCGCCCCCTCGGCGCCGGACGGGCCGTGACTGGCGGCAGCCGCCACGACGTGCAGGTCCGGCAGCCCCCACTGTCGCAGGAGCCAGGCGCCGAGCGCCGCGTGGTCGCCACCGAACGACTCCTGCTCGAGGCGCGCGAGCTCCGCATGCTCCTGCCGGGCCCGGTCGACCAGAGTCGGGTACTTGGGAACCGTCTCGCTGAAAACGAGCATGCCGATGTCCTGCAAGAGACCGGCGAGCAAGAGCTCTTCCGGGTCGCGGATGCCACGCAACTCTACCAGCGTGCGCGCCGCCACAGCGGCGAGAATCGACCGCCGCCGGTAGTGGCGGTGGTCGAAGCCGCTCTTCCCCGTCCCCTGCAGCCCACGCACCAGCGAGAAGCTGATTGCGATCGATCGTACGCCATTCAGCCCGAGAAGCGCCGTGCCGCGGCTGAGCGTCGTGATCTCGGAGCGGAATCCGTAGAGTGGGGCGCTGACCCCGCGGAGGACCTTGGCCGTGAGCGCGGGATCCTGGCCCACGCACTCGGCGAGATCCCGCGTGGAGGTCTCCGGATCGCGACAGAGATCGAGGATCTTGCGCGGGGGG
>WJJG01000123.1 GCA_014729815.1 Candidatus Eiseniibacteriota bacterium
ACGGTGCGTTCGCAGAGCGGTCTGGCAACCGATGTGGTCATCGACTGCGAGGGCACCTACGAAGATCCGCACCGCGGCTTCATCTTCGAAGATGGCGAGGGCCCCGGCGCCGTGCTCGAGGCGCTCACGATCCGCAACGGCTATGCCTGGGGCGATGGCTGACCGGACAAAGACGGCGGCGGGGTCCGCTGCGCAGGTGGCGCATCACCGACCTTCCGAGCGTGCATTTTCGAGCAGAACATCGCCACGGAAGAGGGTGGGGCGGTGGTGATCACCGCTGAATCGGCCGCACCACATTTCATCGATTGCATCTTCCGCAACAACAGTGCACTGAACGGCGCAGCGGTGATGGGCTCGGGGTACGCGGTTCCACGCTTCAGCGACTGTCTCTTCGAGCACAACCAGGCGACGGGCGAGGGCTCCCATGGCGGCGCCCTCTACATCTCCTTCTACTCCGAACCGCTCTTCGAGCGCTGCACCTTCGCGGGCAACTCGGCCGGCAGCTTCGGCGGCGACTTCTACTGCTACCTGCAGTGCGTTCCGGTCTTCGAGTCGTGCAGCTTCATCGGTTCCGCGGCGCCGCAAGCGAGCTGCCTCTACAACAATCTCACCAGCATCCCTCAGCTGGACAACTGCCTGATCGCCTTCGGCAGCGGGGGCGATCCGATCTACTCGCCCGACGAGACCGCGCCGCTGCTGCGCTGCTGCAACATCTACGGCAACGAAGGGGGCGACTGGATCGAGCTGATCGAGGATCAGTATGGGCAGGAAGGCAACATCTCGGCCGATCCGCTCTTTTGCGACTCGCTGGGCGGCGACTACCGGCTGCACACCGACTCACCCTGTCTGCCGGGTGTCAATCCCGACTGCGGTCTGATCGGGGCCCATCCGGTCGGCTGTCCGACCTCCGACATACCCCAGGATCCCTTCGATCCCCAGGCGCCAGAGGAGGGAGGCACCGGGGACGATGGCGGCGCCCGGCTGGCCTTGACGGTGGCACCGAATCCCAGCGCCGCGGCCACCCGAATCTCGTATCGGGTCCCAGCCGGACTCGCCGGGCAGCGACTCGAGTTGCGCCTGCTGGCCGCGGATGGACGTCTCGTGCGCCACCTGCTCGCCGCACCGGCCCGGGCGGGCGCGGGGCAGCTCGCGTGGGATCTGCGCGACGACCGCGGGCGGCTCGTACCGGGCGGGATCTACTTCTGTCATCTGCGCATCGCCGGCCAGTCCCGCCTCCTCAGGGCGGTACTCGTTCGCTGAGAGACGATCTCTGGTAGGAACTCGACGGGCCACCCGGCCGCCTCCGCCCGGGGTGCGTCGGCGGGCGGCGCTGCGCCCCGCAGCCTGGATTGCGAGCGTCCCTGACACGTGAGACAATCAAACTGTTGAACGTGGTTCCACCTTGCAGCGACGCGATGCTCGTACGTCAGAGAAGATGGCCATGATGCTCGCAATCCACCCGGTAGCGGCCACGAGGCCCACACAGCCGCGCGGCTCGTAGACAGGTGTAGAGAGCCCGTTGCAGCATCGCATCCTGCGACTCCAAGGAGGTTCGCCATGCGAGCTGCTATCGGCACGCCCCGGCATCGTGGGGGCAGGTGCTTCTCCCAGGCTCTGGGACTGCTGCTGTGTGCCGCGCTCTTCGGCCACCCCGCCCTGGCCCAGATTCTGGTCAATCAGAACGTCCAACCGCCGTTCACCTTCCAGAACACCCCCAGCCTCGTCTTGGATGGGGCCACGGGCCACCTGGTCGCGGCCTACAACGACGATCCGTGGATGAATGCGGCCCAGGGCATCGGGGCCAGCTACTCACCCGATGGCGGACTCACTTGGTTCGACTGCCCGCCGCTGGCCAGCGTGTGGGGCTTCTGGGAGGTGGATCCCTCAGTGGTGTCGGATCAGGCCGGTTTCATCTACGCGGCCATGGCGTCCTGCGATCAGATCGCCCCGGGCGGCCCGGGCACGCCGATCAACTCGGGCATCTATGTCTACGTTTCGACCGATGGCGGACAGACGTTCCCCGCGCTCAATGCCGTGAGCGTGCAGTCCGGCACGGCGCCCAACACCCCCTGGGAGACGAAGCCGAAGCTCGAAGTCGACGACGATCCGACCAGCCCCTTCCACACGCGGGTCTATGCGATCTGGGAGCGCGACCTGCCGGTACCCCATCCCACTCAGTGGCAGTACAGCGACGCTTGGTTCGCCTGGTCGCCGCCCGGCGGAGCCGGCTGGGGCATCCTGCCGGCGCCCCTGAACGACGGCACGCCGTTCGACGAAGTGCTCTGGCCGGATCTGGCGGTGGGCCCACTGGGAGATGTCGTCGCCGCTTGGCTCGACAGCCCGGTGGCCGTGGCCGCCGGCGCCCCGCAGGGTCAGATCTGGTTCGATCGCTCGACCGACGGCGGCCAGACCTTCGGTCCGGATGTGCCGGTGACGACCTTCTGGACCGTGCCCGGAATGATGACCGATGCCACCGGCCAGCCGGCGCGCACGGCGATGAGCTATCCGTCGGTCGAGGTCGATCCAGCAAATCCGAACCACGTTGGCATCGTCTACGCCGCCGATCCCGATACCGGTCCCCGTACGGACGCGCGGGTCGACCTCGGGGACCAGCCCCCCGGGAGCAGCGACGTCGGCCTGGTGAACCCCTTCCACGGCACCTACAACATCGACGGCAGCACGCAGTACGCGCACGCGGTCTGGACCGACCAGCGCGGAATCCCGCGGGAGGTCTACTACAACCGCACGACGAGCGGATTGCTGAACTGGTCGGCGAGCGATCAGCTGCTCAGTACCCAGCCGGCCGGTCAGAAGCAGAACGCCAACAACGCCAATATCCTCTGCGATGGGGCCAGCAACGTCTATGCCGCCTGGGATCAGTGGAACGGCATCGACTTCACGCACACGATCTACTTCAACCGTTCGACCAGCGAGGGCGCTCCCGGGAGCTGGCTGTCGCAGGCGATCCCTCTCGATCACCTCTATCGAGCCGCTTGGGAGCCGATGCTCAGCTGCGATGCGAACCACGTCTGCGCGGCCTGGATCGTGGCCGGCGTGGATGCGCAGCACACCGATCTCTACGTCAACTACTCGGCGGACGCCGGCGCGACCTGGCAGAATCCCGAGATCCCCGTGCGCACCGGGCAGTGGGTCCTCTCGCATCACATCGCGCAATCCGGCAACCACGTCTATCTGGTCTGGGAGGAGGCCACCGGTAGCGGAGGCAGTGCGATCTACTTCAGCCGCTCGGCGAACTATGGGGCACCGCCCTGGTCGACGCCGATCCAGCTGAGCAGCGCGGCCGCGGGAGACGTGCTCTTCGCACCCAAGATCTGCTGCGAGATGGGCAACGTGTATGTGACCTGGGTCGATACCCGCAATGGCCTCTACGATCCCTACTTCACCTGGTCGAACAACTACGGGGGCGCCGGTTCCTGGTCGCCGGATGTGCCGATCAACGATGCCGTCACGCCGGGTACCAGCCGCGAGTACTTCTCGCAGATCGCCTGCGGCTACGGAAACGTCTACGTCGTCTACGAAAGCGATCGCACACAGGTGGGTGTGGGGACCGAGGAGGTCTGGATCAACTGCTCGATCGGTGGAGGCGGAAACTGGATGGGGGAACAGCGGCTCGATCTGGGCGATCCACCGGCGCCGGCCATCGGACGGCACTCTTGTCATCCGCGCCTCGTGGTGGGGGGCATCGACGTCGATGCGCACATCTACGTGAC
>WJJG01000011.1 GCA_014729815.1 Candidatus Eiseniibacteriota bacterium
CTCCGATCATGGCACATGGTCCCTCCCTTCACGTTTCCCGGGAGCCAGCTCCGCGAGCTCCTCCTACGCGCGTGTCTTCCGCTGCGCTGCTCTCGCCGCGCAGCGTGCGACCTGCCCGGACTACCCGCCAGCGAGGAAGGGTATTCCATGCTGCGTGGCGTGAAACTCCTGCACGAAATGACGCCGCCCAGCGCACGGGCGCCGGGCGGCGGGATTCGATCGCGCCAGTTGCAGCCGAGCGCCGACTAGGGCCCGGTGTCGTAGTCGAAGTCCAGCGGAACCAGCGATCCCTCGCCCCACTTCTTCTCGAGCAGATCGGCGTGGATGATCCCGTTGGCGCTGAAGATCAGCGTGTGGGCATCATAGCCGAGCACATTGAGCCAGGCGGCGGTCATCGAGGCGGTCTGCCCCGACCAGCAGTAAAAGACCTGCGTCTCGTCCGGGTCGAGCATATCGAGCGACTCGAGCGTCAGATCGCCGGGCGTCACCTGGAAGGAGCCCGCGATATTGCCGTAGAGATTCCAATCGGCGATCGTCCAGTAGCAAAAGACCTGGTAGTCGTCGCAGTCCTCGAGCACAACCGTGTTGGCCACGCCGTTGAGCCCGTCAAGCACCGCCGTATCGAGCTGGTACTCGAGGATCGCCGCGCCGTTGCTCTCGCCGCTGTCGATCTGCGGCATGTTGGTGAAACTCTCCAGCGCCGGCGGGGTGGTCTCCGGCTCCTCCCAGCACGTGCCCACGTAGTCGTAGGCGATATCGCCGACCTTCGTCGACCACATATCGAAGTCGCTGTGCCAGGCGCTCATGCCCCAGGCCAGCGACTGGGCTTCGACGCCCTGGAGGCGCAGCGCCATGACCGCATGTCCGGCGGAATGACCGGTATAGCAGACGCAAACGACCGGCAGGTTCTCGGTGTTGTTGGCCGCCTCGTAGTCGACCACATTCGCCAGCGACACCATGTGGGCGCCCGGGATGTGCCCGTCCTCGAAGTCGGTCGTGCCGTTGCCCTCGCTGAAGTCACCCACGCCGTGCTTGTCGTCTGTGCGCAGATCCATGACGAAGTAGTTCTCCGTGCCGGCATCGAAGAGCGTCTGGGCGCCGATCGTGAAGGTGCCCAGCATCTCCGGCAGGTCCAACTCGTTCTCCATCATGTAGTTCTTGAGAATCTCGAACTCCGTCAGCGTGGGCCCGCCGTTGTCGCCGTTCTCGTCGTCGTCGCTGCAACCGGCCAGCAGACCGACGCCCACGAAGGCGACCAGCGCCACGCCCAGCATCATCCAACGCTTCATGCCATCTCCTCCTCTGGTTCCGCGAAAGCTCGCGTCTCTCACAGCCGCCGAAGCGGCCGAATAGACTACCAGCCACGGGCCACGCACTCAAGGGATGCGTTGGTGCGCCCGCGGGGCCACCGGCGCAGGCCCGCTAGTCTCCCCATTCCCCCACCGGCCCGTCCGGCACGATGTAGGGCTCGTTGGCGGCGGCCTCATCGGAGAGCTGATCCAGATCGATCTGGCGCAGGAAGAAGCCCTCCGTCGTCGCCGGCGAGTTGTGGCACGCCTCCCAACAGCTCTGGCCACCGGTCGTGTCGGTTCGCGCTGTCCAGCGTTGGATATTGTGGGGTGAGGTGTATTTCCAGGTCGGATAGTCGTCGTAGTTCGGCGTGCCGCCCGTATAGCCCCAGCCGTCATACGTGTCGCGCGCGATCGGCACGTGCCGCAAGACGACGTATTCGTAGTCACGCAGGTGGGGCAGCGGGTTCTTACCGATCTTGAATGTCAGATAGGAAGGCGACTCGAGCCCGCCATCGGGCGGGTGGCAGGCGTTGCAGTTGCGGTAGTCCTGCGAGTGACAGACGTGACAGCCTAGCTCGCCCCAGTGCTCCGTGTGGTAGGCATTGCTCGCGGCCACGTTGCTGTGGCAGTCCTCGCAGCGCGGCATCTCGGCCACCGCATAGCGATCGTCGCCCATGCCGTTGTGCATCTCGTCCCCACTGTGGCAGTTGACACAGTGCTTGCCGCCCAGGCTGCTGTTCTTGCGGTAGTGGATGTCGAACTGGTATCCGGGGATCTCATCCTTGTGCTTGCCGCGATACTCGTCTCCGACGCGGCTGCCGTGGCACGCCGTGCACTGGTTGATCATCGAAGGCGTGGCTTCGAAGCTGTGCCCCGCCACAAAGCCGCCTCCGACGCACAGCGGCCGGCTGACGTGGCACTGACCGCAGGTCGTATGGCACTTGTTGCACGAGGTCTCGAAGCCGGCCGCCAGATTCGGATCGTTCTCCACCGGACAGGCGGTGCGTGCGCTGACCTTGGCGCGCATGCCCGAGAGCAGGAAATGGATCGAGCCGCGCGCGTTCTCGACGATCGCCTCGTGGCAGCCCTCGCCGCCGCAGCTCTCGCGGGGATTCTCGGATGGATCGCGGATCAGTCCTTCGTGCGCGGCCTCCTTGCTGCCGCCTTCGGCACCACCGTGGCAGTCCATGCAGTCGAGCGCGCCATGGCTCGAGGCAAAGAACGCGTCGCCCTCGTCACCACTGATCAGGACCTTCTCCCACGCTTCCAGCGGGGGCACGCTTCCGCCTCACCCCTCCCCCTCGGGTTCCTCCGAGGTGGTATCCGGCTCGGCGACCGTCTCGAGAATCGCCTGATCGGTATGGCAGCTCACGCAGTTGCCCCCCGGCCGCTCCAGCGGATCGGCCAACTCGGAGCATCCTACCGCGAAGACCGCCAGCGCCAAGAAGAGGCTTCCCAGCAGCTGATCCGTCCGGCTCCGATGCATCGATTCTTCCTTCCTAGCTCTCCATTCGCGTCTGCCGCTGCGGCCCCGGGATGTGGGGGCCGGCGCGGTCTAGGGATGACAACCGCCGCAGCTCTGCGCGGCCGCTGTCTCGTCGTGACAGGCCATGCACTGGCCGAGGCTGCGCCGCGCCTCACGGCCGTGCTCTCCCCCCGAGGCCCACGCCGCATGATCGTGCGAGAGCGGCTTGGTGCCGTACGCCGCATGACACTCGATGCAGAACAGCTCGTCGCGATGGCAGGTGCTGCAACGCGTACGCTCGATGCGCGCATCCGCGCCGTGGTTGTACAGGTAGGAGAGCGGATGCGGCGTGCCCTCGGCGCTCAGGTTGTCGCCGGCGTGACACTCGCGGCAGACGACACGGTCGTGATGACAGGTCGTGCAGTTCTGCTCCTCGAGCTCGGCGGCGCGACCGTGCCGATGCTCCCAGGCCAGGCTGTGACTCTGCGGTGTGATGGCGTCGGCCATGTGGCACTCCCCGCAGATCGTCGCCGGCGGCAGGAAGGCCTCCTCGGAACTCTCCGCGCAGGCGATCCCCTCGTGGCAGGTCGAGCATTCGGGCCGCAGGCGGGCGTGCGCCGCGTGCGAGAAGATCTCGCAGGCCTGCACGGTCGCGCAACGTGGCGAAGCGTCCTCGCTGGCGTGACACAGCCGGCAGTTCGATTGGTCCTCGACATCGTGGCAGGTGCCGCAGCTCGCCCGCTTGGGCAGGCGATCCTCGACGCTGGTCCCCTCCTCGGTGGCCTCCGGATGGCACTCCTGGCAGGCGATGCCGATATCCTCGACGTGGAAGCGGTGCGAGAAGACGATCCCCTCCATCATGCTGGCGCCCATCACCGTGCCGGTGATCATCAGCAGCGCCAGGCCGACCGCTGCGAGCTTGCGATAACGCGCGCGACCGCTCTGGTTTCCCCCGGCTCCACCGCCGCGTTGGTGACGTGCGAATCCCATCTCACTCCCCCCGCATCCGGGCTCCACCGTAGAGCTGATGGAACCGGTACCCGGCCCCCAGATAGAGGCGCAGGTCGTTGTCCATGACGCGATCGCGGCGATGCTGGACCTCAGTGAAGAGGTGCAGCTCATCGGCGGCGTCGAAGCGCACGCGCAGATAGGAGCCGTAGCTCGGCAGATCGTAGAGGTCGTAGACCTTGTAGCGCGAGAGATCGACGCCGGCCGAGACCAGCAGCGGCGAGACGAGTCGATGCCGCACGTTGCCGTAGACACCGCCGTTGCTCA
>WJJG01000124.1 GCA_014729815.1 Candidatus Eiseniibacteriota bacterium
AACCTTTGATTCTCTTCTTGCGCAGGAAGCGCTGCGGCGCCCGTCTTGCTGTGTCCCCATGGCTGGGCTCTGAGTCCGTGTAGCGCTCGCTTCCCGCCGCAGCACGATCTTCTACCTTCTAGAGATTACCGAAGTTGTCTCAGACAGGCAAGCAGCCGGGCGCTTCGGGCGGCGGCAGCCGAGGCGGCGCACGCCGAGATATCCGACTATCGGTCATGGCGTGTAGCTCGAATGTCCTGCCAGACGATGCCGTGCAATCCCGAACCGTGCCGGGAAGCCCAGGAGATACTTGCATATCTGGGGGATGTTTGGCGCGAGGGAAGCTACACACATTCGACGAATCGCACCCCGAAGCGAGCCGCCCAATCAAAGGAGGTGCTGTGTCACGCAAGCCGATCGGCCAACGACTGCCCGATTTCGAGCGCTGGCTGAAGCGACGTCGGCTCACCAGCGATCTGCGCATCCCCTACTTCTCCCAATGGGTCCACAGATTCCAGCGTCTCGCCCGCACGCGACCGCAAGAGGACTGGCGAGACACGCTGCACATCTTCCTGGAGAATCTGCGCGATGCGGATTTGCCCGCCTGGCAGATTCGGCAGGCGGGCGAGGCGATCAGCCTCTACTACGGGCCCTATCGGGAGTCTCAAGCACGCTCCGAGGCGGACCCGCGTGAAGCATCTCCCGATCTTGGCGCTTCCCACCGGCCCGAGTCGAGCGCATCGGCCCGCTTTCGGCCCCCAACCCCCCTCGGTGAGCCGCCCTTCATGGCGGGCTTCCGTCCGACAGCTCCCGCGCATCCCAACGCAGCGACCATGCTGGCCGAGATGCGGCGGCTGTTGCGGCTGCGGCACTACTCGCCGCGCACCGAGCGCAGCTATCTCGGCTGGGCGCGTCGCTACCTGCGCTACCTCGGGCCAGCGCACCTGGCTCTGCCCGATACGACCGATGCCAAGGCCTATCTCAGTCAGCTCGCTTCGCGACAGCGCGTCGCGGCATCGACGCAGAATCAGGCCTTCCACGCCCTGCTCTTCTTTCATCGTCACGTGATCAGGGCGGATCTGGGCGACATGTCTTCCACGCTGCGCGCGCGGCGGGGCCGCAAGCTGCCGTTGGTGCTCTCGGTCCCAGAGGTGCGTGACGTGATCGAGTGGGCGAGTGGCACACAGCGCCTGATGCTCGAGCTCGTCTATGGCGCCGGGCTACGCCTGGGAGAGCTGGTCCGGCTTCGGGTCAAGGACTTCGACTTCGATGCGAGTACGATCACCGTACGGGCCGGCAAGGGCGACACCGATCGGGTCACCCTCCTGCCCAAGCGCCTGCAGCCGGCGCTGCGTGCGCATCTCGCCAAGGTGGCCGCCTTGCACAAACGGGACCTGGCGGCTGGCGCCGGCGACGCTCCGCTCCCCGATGCGTTGCGCCGCAAATATCCCAATGCCGGATGCGAATGGGGTTGGCAGTACGTCTTTCCCTCCGCCAAGCTGCATTCCGAACCGACCGATGGCAAGATCCGTCGCTGGCATGTAGCAGAGACGACCGTGCAGCGAGCCATGAAAGATGCGGTCCGACGCTCCGGGATTGCCAAACCGGCCAGCGTACACACCCTGCGGCACAGCTTCGCCACGCACCTGCTCAGTCGGGGCGTCGACGTGCGCCGGATTCAGGATCTGCTCGGTCACAAGAGCGTCGAGACGACGATGATCTACACCCACTTGTTGCCGACCATCTCGGCGGGGATCGCCAGTCCGCTCGACGATCTCTGAACGCTTGATGGTCGCGGCAAGCGTTGCCCGCGAGGCAAGGCGCGGCAGAGCCGCCGATGGCGGTGCCGGGGAATCGCTGGCCACAGGCAGGCTCGCTGCCCGCCTGTCGCGCTATCGCAGAAGGATCAGCCGCACGGGGGACTCACCGCCCGCCGCGGAGCTGCTGCGGGCCCAATAGATCCCCGCCGGCACGCGGCTGCCGGAGGCGTCGCGCCCGTTCCAGGAGATCTGCCGTCCGCCTTCGCCCGCCAGCGAGCGCACCAGACGGCCCGTCGCATCGAAGATCATCAGGCGCTCGAGCGATCCGGCATCGCCGGCAGCCGGTAGGCGGAAGGCAACCCGTCCGAGCGACGGATTGGGGAAGCAGGCCAGACGCATGCCGATCGAAGCATCGGCCGGCACATCCATCGTCAGGCCGCGGAGCGCATCGGGCAGATAGATGCGGCCCGCGCCCAGCATATCTTCATACGCCTCGTTGCCCGGAATGTCGTCGATCTCGAAGGCCGAATCGCAGATCGACTCCTCTAAGCGCTCGTAGTCGTCCCCGTCCTCATCATCGTCTTCATCTTCGCCCTCGCCCTCACCTTCTCCGCCTCCATGTGGGGGATCGTAGTACGGCAGCATCTCGAGGATGAGCGCGGCTTCGCCCGAGACGAACGGCGCCGCGAACGAACAGCCGGCTCCCAGCCCCCACTCGTTGCCGGGATAGGCGCTGAGGACACCCACCCCGGGGGCCCCCACGAAGACCTCCTCATGGTAGGAGGCGAAATCGGCCTTGGCATCAGCCGAGTCGAGGGCCGTGACCATGAAGACCCGCGGGTCGATACCCGGATAGTAGGGCGGCTCCTCGCGATCCTCGTTGCCGGCCCCCGAGACCAGGATCGCCCCGGCGTCGGCCGCCATCTCGATCTCGGGCCACATCGTCGGGATCGTCATCGGGATGCCGAAGCTCATGTTGAACACGTCGGCCCCTTGCTCGTGAGCGTACAGGATGCCGCGTGTCACCGTGTAGACCGTGCCGAGTCCTTCATCGTTGAGAACCCGAATCGGCAGGAGGGTCGCTTCCGGCGCCACGAGGGCCACGATGCCGGCGACCATCGTGCCATGCGCGAAGCCCTCGTCGGCGGTGCCGTCGCCATCCTCGTCGATCCCGTTGGCGGTTTCCCAGGGCTGGTCATCCTCATCGATGAAGTCGTAGCCATCGGGCGAGATGATCCCCTCGAAGGCGATGTGATCGGGGTCGATTCCAGTATCGAGCACGGCGACGACCACGCCTGCGCCGCGACTCATCTCGTGCGCTTCTGCGAGTCCGATCCGCTGCGTCAGCGACTGATCCTGGTAGTCCTCCCAGGTGCCGCCGATGGCGGGCACGACCATCATGCGGATCGCCTCGGGCGTCTCGATGTGGTAGTTCGCGCCGGCGGCGGAGATGGCGGGATCGAGCGTCATCTGCTCGGCAAGAGATTCGAGATCCTCGACGCCCTCCGCGCGCAGCAGGTAGAGGTTGCCGCTCGGGGCGGCACTCAGCGTGCTGGTGCCCCACTGCTGATTGATCAGCTCGATGTCGGCGCCCGGCTCGAGTACGCAGCAGATCTGCTCGGGTGGGTAGTCCTGCGCCAGCGCCGTAGCGACCGGCAAGCAGGCGAGGATCGTGAGAAGAATCCGGACTGTGTGCATTGCATTGCTCCGATTCCAGGGCGCCCGGAGTGGGGGGGCCGCGCGCCGCAGATGCCGCGCAAGATATCTTCCTATGCTATGTTACCGCGCTCGGGGGTCCAGCGTCAATCACGTGCGGGGCCTCGGGGCCGAGACGCCCCGGCGCTCGCATACGGTGGCATCTCCCTGACTTCGGACTAAGGCCGGACCCTCGTCTGTGGCATACTCCGCAAGCAGCCGCCTGCGGATATGGTAGAGATGGGCCTCCGGCTGCGCTTTCGGGTCCGCCGTGGACCAGTCGGAGCCGACATTCGGGTCGCCCGGCGGACCCCGCCCGCCCCGTTGCGACAGGATCGTCTGCGGATCGGCCGGGGAGAGGCATGGATCGCAAGCAGTTCTGCGAGAAGCTGGCCCTTCGCGACGAGGGCGCCTGGCGGCAGCTGTTCGACGAGTACGGCCGACTGATCTACTCGGTGGCTGTCCGGCTCGGTTTCGACGATGCCGCTCGCGACGACCTGTTCCAGGACGCCTGCCTGACGATCCTCGACTCGATCGACACGCTGCGCGATCCCCACCGTCTGGCCTCCTGGATCTACACCCTGACCTACCGCCTGGGCATCGATCGGATCCGGCGCCGAAACCCGGAAGTCTCTCTCGATGAAGCACCTAGGGCGGAGACGACCCAGGGGGCGCGGACCGTGCAGCCGGAGATCCTGCGCGAGCTCGAGCGCCTCGAGGCCGCCGCCCAGGTCCTCGATGCCCTCGCGCACCTCGATCCCCGCTGCCGGCGCCTCCTGCGCGCGCTGTATCTCGAGGAGCCCCCGCTCTCTTACGAGCAGATCTCGGCACGCGAGGGGATGCCGATCGGGAGCATCGGCCCGACCCGGGCCCGGTGCCTGCAACGGGCGGAAAAGTGGCTGCGGGGGCTATCACAGCCTCCCCCTTCCGCGTCTAGTGGACGGAGCCGCCGTCGGCAGTGACGGACGATCCGATCCGCAGAGGATGCGGCAGCTACGAGCCCTCCCAATGCGGAGGACAGGCGCGAACGACCCGGAAATCCCGCGAGCGGGAGAAGGTGCGCAAATGCCCGAGAAACATGCCAGTTGGGAACAGATCCTGGACTGGATCGAATCTCCGGATCGTCTGAAGACCGCGGTGCAGGCGCACATCACGACCTGCCCGCGCTGTTCGCAGCTTGCTACCGAGGTCCGGCAGCTGCTGAGCAGTCTCGCCAACGCGCGGCTCCCCAACCCGCCAGAGGCGTTGCGCGCGCAG
>WJJG01000125.1 GCA_014729815.1 Candidatus Eiseniibacteriota bacterium
CTTCGGCCAGCTACGGAACCCCCGCCGAGCTCAAGTCGCTCGTGCAGGCGGCGCATCGGCTCGGGCTGATGGTCCTGCTGGATGTCGTCTACAACCATTTCGGACCCGAGGGCAACTACCTGCACCTCTACGCGAGTCCCTTCTTCACCGATGCGCACCAGACGCCCTGGGGCGCGGCGATCGATTTCGCGGGCCCCGACTCTCGCGCGGTGCGCGACTTCTTCGTTCACAACGCCCTCTTCTGGTTGGTGGAGTACCGCATGGACGGGCTGCGCCTCGATGCGGTGCATGCCATCCACGATGATTCCGACCCCGACATCCTCGAGGAGCTGGCCGCGGCGGTGCAGGCCGGACCCGGGCGCGAGCGCGCCGTGCATCTGGTTCTGGAAAACGATGCCAACGAAACCCGCTACCTCGAGCGTGCACCATCGGGCGCGCCCCGGGGCTTCGTCGCGCAGTGGAACGACGATATCCACCATGCCTGCCACTGCCTCCTGACCGGTGAAGAGGAGGGCTACTATGCCGACTACGCCGCCGGCGCGCGTGATCATCTGGGACGCTGCCTGACCGAGGGCTTTGCCTATCAGGGAGAGCGCTCGGGCTTTCGCGAGGGAGCGCAGCGGGGATCGCGCAGCGCGCACCTGCCCCTGACCGCCTTCGTCGGCTTTCTGCAGAATCACGACCAGATCGGCAATCGCGCCCTCGGGGAACGACTCACGGCGCTGGCCGACCCACGAGCGGTGCGGGCGGCGTTGACCCTGCTTCTGCTCGCTCCCGCCCCGCCGCTGCTCTTCATGGGCGAGGAGTATGGTTCGCGCCAGCCGTTTCTCTTCTTCTGCGACTTCGGTCCGGATCTGGCCGAGAGCGTGACTGCCGGCCGGCGGCGCGAGTTCGCGCGCTTCCCGCAGTTCGCGGACCCGGCCGCCGCCGAGCGGATTCCGGATCCGCAGGCCCGGAAGACCTTCGCGCGCAGCCGCCTCGACTGGGAGGCGCGGGAGCGGGGCGACCATGCGGCTTGGCGGGCGCACGTGCACGCGGCCCTGGACGTGCGTCAACGGGCGATCGTGCCGCACCTACCGGGCCTGGCCGAGGGAGAGCGGGGCTGGTCGGCTCTCGGTCGGGCGGCCCTGCAGGTCGTGTGGCAGTCGCAGCACGGCCCGCGGCTCATCGCATGCGCCAACTTGAGCGCGCGAGCGCTCTGCGGCATGGTTGCCCCGCCCGCGCCGCTGCTACTCGAGAGCGAGCGCGGCGTGGCCGACGCACTGGCAGCGGGTCGACTGCCGGCCGCCTCGGTGGCCTGGTTCCTGGATTCGGGCGGAGGGGGGACCGCATGAATGCAGCCTTGGCGGAGCTGATCGCGCATTGCGGCATCGACGATCACTACTGGGACATCTTCGGCCAGCGTCACGATCTCTCGGAGGAAGCGGCTCGCCATCTGCTGCGCGCGATGGGGATCGAAGTGACCGACGAGTCATCGGCGGCGGCCGCCTTGCGCGAGCAAGTCGATGCGCAATGGCGCTTGCCCTTGCCGCCGGTGCGCGTGGCGCGCTCCGGGGAGCGGCCGCTGCGCATCGATCTGCACCTGCCGGAGGCAGAGCTGGGCGGCGCCTTCGAGTGGATCCTGCGCCGCGAGCAGGGCGGCGAGCAGCGCGGAGAGGTCCCCCTTGGGCAGCTACCGGTCGAGCAACGGCGCGAGGTGGACGGTCGGCCCTACGTGCAGGTGGGATTCGACTTCGGCGACCTGCCCGAGCTCGGCTATCACCGCTTCGAGCTCCGCCGTTCGGGAGAGGAGGAGCCATGGGCGACGATGTCGCTGATCGTCACGCCGCCGTCCTGCTACGTGCCGCCGCGTCTGGCGACCCGTGCCGGAGTGTGGGGACCCTCGATCCAACTCTACGCTCTGCGTTCGCCGCGCAACTGGGGCATCGGCGATTTCACCGATCTGCGAGAGCTCCTCTCGCTCTGCGCCGACCGCGGCTCCGGGATCCTGGGGCTCAATCCGTTGCACGCCCTCTTTCCGCACGATCCCGAGCGTGCCAGCCCCTACAGTCCTGCGTCGCGACGCTTCCTCAACTGGCTCTACATCGATGTCGAAGCCGTGCCGGAGTTCTCGCATTGCCAGGCCGCGCGTGCGCTGGTCGCGGATCCCGCATTCCAGGCACGTCTGCGCACCTTGCGCGAACAGGAGCGGGTGGACTACGCGGGCGTGGCGGCGGTCAAGCAGCGCGCGCTCGAACTGCTCTACGAGCATTTCCGCCGCGAGCATCTCGCGGCCGAGTCGGACCGCGGGCGCGCCTTTCGCGCCTACCGGGCCGATCGCGGGCATCCGCTCTGGCACTGCGCGCTCTTTCAGGCGTTGGCCGAGCATCACGCGGACGAGGATGCCGCACGCTGGAGCTGGCCGGCCTGGCCGGACGCGCATCGTGATCCCGAGAGCGAGGCGGTGGCGCGCTTCGCCGAGAAACATCGCGCGCGCATCGAGTTCTACCAATACGTCCAGTGGCTGGCCGAATCACAGCTCGCCGCGGCCGGTCGCCATTCCTGGGAGCTGGGACTCGAGGTGGGTCTCTACGCGGACCTCGCCGTGGGCGTCGATGCCGGCGGTGCGGAGACCTGGGGACAGCAAGACCTCTATGCGCTCTCCACGCGCATCGGTGCCCCGCCGGACGATCTGAATCTCAAGGGGCAGGATTGGGGTCTGCCTCCCATTGTGCCCGCGCGCCTGCGCGATCGCGCCTATGCGCCCTTCATCGATGTGCTGCGCGCCAACATGCGCCACGGCGGCGCGCTGCGCATCGACCATGTCATGGGTCTCATGCGTCTCTTCTGGGTGCCCGAAGGTGCGACGCCGCTCGAGGGCGCCTATGTGCGCTACCCGTTCGCCGACCTGCTCGGTATCCTGGCGCTCGAGAGCCACCGCAATCGTTGTCTGGTGATCGGAGAGGATCTGGGAACCGTGCCCGACGAGGTGCGGGAGGCGCTCGGCCCGGCCGGCGTGCTGTCCTATCGCGTCTTCTTCTTCGAACGCCAGGAGGGCGGCGAGCTGCGCGCTCCCGAGGAGTACCCCGCCCAGGCCGTCGTGACCGCCAGCACGCACGACCTGCCGACGCTGGCCGGCTACTGGCGTGGGCGCGACATCGCCGTACGCGAAGCGCTCGACCTCTATCCTTCCCCCGAGGTGCATGAGGCGCAGCTGGTGGCCCGCGCGCAGGATCGCGCGCAGATCCTCCTGGCGCTCTCGCGCGCCGAGCTGCTTCCCGAGGGCACAAGTCTCGATACGGCATTTCATCCCGACATGACCCCGCAGCTCTCCGAGGCGATCCACCACTACCTGGCGCGCAGCCCGTCCTGGCTGCTGCTCTTCCAGCTCGAGGACGTGCTCGGGCAGACCGAGCAGGTCAATCTGCCGGGGACCACCGACCAGTACCCGAATTGGCGCCGCAAACTGACCGTCGATCTGGAGACGCTCGCGGCCGATGCGCGCTTCGCGCGGCTCACCGAGCGGCTGCAGAAGGAGCGCGGCAGTGGCCTGGTGCATCCATCCGATCGCGCCCGGGAGGAGCGCCGGCGCGGGCGGGCCCGCCATCCCGCGGCCACCTACCGGCTGCAGATGAGCTGTGCGTTCACCTTCGATCATGCCGCCGCGCTGGTGCCGTATCTCAAGCGCCTCGGAATCAGTCACGTCTACCTCTCCCCGGTGCTTCAGGCGCGTCCGGGGAGCACGCACGGCTACGACATCACCGATCACGGCGCTCTCAATGCGGAGGTCGGTGGCCGCGAGGGATTCGAGCGCCTGGTGGCTGCCCTCCATGAGGCCGGCCTGGGCCTGATCCTCGACATGGTTCCCAACCATATGGCCGTGGGATCGGACAATCCGTGGTGGATGGATGTCCTCGAGCATGGTCCCGCCTCACGCCGCGCAGCGTTCTTCGATATCGACTGGCATCCGGTCAAGCGGGAGCTGCACGGCAAGGTGCTCCTGCCCGTGCTCGAGGACCACTACGGCACGGTTCTCGAGCGCGGTCTGTTGCGCCTGCGCTTCGACGCCGAGCGCGGCGAGCTCCAACTCGCCTATCACGAGCACCGCTTCCCGCTCGATCCGCGAACCTATCCGTTGGTCCTGGCCCACGATCTGCGACGCCTGCAGCAGGCGCTCGGGGCGCAGGCGCCACAGTACCTCGAGTTCCAGAGTACCGTGGCAGCCTTCGAGAGCCTGCCACGACGCGAGGAGTCCGCTGCCGAGCGTGTTGCCATTCGCTATCGCGACGGCCAGGTGCTCAAGCGGCAGCTCGCCCGGCAGTGTCGCGAGACGCCGGAGATCGTGCGCTTCATCGAGGAGAACCGGGTCTTCTTCGACGGCAACGGGGAAGGGTCGCCGGCGATCGATCACCTGCACGCCGTCCTCGAGGCGCAGGCCTATCGGTTGGCCTATTGGCGCGTCGCGTCCGACGAGATCAACTACCGGCGCTTCTTCGACATCAACGAGATGGCCGGCCTGCGGATGGAGAACCGCGAGGCCTTCGAAGAGACGCACGGGCTGGTCTGCGCGCTGGTCAACCGTGGGGCCGTCGATGGGTTGCGCATCGACCACCCCGACGGTCTCTACGATTCGGAAGGCTACGCCCGCGCGCTGCTCGAGGCTGCCGACCGCGAGCTGCCGGCCTCTGTCCGGGAGGCGTCACCGCCGCCCTACCTGGTCTTTGAGAAGATCCTCGCCCCCCAGGAGCGCCTTCCCGAGAGCTGGCCGGTGCGCGGCACGACCGGGTACGATTTCGCCCGCGAGGTGGGGGGGCTCTTCGTCGATCCGGCGGGGGAGCGCGGGCTCGACCAGTGCTACACCTGGCTTCTCGGACGCAGGCGCGACTTCGGCGAACTGCTCTATCGCAGCAAGAAGCGCGTCATCGAAGAGCCGATGGCCAGCGAGCTGAACATGCTGGCGACAGAGCTCGGTCGCATCTCGGAGCTGGACCTGCATACGCGCGACTTCACCCTCAAGCGGATGCGCGAAGCGCTCTCCGAGGTCGTGGCCGCCCTGACGGTCTATCGCACTTACGTTCGCTCCGACCGCGTCACCGATGCCGATCGGCGGTCGATCTCGCGCGCCATCGCGCGGGCGCGGCGACGCGACCGCGCTCCCGACGACAGCATCTACGATTTTTTGGAGCGAGTCCTGCTCGTCGAGACGCCTGACGGCGCGTCGCAGGCGTATGCGGATGCGGTGCGACGCTTCGCGCTGCGCTTTCAGCAGTACACCGGGCCGGTGATGGCCAAGGGGATGGAGGACACCAGTCTCTACATCTACAACCGATTGATCTCGCTCAATGAGGTGGGCGGCGATCCGCGCCACTTCGGCGTTTCGCCCGCCGAGTTCCACCAGCGTAACGCCGACCGCGCGGCGCAGTGGCCACTGACGATGCTTTCGACCTCGACCCATGACAGCAAGCGCAGTGCCGATCTGCGCGCGCGCCTCCATGTGCTCTCCGAGGTGCCCGATCGTTGGCGGACGGCGGTCAGGGCCTGGATGCAGGTCAACCGCACCAAGAAGCGGCGCATCGGCAACACCCTCGCACCGGACAAGAACGACGAGTACGCGCTCTATCAGACCCTGATCGGACTCTGGCCCGCAGGAGAGGTTTCGGCGGAGGCGATCGATCAACTGCGCGAGCGGCTCGAGGGCTATGCGATCAAGGCGGCCCGCGAAGCCAAGGTCCACACGCAGTGGATCCACGTCGACGAGGCCTACGAACGCGCCCTGCGGGAGTTCACGCGCGCGTTGCTTGCCGATGGCGCCCCGGATGGGTTCCTGGCGGGGTTCCGTCCCTTGCAGCGGCGCGTGGCGCACTTCGGCATGCTCAACGGTCTCTCGGAGATGCTGCTGACGCTCACTTCGCCCGGCGTGCCCGACATCTATCAGGGCACCGAGCTGTGGCGCAGGAATCTCGTCGATCCGGACAATCGGCGCCCGGTCGACTACGAGCGGCGGGCGGTGATGCTGGACGCCCTCGATCCGCAGGTGGGCCCCGAGATGGCGCGGGGCCTGCTCGAGGCGTTGGACGACGGCCGTGCCAAGCTGCTTCTGATCCGCCAGATCCTGGCCCTGCGGGGGGCGCGGCACGAGCTCTTCCGCTCGGGAGACTATGTGCCGCTCGAACCCCGCGGCGCCCACGCCTCCCACCTGGTTGCCTTCGCTCGGCGCAGCGCAGAGGCGACGGTGTTGGTGGTCGCCCCACGACTCTACGCGCGACTGGTCGGCTTCGAGTCGGGCGCGCTGCCGCTAGGAGACGCCGTTTGGGAAGATAGCTGGATCCCGGCGCCGTTCGGGTCGGCCGGGGAGACACTGCGCAACGTCCTGACCGCGGAGACCGTGGCGTTCGAGACGATCGACGGAGAGGTGGCGCTGCGTGTGTCGGCGCTCTGCCGCAACTTCCCGGTGGCCTGTCTGGAGTCGACCTGAGTCACCGCGCGGGGATTCCCCAGGGATGGTGGGCGTCTCCCGCGCTCGGCAATCGCGAAGGGTCCTTTGCGAAGTCACGCGAAGCCACCTAGCGCGCGGCCGCATCTTCGGGCATGCGTCGGCCGCCGCGGTTCGCATAGTAGGCGCGGCACGCGCGCTCGCGGCCGCGCACGATGCGCCTTCCCCGCAAATCTCCGAGCTCTGCGGTGATGACGGTACACTGGGACTGGCGGCGCGAGTCGTCGGCCGGCCGGAAGTAGATCACGACCCAGTCGTGCGTCTTGCCGCGCTGGTGGGCGCGGGCGGTGTTCGAGAAGAGCGCCGTGAATCGCCAGTCCTGACGCTCGACCTCCATGATCGGCAACCACGCCTCGCCCGACGGATTGAACCGGCGCGGCGCGATGCGGCGCAGCTCGTCGGCGTCCGCCTTGCGCCGGTACTCCGCGTCGATCTCGAGCAACAGACCCACCGGCGGCTTGGGAGCTGTGGCGGGTGAGCGGGAGGATCCCTCTCCGTCGTCGGCCGTGCGCTGCCGCTCGCGCGCCCGGCGCGCCCCCGCCCGGCTGAGCATCCCGGCCAACGCATCGCGAATGCCCGCGAGGCGACGCTCTCCGATACCCGGCACGCGGGCCAGCCGTTCGTTGTGGGCCGCCCGCTCCAGCGCTTCCAGCGACTCGACCCCCAGCTCGTCGTGGATGCGGGCGGCCAGCTTCGGGCCGATCCCCGGGACGCGTGCGAGCGTGCGCCGCGGCGTCTGCTGGCTCTCGAGGCGCTGTAGCAGGCCGAGGCGCCCGGTTTCGGCGATCTCCTCGATCGCGCCGGCCAGCGCCTCTCCGATGCCTGGGATCTCCTGCAGTCGCTCTCGCCCGCCCTCGAGCGCCAGGCGAGTGATCGAGCACTCGTTCTCGCGGATGCGGCGCGCCGCGCGGCGATAGCTGCGCACGCGGAAAGGACTCTCTCCATCGGCTTCCAGCAGCCCGGCCACCCGCTCGAGCAGCCCGGCGATCTCCGCGTTGGGCATCTGCTCCACGGTCATCTCCCCCTCCGGCTCCAGTTCCATCACCCCTCAAGGTATCCGCGGTCGCCGTGGGCGTCTCTGGGTGGAAACGCGAAACGGATCCAGGAATCCCCCGGATGGTCCCGACCGCCGAACCCGGCTACGGGTGACGATGCGCGGGCCGCGGATGGCCCGGCAATCCGGCGCAGCGCATCGCGAAAGGAGGGCGCGAGATGGACTTCGCAGAGATCGTCGCCCTGGCAAAACAGTTGGGCTTCGACGTGCGGGACCCCGGAGGGACTCCCGTCGGCGTGATGCTCGCAGAGCGGTGCCGCGGCACTTCCGCACTGCCCCGCGCGGAGGTCGATCTGCCGGATCCTGGGCGGGGCGCCGTGGTTGCCGATGTGCGCGTAGGCGAAGAGCGGTATCATCTGGTTCGCGGGCGGATGGCTCCGACGTCTCGGCGGGAGGGGGTCCTTCCGGCGCAAGAATCCATGGGAGGACAGAGAGAGAGGGCGACATGGATCTGAGAGGACAAGTAGCCGTGGTGACGGGCAGTAGTCGCGGGATCGGCCGAGCGATTGCGTTGCGCTGTGCTGCTGCCGGCGCGCGGCTCGTGCTGACCGCGCGGGATGAGGAGGGCCTCCGCGCGACCGCTGAGCGCATCGGCGAACAGGGCGGTAGCGCTCGCGTGCTCCCGGCGGATCTGACCGACGGTCAGCAGGTCGAGCGTATGATCGAGGAGGTCGACCGCAATGCGAGCCAGATCGATCTGTTGGTCAACAACGCGGGGCGCCTCACGGCCATCGGTCCGTCCTGGCTGGTCGATCCTCGGGACTGGATGCGAGACATTTCGGACAATATTTCGATGACCTACCTGTGTACCTGGGCGGTGGTGCCACGGATGATCGCTCGCAAAGAAGGCCGCATCGTCAACCTCGTCGGCGGCGGGACGCGTGGACCGTTTCCCTACGCCGCTGCCTATGGATGCAGCAAGGCCGCGATCATGGGCTTCACCGAGAGCTTGGCGGAAGAGCTCGAGGGTACCGGCGTGCGCGCCTTCGCTCTGCGACCGGGGCTGGTTCGCACGCGCATGACCGAGCAGTTCCTCGATACCGAGGCGGGGCGCAAATGGATGTCGCGCCTCGGCGATCGTCTGCAGCGCGGCGAGGACGTCCCGCCGCGCCGGGCTGCCGAGCTGGTGGTTGCCCTGGCGACCGGTCGCTACGACGCGGCGAGCGGCAGGCTGCTGGATGCCACGGCGGAGGCGCCCGAGGGCACGATCGTCAACTGAACGCGCGGCAAGCGGCAGCGCCGGCTGCGCCCGTGCGCGGCAGCCACGCGCTCCGCGGGGATCGCAGGCGAGGGAGACAGAGATGAGCAGCGATTCGATCCTCGAACTCCAGGAGATCATCCTCGAGCTCGGCGGTCGGCGGATTCTGGACTGCCTTTCGATGGCTTTCTGGCCGGGCCATGTGCATGCCGTTGTCGGTCCCAACGGCGCGGGGAAGTCGACCCTGGCTTCGATGATCATGGGATTGGGGGACTATCGCGCGCATGGGGGCGACGTGCGCTTCGAAGACCGCTCGATCAAGGAGCTGTCGATCGATCAGCGGGCCCGCTTGGGGATCGCCCTGGCTTGGCAGGAGCCGGCGCGCTACGAAGGCCTCACCGTCCGTCGTTTCGTCGGGGCCGGGGCCGCCGATGCCACCGAGGCGGCCCTGCGCCGGCGCCTGGAGCAGGTGGCCCTCGATCCGGACCGCTACCTCGATCGCGCGGTCGACCGCACGCTCTCCGGCGGCGAGCGCAAGCGCATCGAGCTGGCCTCGATCCTGGCGCAAGAGCCGCGTCTGGTGATGATGGACGAGCCCGACTCGGGCATCGACGTGGAGGCGCTGGGGCGCATCTTCGATGCGATCCGTCTGCTCCGGGAGGAAGGGGTCACGGTGTTGCTGATCACCCACAGCCAGACGGTGCTGGAGCAGGCCGATCACGCCTTCCTGATCTGCTGCGGGCGCATGGTGGCCAAGGGTTCAGTGGCGAAGATCAAGGAGTTCTACGGCGAGCGCTGCCTGCCCTGCGATCATCAGAATGCGCCGCGGGAGGATTGCAATGGAGAGCGCTGAGCTGATCCGCCGCCTCTACGAAAGCATCGGCGAAGCCTGCGTGACATCACCCGACATCGCCCATGTCGAGATCCATGGCAACCGCGTTGTGGGCCGACATCTGGTGCCCGGCCTGAAGGTTGAAGCCGAGGAAGCGGAAGACGGCGTATCCGCGCACATTCGGGTCACCCGCGGTACCCAGATCGCCGAGCCGGTGCGGATCTGCTTCGGCATCCTGCCCGAACAGGGCATCCAACGGGTGCGCATCCGCACCGACCTGGAGGAGGGGGCCCGCGCGGCCGTGATGGCCAGCTGCACCTTCCCCAACGCCGTGGATGTGCTCCACGAGATGGAAGCCGAGACGAACATCGGCCCCGGCGCCGAATATGTCTATCTCGAGCGCCACGTCCACAGCCCGGCCGGAGGGTTGCGAGTGGTGCCCCATGCCCGGATCGATCTGGCCGAGGGCGCCCGCTTCCGCACCGATTTCGAGCTGCTCAAAGGGCGCGTGGGCCAGATGGAGATCCGCTATCGGGCGACCGTTGCCGCCGGGGCCGTCCTCGAGATGTCGGCGCGGGTCAGCGGCCGGGGTGACGATCGGATCGCCATCGAGGAGCAGGCCGATCTGGTGGGTGAACGCGCGCGCGCCGTGCTGACGACGAACATCGCCGTGCGCGAGAAGGCCCGCGCGGAGGTCAAGAACGTGCTGCGCGCCAAGGCCGCGTATGCCCGGGGTCACATCGACTGCAAGGAGATCGTGCGCGAGCAAGGCTATGCCGAGGCGATCCCGGTCGTCGAGGTCGAACATCCACAGGCCCACGTCACGCATGAGGCGGCCATCGGGAGCGTGGATGCCAAGCAGCTCGAGACACTCATGGCGCGGGGGCTCGACGAAGAGGCGGCCACCGATCTGATCATCGAAGGGCTCCTGAGCCCCACCCATCCGTCTTCCACATAGCAAACGAGGCAGCGAGGCGACGTGAATCCGCACCGCAATCGCTATCACAACCTGATCTCCTGGCCGGCACCGGCGCAGGAGCGCGGTCTGCGGGGCTTCTACCGCCGGCTGCGCAGATCGTACCGGGAGAAGATCGTCCGCAAGCATGTGGCGGTGATCAGCGCGTGCATTGCCGAGTGCGGCGCCCGTCGCATTCTCGAGATCGGCGCTGGGGACGGTCGGGTGCTGGGCGCCGTGCAGCGCCGCCATGGGAAGCGCGTACGGATCGAGGGGATCGATCTGCCCGAGGCTCGCAGCGCGCAGTCGCCGGAGATGCCGGTGCGTCCCATGGCGGCCGAACATCTCGCCTACCGTCCCGGGAGCTTCGATCTGGTCTACTCGGTGCACACCGCCGAGCATCTACCGGATCTCGACGCCGTGCTGTCGGAAGTGACCCGCGTCCTGCGCCCCGGGGGCGCGCTGCTTCTGATCGTCCCGGTGGAGCTGTTTCGCGGATCTCACGCCTTCATGGAATCGCTCTCGCTGACCGGCAGCGTTCGCCGGGGGTTTCGCCTGGCCCGTCGACTGCATGTGCGCAGGGTGGGCCCCGTGGCACGCTACCGTTTCGCAACAGGTGCTCTGCGCCTGCGCGACCGCCGGCTTCTGCTCGAGCGCCTGCTCTCACCGGAGCGGGTGTTGATCTACGAACGGGAGACCAGTCAGGCGCCGCAGGCGAGGATCGCCAGCGCCATGGCATAGATCCGGATGTTCTCGAGGTGGCGCCGGATCGTGACGCGCTCATTCACCTCGTGGGCCAGCTCGCGTTCTCCGGCGACTTCGTCCAACGGACCGAAGGCCACCGCCAGGGGGAAGGCCTTGGCGTATGTCGTCCCCGCGATCGCCCGCAGGTGTGGCTCGCGCCCGGTCACGGTCTGATAGGCCTCCTGCAGCGCCGAGAGGAACTCCGGGTGGGCTTCCTCGGAGACCAGGAGCGGCTCCTGGGTCCATCCCTCGATCGCGGAGGAAATCTGCAGCCCCGCGGTCGTCTGTGCCGCGGCGGCTGTAGCATGCACCTTCTCCGCGACGCGCTTCGCATCGAGTCCGCAGGGAAAGCGCAGATTGAGCTTGGCCGTGCCCCCCGATGGGCCCAGCTCGACGACACCCAGGTTGACCGTCGTCGAGCCGCAATGCGGATGGTGCGCGACGAGATCCAAGGCGGATCCATCCCGGGCCCCACCGATCTCCGCCAGCAGCTGGACGAA
>WJJG01000126.1 GCA_014729815.1 Candidatus Eiseniibacteriota bacterium
ATCCGGCCGCCGCGCCGGCGGCAGCATCGGCTTCGCCCGGCGGCGCGGTGCCGCGATGGCCGAGGGGCGGGCCTGGTGGATCCAGATCGAGCGCCAGCGTCGCCCCGTGGCCATCCTCGGAGAAGGCGCGCAGGCGGTACGTTCCCGCACGATCCACGACGAAGACGATGCGCCCCGCGGAATCGGTGCGGCCCACCTGCCGCGGGATCTCCTGGTCCTCGAAACGGATCTCGTAGCTCTCGTAGGAGAAGGGCGAGCCGCCGGCGTAGGAGAGCTGCACGACCGTCGCCGGCCCCTGTCGCACCGCGTGATGCACCTCGTGCGCCCGCGCCGGCAGCGCGAGGAGCGCGATCAGCGCGGCGCTCAGGAGCAGGCGCAGCCCGGGGATCGGGCCTCGGCGCGGAACCGCGCGCGTGGCCGAGGAGTGCCGCCCGGCGACCCGTCCGAGCCTGCCGCTGCCTGCCACCGAAACGTCCCCATCCAGCATCCTACGGCGCCTCCGGCAGGAGAAAGTTCAAGGTCGCCGCATGCACGATCTCCTCGCACACCCCGGCGGAGTCGGGCTCGCTGAAGCTCGCCTCGATCATCTGCAGGCCGTCTTGCCGCAGACGTACGTTGATCGTCCCCTCCTCACCACTCCGGCCCCGCGGCTCGCCGAAGTAGGAGACGATCGCATCCGCGCACGGCGCGTCGCGCAGGGTAACGCGCAGATGTAGCTTCTCCCCCGCCTCCAAGGCGAACGGATCCTCGAGGGGGACGAGCTCGAGCCCCGAGGTGAGCGGCCGCGTGAAGGCCGCGGACCATTCGGCGATCCGCTTGGCTCCTTCGCGCGAGTGCCAGCTTCGAATCGCCTGCTTCACCTGCGCAGGCGGGGCATTCCGCGTGCCGTACGGTGTCTGGGTCCAGTAGCCGCTCGAGATCTGGAAGCAGACGGCCGCCTGCCCCGCCTCCGGGACCCGCAGCGGATAGCGCTGCGCCGCCGCGCAGGGCAGCGCTTCTCCCGAGACTGCGACACAGGTGACCCCCTCGAGAGTCTCCGGCGAATACGGCAGCACCGCCTCGCCCGCGTGAACGGAGTGGCGATGTCCGCGCAGCAGCGTCCAGCCCTCCGCGTCGCGCTCGATCCAGAGGTCGTGGGCTGCGGCTCCGGTCGGCAGCAGCAGCACAATGAGCGGCAGCGTCCGCATGGCCGCGCGACGCAGTCGGGCGGCGGCATTCGGCGGGATGGATGCGGGCGCAGGTACAAGCATCAGGACCTCCCACGGCTGGGCCTACGTATTACGTTTCGGAGAATCGTAATACCGCGAGCGACGCACGACAAGTCGCAAATCGCCCCCCATGGCATCCTGCTGAGGCCCTCCGCATCCGCGATTGCCGCCTCCCGGCGGCATCGGCTACCTTCGCCGGCGCACAATCAGCAGAGACCGACACACAACCGCTGCAAGGGAGGACCGATGTGCACCGCCACACCGCACGGCGTACGGATCGCTGCGTTGATGCTGCTCGTCCTGGTTGCCCTGCTGCCGCCTGCCGCAGATGCGGCCTGCACCGGCCGGATCGAGGGCGATGCGGCCTTCGCCGTCGGCCTTCCGCAAGGCGATCTTGCCGATGAGGTCGACAACACCGGGTTCGGCGGGCACCTCAACGGCGGTCTCTCCTTCGAGCGCGTGCCGCTGATGATCGGTGTCGGCTTCGGGGCGCTGGAGATCGGGCGCGAGGAGCGCAAGGAGCCGTTCAGCACGACGATTCCCGACGTCACGGTCGACGTGATCACCAATCATCGCATCATCTACGGCCACGTTCTGCTGCGCCTGCAGCCGACGCGGGGCGTGGTGCGTCCATTCCTCGATGGCCTCGTCGGCTTCAAGAACTTCAGGACCACCACGCGCATCGAGAGCGAGGAGGGATTCGAAGACGAGACGGTGGCCGAATCGACGAACTCCGATGACACCGCGCTCTCCTACGGCATCGGCGGCGGCTTGCAGGTGCGCGTCCACAGCAAGACCGTGCCGTGCGGCGAGGCCGAGAAGCAGGCCGCCGAGGCGGGCGAGCTGTTCGCGGGAGGGCAGTTCAACATCTACGTCACCGGCGGCGCCTGGTACTTGCTGGGGGGCGAGGCCGAGTACCTCAAGGAGGGCTCGATCCGGCGCGAGAATGGCGCGGTGATCTACGACCTCAGCAAGAGCAGCACGGACGTGCTGATGATCTATCTCGGCGTGACACTCTCCTATCCACTCTGGTAGGCCCGCCCCCGCACCCCGGAAGCGGGCATGATCCCATGGAGCAGCCGGTCCGGATCGTAGTGCCGCGCGGGGATCAGCAGGGTCGGGGCGCCGAGCAGGTGGATGCTGGCGACCCGCCAGAGGAGTCGCTGGCGGCCATGGTTGGGTACGGCAGCGGCCGTCACGCCCCGGACGCTGGGCGAGCCCTCCGATGCGCACGACTCCAGGATGTGGACGCATCTTCTGGAGCGGGGCGATCCGGTGTACAATGGAGGTGTCGAGCCTGATCCCCCCGCCGCGGCCCGCCGCGCAGGAGCGCCGGACGGGCTTCCAATCGAGAAGGAGGTCGCATGTATCCGCGCCATCACTCGCGCCGGTCTCCAGGATCTCGCCTCGCTGCGATCCCGGTGCTGGTGCTGCTGCCCCTGGCGATGATCGCTCTGGCGGGCTTCGTGCCCGCCGCGCACCCGGCGGAGCTCGCGCTCGAGCCGATCCTCTCATCCGACCAGGATCTCCTGCAGGTCTCCCCCTGCGCCGATGGCTCCGTCGGTGTGTTGGAGATGGGCCGGGTTACGTTCCTGCAGCCTGGCGGCGAGGTCGCCCGCCGCGTGCAGGCCGCGCCCGGCGAACGCCTCTACCTCTCCGTGGGCGGAGCGTATGTCGGCGTGCGCCGCGCACGCCACGGCGCAGCCGACTTCGCACCGACCGAGACCTTCGCGCTGCGCGACGCCGCCGGCACCACACTTTGGCGCATCGGGCCGACGGAGGATGTCAGCTATGCGATCTCCGCACGCGGCACGGTGGTCGGCTTGAGCCTCAACATCAATGTCCCCGAGCGGAACCGACTCCACTTCTACGGCGCCCAGGGCAAGCAGATCGCCGAGGTC
>WJJG01000127.1 GCA_014729815.1 Candidatus Eiseniibacteriota bacterium
CTTCTCGGCGTTCGCCGTCCCGCGCCTGGCGTTGCGCCACACGCCGCGCGACGCGCGCGCCGCGCTGGCGGCGGGAGAGGTCGTGCTGCTGGCCGGGGGCACCGGCAATCCCTACTTCACGACCGACACGGCGGCCGCCGTGCGGGCCCTGGAGCTCGAGTGCACGCTGCTGATCAAGGGCACCAAGGTCGACGGCGTCTACGACGCCGATCCGGTGACCCAACCGGGAGCGCGGCGCTTCGCGCACCTCACCTACGACGAGCTGCTCCGCCGCCGTCTGGGCGTGATGGATCTGACGGCGGTGACCCTTTGTATGGAAAACGCCCTTCCCGTTGTGGTATTAGATGCGACAAAGACGGGAAGCGTGGAGCGCTACCTGCGCGAAGGTGCGGGGGGCACCCGCATCGAACCGGCAGAGCGGCGCGCACCCGGGAGGTGAGTGATGGTCGAGAAGATCCGCAGCGGCGCCGCCGCGCGAATGCAGAAGAGCTTGGAGAAGTTCCGCGGCGACTTGCGCGGCGTTCGCACGGGCAAGGCCGCCCCCTCGATTCTGGAATCGGTGCGCGTCGACTACTACGACTCGGTCGTGCCGTTGGCGCAGATCGCCTCGATCTCCGCCCCGCAGCCGCGGCTGCTGGTGATCCAGCCCTGGGACAAGGGCGCCGCCGAGGCGATCGTCAAGGGCATCCAGAACGCGGACCTGGGACTCAATCCGGCGCAGGACGGCGAGTTGATCCGCGTGCCGATTCCCGCCCTCACCGAAGAGCGTCGCCATGAGCTGGTGCGGCAGTGCAAGAGGATGTCCGAGGAGGTCAAGGTCTCGATCCGCAATATCCGCCGTGATGCCAACGACGAGCTGACCAAGGCGGAGAAGGCCAAGGAGATCTCCGAAGACGATCTGCACCGGGGTCAGAAGGATGTGCAGAAGACGACCGATGAGCACATTGCGGAGGTCGACTCGGCCCTGGCCGAGAAGGAGAAAGAGATTCTCGAGGGGTAGCGGGTGAAGCGGAACCTCCTGCTGCGTGTGCTGACCGGGGTGGTCTTCCTCCCGGTCCTTTTCTTTTTGGTCCGCTCGGGGAGCTGGCCCTACACGCTGCTGCTGGCGCTGATCGTCGTGCTGGGCGCCTGGGAGTGGTGGCGCCTGGCGCAGGATGGGGCGCCCCGGAGCGACCTGGCGCTGCTGGTGGTCGGCGCGCTGGGCGTCTTTCAGGGCGTCATCGATCCGCGTCCCGCGCGCCTGGGGCTGCTGCTGGCGCTCTGGCTGTTGGTGCTGGTGGCGGTCGGGCTCTGGCGTCGCGACAGAGATCCGGCCCGGCGCGCCGGTCGACTGCTGCTGGGTGCGCTCTACGCGGGCCTGCTGCCGGCCTTTCTGGTACGAACTCGCGGCTTGCCGTCCGGAGCGGCGGCGCTCTACCTGACCTATGCCTGCGTCTTCCTGTGCGACACGGCCGCCTATGCGGCCGGTCGCCGCTGGGGGCGGCGTCCGCTCTGGCCACGCATCAGCCCGCACAAGACGTGGGAAGGGGCCGTGGGGGGGCTGCTCGGCGCGCTGGCGACGGCGCTGGTGGCGCAGCTGACCTTCGCCGACTTCCTGCCGCTCGCCGGCGCGCTGGGGTTCGGCGCCATCGTCGGCAGTTGGGGGCAGCTCGGCGACCTGGTGGAATCCTCCTGGAAACGGGCCGCGGGCATCAAGGACTCCTCGATGCTGATCCCGGGCCATGGCGGCGTGCTCGATCGCTTCGACAACCTTCACTTCGTCGCCCCGGTCCTCTACATTTACCTGACGATCTTCACCTAGGCCCTCGCAGGCGGCGGCGGAAGGAAGGCAGCCTTGCCCGGCAGGCGCGACGATCCGCGCGGAATCGTGATTCTGGGAGCGACCGGTCAGATCGGTCGCCTGACGCTCGAACTGATCTCGCGGCGCGGCGGGGAGTTGCAGGTCCGCGCGCTGGCCGCCCGACGCAATGCCACCGGGCTGGCCGCGGCGGCGGCCCGCTTCCAGCCGGCGGCGGTGGCCCTGGCGGATTCGGCGGCCGCCGACCGCTTTCGCCAGGCCGCCGAGGGCCGTTGGCGGGGCGAGATCCTGGTCGGCGCCGAGGGTTTGGCGACACTGGCCGCGTGGGACGACGCCGAGATCGTGGTCAATGCGATGGTCGGTGCGGCGGGATTGCCGCCGTCGCTGGTCGCGCTGCAGGCCGGGCATCGTCTGGCCCTGGCCAACAAGGAATCGCTGGTCATCGCCGGCGCGCTGGTGATGCAGGCGGCGGCCGAGAGCACCGGGCGCCTGCTGCCGATCGACAGCGAGCACAGTGCGCTCCTCCAGTGTCTCTCCGGGCGCTCGCGCGAAGAGATCGCGCGCCTGATCCTGACCGCCTCCGGCGGCCCGCTCCGCGGGCACTCGGCCGGGGCCCTCGCGCGGGTAACGCCGGCGGAAGCCTTGCGACATCCGACCTGGGAGATGGGGCCGCGCATCACCATCGACGCCGCGACGCTCTTCAACAAGGGGATGGAGCTGATCGAGGCCCATTGGCTCTTCGATGTGCCCTTCGAGCGCCTCGGCGTCTGGGTTCATCCGCAGTCGATCGTGCACGCACTCGTCGAGTTCCGCGACGGTGCGCTGCTGGCACATCTCTCCGCGCCCGACATGCGCCTGCCGATCCAGTACGCGCTCTCGCATCCCGTGCGCTGGCCGGCGCCCATTCCGCCTTGCGATCTGACCCGGGCGGGTCCGCTCGGCTTCGAGGCGCCCGATGCGACGCGTTTCCCCTGTTTGCGCATCGCGCAGGAGGCCGGGCGCGCTGGAGGCACCGCCCCGGCGGTCGCCAATGCCGCCGACGAAGTCCTCGTGGTGGCCTTTCTGTCTCGCCGCGTGCCGCTGACGGCCATCGCGACCGGCCTGGAGACGGTCCTCGGCCGGCATCGGCGGGTTGCAGCGCCCTCGCTCGAGCAGATCCTGGCCGCGGATGCGTGGGCGCGTGAAGAAGCCGAGGCGTATGCGCATGATCTGGGCGCGCGCACCTAGAGAGGGCGGCGGCCGAGCGGGGCGGCGCTGGCGGGACCGGCGCGCGGCGTGGCCGCTCCGGGCGGGACTGTCGCTATGCTTGCTGCTGGCCGTCTCGCTGGCCGGCGGACAGTCGCCGGAGCCTCCCCCCGACCCGCCACGGATTCGCCGCATCGAGATTCGGGGAGCCGAACAGATCCCCCCCGGACGCGTGCGCGATGCGATGCGCTTGCGCCAAGACGAGTGGTGGCGGCCCTTCGCGAAGAACTACTTCTACGGCGCCGATCATCTGGCGCCCGATCTGGAGCGCATCATCGACCGCTACCGGTCGGAGGGCTTCCTCTTCGTGCGCATCGAAGAGGCTGTGGTGCGTCATCTCTCGCGCGACGAAGTGGTCATCGAGATCCGGCTGCATGAGGGCCCGCGCCTGCACGTGCGCGAAGCCGTCGTGCGCAGCCAGGATGCCGTCCTGCGGCGCCGTCTGGCGCCGCGCGTGACGCTCGAGCGTGGCGAGCCACTGTACGCGCGGGATCTCCAGGAGAGTGAGACGCGCCTGCGCGAACTGTGCGATGAGCTCGGCTATGCGCTGGCCTCCATCACGCGCGAGCTGCGCATCGCCGGCGACTCGGCGGAGGTGCGCTTCCATGTCGACGCGGGACCGCTGGTGCGGGTGGGCGGGCTGGAGGTGCGCGGCACGCAGCGCACGCGGCCGGAGGTGGTGCGGCGCGAGGTCGTGCTGGAGCGGGACGATGTGCTCCGTCGCTCGCGGGTGCTCTACACGCGCGATCGCCTCTTCGACCTGGGGCTGTTCCGCACCGTGCGCATCGCCCCCGACGACTGCGATAGCTGCGTCACGATGCCCGAGGAAGGCGCGATGCAGGTCGACCTGCAGGTGACGGTGGGGGAGAAGCCCCCCGGTTGGTATGGGGGGGGCGCCGGCTTCTCCTCCGAGAGCGAGATCCGTCTGCTGGGCGAGTGGGGCTATCGCAACCTGCAGGGGCGCGGGCGCGGCATCCAGCTCGGCGTCCTGGCCAGCTGGTCTCTGCAGGCCTGGGAAGAGCGCCACATCGACGATCCGACCGAACGCCAGGTCGAGCTGATCCTCTCCGAGCCGTGGCTCTTCGGCACCCCGTTGCGGGGACAGCTGAGCACGACGTACCGCTTCAACCGCGAGGCCTCCTTCTCCGAGGAGATCTTCAGTATCGAGTTCGGTGCCCGAAGGGATCTGAGCCGCTTCCGCGCCCTGCTGGCCTCGATCGAGCGCAAGTGGGTCTGGAGCAGCGATCCAAGCACCGCGGGTCGCGACTACGAGATCCCTTCGCTCTCGCTCTCCTTCCGCGAAGACCGCCGGGACTTCGTCCTCGATCCGCGCACCGGTCGACTGCTGCAGCTGCGCGTCGACTACGCCGGCGGGCTGCTGGGAGGGCCGATCGACTTCACTCGCTGGGCGGTCGGCGCCTCGTTCTACCTGCCGTGGGGCGAGCGCACGCGCTTCGCCTACCGGATTCGGGGGGGCTATCTGCATCCCTGGGGGGATGCGATCGCTGGGGTGGCGCGCTCCGACTATCTGCGGCAACTACCGTACGACGAGCGCTTCCGCGCCGGTGGAGCGACGACCGTCCGCGGCCATGCCATCGAGAGCCTGGGCCCCCCGGCGGACGACGGCCAGTCCCTGGGGGGGCTGGCGCTGCTGTTGCTCAACGCCGAGCTGCGCTTCCCCCTCCGGGGACCCCTCGAGGCGGCGCTCTTCCTCGACGCGGGCAACGTCTGGGCGCACTATCGCCAGCTGAGCTGGTCGCGGCTGACCGCCGGGTTGACCGCGGAGGGGTATGAGCCGGCGAATCTCTCCTACGCGGCGGGTGGCGGGCTCCGCTTCCGCACGCCGGTGGGACCATTGCGGCTCGATCTGGGGTGGAAGCTGAACCGGGCGCGACGCCCGGGCAGCTCGGGAGCGGAGCTGCACTTCACCTTGGGGCAAGCGTTCTAGGAGCGAGCGGACGATGGATCGGCAGCCAAAGGCGGACGGATCCCGGACGTCGCCGACGTCGGGGGGTGCGAACCGGTCGCGGCCGCGCCGACGGTTTCCGTTCCTGCCGGTCTTCTTGGCCTTCCTGCTGTGCATGCTGGCCCTGCCGTTCGTCTTGGTGCGCATCGCCCCGCTGCGGCAGCTGCTCGTCGAGCTCGGCACGGCGCACCTCGGGCTGCGCGGGCGCCTGGCGTTGCGCGTGGGAGAGGTCGCGCACTTCGATCCGGGGCGCATCGAGCTGCGCGATCTTACGGTGACGCTGCGCGGCACGGACGGCGAGTGGCGCGAGCTCGCCGTGGCGACGCACGTGCAGGCGTCCTGGTCGCTGCGCGACCTGTTCATCGGCCACGCCCGCTTCCAGTCCGTCGAGGTCGGCTCGTTGCGCATCGCGGGACCCACGGTGGCCACGTGGGAGCAGCAGCGCGGACCGCCGCTCGGCGAGGAGCGAGGCCTCTCTTTGGGGCAGCTCTCCGCGGCGCCGCCCCTGACGATCGATGCCCTGCGTCTCGGCCCGGTGCTGTGGCGCGATCGCGACAGCACGCACCTGGTCGTGGAACTGGCAGTCTCCGATCTGCAGACCTCGGATGAGGGATTCTTCGCCCACGTCGATTCTGGGCGCGTGGTCCTTCCGCGCGAGTCGCTCACCGGAAGGCTCGCCGGCGGACGCGCCAGCATGACCTCGGGCACCGCGCTGCGCATCAGTGGGGTGCGCCTCGAAGCCGGTGGCACGCGCGCGCGGGTGCGCGCCCAACTCGATCCGCGCGAGTCGCCGATGCCGCTGCGCCTCTTCCTCGATTGCGAGCGCGTCGATCCGCGCTGGCTCATCGAGCGTCTCGGCTGGTCGCTGGCGGCGGCGCGCCGCGACTCGCTCTCGGGCATCGTCGATGCGCGCCTGGGGGCCCGCCAAGCCCTGGCCGACCTGCTCTTCGAAGGCGTCGTGCTCGGTGAGCCGCTGCGCGAGATGACCGCGCGCGTGGCGGTCGAACGGCAGCGGCTCGAACTGGTGGAGTTCGAGCTGCATGGCGCCGTGGGGCGCATCAGCGCCAGCGGAGAGGCCGATGCGGCGACGCGCCGGGCCTCGGCCGCCCTGCGATGGCAACATCTGGATCTGCAGAGTGCCTGGCTGCCTTGGCTCCAGGGGGTCCGTCTGGGTCCCGCGCTGGCGGGGGATGCGCAGATCGACCTGGCGCTGCCGTCCGGTGGCACGCCCGAGCTGGCGGGCACCATCGCGCTCCACAACGCCAGGCCCTGGGGGATCGCCACGCGTGGCGTGCGCTTCGAGGGCCACGCGCGCGTGGGCGAGGCGGTATACGGCGAGCGGCTGCGGATCGATCTGCCCGCGGGGCGCATCTTCGCCGCGGGGCGCTGGCCCCTGGGTGAGGGCCGCGTGGCGATCGATGCCGAGCTGAAGGGGGCTTCTCTGGCGGCGCTTCCGCCCGACTGGATCGGAGCGCTGTCCGGAACGGTGAGTGGAGCCGTGCAGCTCAGCGGGGCGCCGCATGATCCTCTGCTCGAAGGCGCCGTGGCATGGCACCGACCGCGCTATCGGGGCTGGACGGCCGACTCACTGGTCCTCGGTCCGATGAAGGTCCACCCGGTCGGCCTGCGTGGCGTGGCAGCGGCCGAGCTATGGAATCTCGGCCGAGATGACGTCTGGGCCGAGCACCTGGACCTGGGACTCACGCGGGGGGCCGAAGGCCTGGCTGTCGACGGCCAGGCGCAGATCCCCTTCGGGGTGCTCTCCTGGCACGCCGCGCTCGATGCGGGAGCGGGGCTGCGGGTTCCGGAGGCCGAGCTGCGCGGGACGCCGGTGGGGGATTGGTCCCTCCGGCGGCCCCTGGAAGTGACCTGGAACGCGAACGCCCTGCGTGCCGATTCGCTGGTCTGGGTGTCGGGAGAGAGCCGCATCGTGGCCCATGGGCAATGGGACCGCGCGACGCAACAGATCGATGGCCAACTGCTGGTGGATCGCTTCGCACTGGCGACGCTGGCCGACTGGCGCGCGCAGCCCGATACGCTGCGCGGCCACTGCAGCCTGACGCTTTCCGCGCAGGGCGCCCTGCCCGATCCGACGCTCGAACTGCGCCTGGGGATCGAGGGGCTGCAGTGGGGGGGCATGGCTCTCGGCCGTGCAGCGCTGGCCGCCCGCTGGCACGACCGGCAACTGGCCCTCGATGGGCTGACGCTGCAGGGGGAGCGGCACCGGCTCCATCTCGATTCGTTGCGCCTGGATGTCGGCGCGCCACTGCTCGGGGCGTTCGGCGTGGATTCGAGTCGCACGCCGCCCGCCATCCCGCTGGCCAACGCGCCGTGGCGGGGCTCTCTGGCGATCGATTCCCTGGCCCTCGGCGCGCTGCTGCCCCGCCTGGGTCTCGATCCGACGCCCTCGGAGGGGGGGGGCGCGAGCGCGCGGAGCCTCTCGATCGCCGGCCAGTCGATCCCGGTGCGCGTCGTCACCCCCTGGGATCGGGGGCCGGTGGGTGTCGGACGGGGGGAGCTCCGCGGCGTGCTCGCGGGCCGCTTCGAGATCGGCGGGTCACCGATCACACCGACCCTGCGCGGTCAGCTGGGGATCCCAGACCTGCGCTTCGGCTATCTGCCGCTGGGCGATCTGCATGCCGCGCTGACCTACGACGACTCCCTGATGACCCTCGAGCGCCTCGAGCTGACGCGCGGCGCGAAGACCTCCTGGGCTCGCGGCTACTATCCGTTGCGCTTCGCGCTCTGGCCGCCCGAAGCGCGGCCGCGCGCCGCCCCGGTCGGCGTGCAAGCTGGTCTCGATGCCCTCGACCTGAACCTGCTCTCGGGCCTGACGCCCTGGTTGCCGGACGCCAGCGGTACGCTTTCCGGCCAGCTGGCGCTCGAGGGCACGGGCGTGGCGCCCCTGCTGCGGGGCACGTTGGAGCTCGCGGGCGGCGGGTTCCGCATTCCGGGACGCAGCGAACGTATCTATGGCGCCGAGGCGGTCCTCGACGTGCGCCGCAACGGCCTGCGCATCCGTTCGCTCGACGCCCGGACCGGTCGGGGGGGGACCGTCACGGCGGTGGGAAGCTTCGACGGCCCGAACGATTTCGACCTGAGTGCGCACATCGAGAACGCGCGGATCTTCGAGGAGGGCCGTTACGAGTTCCTGGTCACCGCCGATCTGCACGCCTATACGGAGCCCGCCGCCGAGGGAGCCGGTGTGACGCCGCATCTGCAGGGCGCGATCGAGGTGCATTCGGGCACCCTCACGCAGAGCCTGGCGGCCACCAGCGGCGGGCTGCGTACCGGCCAGCGCGTGCCCTGGATCATCGAGATGGACGTCGAGATCCCCGAGCGCGTCCGCGTCAGCGCGGCCAACGCCAAGGCCGACGTCGGCGAGGGCGAGCTGACGGTCAGCTACCGCTGGCCGCATTGGAGCGCCGCTGGATCGGTCGAGATCCTCGACGGAACCTACCGGCTGCTGGGCAACACCTTCACGATCACCGGCGGCACGCTCGAGTTCCGCGACACCGGGAGCGGACCCGATGTAGCCGCCGAGATCAACGCCGAGACCCAGGTCACGGTGGCTTCGGAGGAGGAGGGTCCCACCGAAACCGTGACGATCGAGGTCCAGGTGCACGGGCGTCCGGAGGAGCTGCAGGTGGATCTCTCCTCGACGCCCGTGCTGAGCGAGGAGGAGATCCTCGAGCTGCTCAGCTACGGCCGCTTCACCCGCGGGGGGCGCTTCGAACCGATCGCGGAGACGCAATGGCTGCTCTTCAACACGATGATCGATCGCATCGAGACGAGCCTCATCCGGCAGACGCCGCTCTTCAGTCGCGTGACGATCAACGCCGGGCGCTCGACCGACGAGCCGCTGCGCGTGACCGTGCGTCCGATCGTGCGGCCGGGCTTCATGGTCAACTATGCGCAGGATCTGGCGCTCGATCCATCCGGCGAACTGCTGATCAACTATCGTCTCACGCGCGCGCTCTATCTCCGCGGCGGGCTGTTTCGGTATCGGGAAGGCAGTGGAGATCTGATCGACGAGTACGGCCTTGATCTGAGATTCCGCTTCAGCTACGAATAGCTCTTTGCCGCCCGATGGACTGCGCTCCGCACCGCATGAGGTTTGACCGAGATGACCAGCAAGGACTGCGCTGCGGCGCCCGATCTGTTGCAGGACCTCAATCCCGTGCAGCGCGAGGCGGTGCTCGCTCCGGGGGGGGCGATGCTGCTGCTGGCCGGGGCGGGCAGCGGCAAGACGCGCGTGCTCACGCGCCGCATCGCCCATCTGATTCGCCGGCAGGGCGTCTCGCCGGCGCGCATTCTGGCGGTGACCTTCACCAACAAGGCCGCGGGCGAGATGCGCGGACGCGTCGAGACGCTGCTCGGGCACCCGACCCGGGGACTCTGGATCGGTACCTTCCATAGCATCTGCCTGCGCCTCCTGAAGCGCCATGCCGAGGCGGCCGGGTACGCGCCCAACCTGAGCGTGTTCGACGACGACGACCAGCTGACCCTGCTCCGCCGGCTGCTCAAGCAGGAGGGCCTCGAGAATCGCCCCCGCCGCGCCCGCGAGATGCGCGGGATCATCAGTCGCGCGAAGAACCGCGCACTCGATCCGCCGGCGCTCGAGCGCGAAACGCCGACGCCGGCCGGGCAACTGGCCGCGCGCATCTACGCGCAGTACCAACAGGAGCTGCGACGCCAGAACGCGGTCGACTTCGACGATCTGCTCATGGAGGCCGAGCGGCTGCTGCGCGAGCAGGTGCCGATCGCCGCGCACTACGCCGAGCAGTTTCAGCACGTCCTGGTCGACGAGTTCCAAGACACCAACCACGTGCAGTTCCGTCTCGTCGAGCGTCTGGCGCGCGGGCATCGCAATATCTTCGTCGTCGGGGACGACGATCAGTCGATCTACGGCTGGCGGGGTGCGGACATCCGGAACATCCTGGACTTCCAACAGCGCTTTCCCGACGCCCAGGTCCTCTACATGGAGCAGAACTACCGCTCGACACAGGCGATCCTGGATTTCGCCAATGCGGCCATCGCGCGCAACGCCGGACGTTGGCCCAAGCGACTGTGGACCGAGCGGGCGGGGGGCGATCTGCCCGATCTGTTCCTGGCGGAGGATGAGGACGAGGAGGCCGCTGAGATCGCCCGACGCATCGCCGAACACGTCTCGGAAGGCGGTGCGCGGGGGGAGATCGCGCTCTTCTATCGGACGCACGCACAGTCGCGTCCGTTGGAAGACGCCCTGCTGCGCGCCGGAATCCCCTACGTGCTCGTCGGTGGTGTCTACTTCTACCAGCGCCGCGAGGTCAAGGACCTGCTCAGCTATCTGCGCGTGCTGGTCAACCCGCGCGACGAGAGCAGCCTGCGACGCGCGCTCTCGGCGCCTCGCCGCGGCGTGGGGGAGCGCACCGTGGAAGCGCTGCTGGCCGCGGCGCGGGCGACGCAGGGC
>WJJG01000128.1 GCA_014729815.1 Candidatus Eiseniibacteriota bacterium
CCTCGAGGTCGGCCGCCAGACGTGCCGCGCGGGCGCCATCGCGATCGACGATCCAGAGCGGCGCGGTGGCCGCCACGCGGCGCAGGGCACGCGCGTGCAGACTGCCCAGGTGGCCCGCGCCGATCACCGCCACGGGAGTGGAGAAGGTCATGGTCGCTCTCCCGCGCCCGGGCCGGGCGCTAGCGGGTCAATCCGCGCTCGCTGCTCTCGATGAAGCGGCAGAACTCCTCGATCTCGGGCAACGGCCGGCACTCAGCGCGGATGCGCGCCAGGGCCTGTTCGACGACCAGGTCGGAACGGAAGAAGATCTTGTAGGCCTGCTTCAGCTCGGCGATCGTCTCGGGCCCGAATCCGCGCCGCTGTAGCCCGACCACATTCAAGCCGTGCACCGCCAGGGGATGGCCGGCGGCCATCACGAAGGGCGGAACGTCCTTCGGTACGCGGCATCCCCCGCCGATGATCGCGTGCGCACCCACGTGGACGAACTGATGCACCGGGGTCACGCCGCTGATAATCGCGTAGTCTCCAACGACCACGTGGCCGGCCAGGGTCGCGCAGTTGCCCAAGATGATCGCATCCCCGAGGACGCAGTTGTGCGCCACGTGCGCGTAGGCCATCACCAGGTTGCGATCCCCCAGGCGCGTCTCCTCCCCTTCGTGCGTGGCGCGATGCACGGTGCAGAATTCACGAAAGATGTTGCCCGCGCCGGCACGCAGGCGCGAAGGGGCGCCGCAGTATTTCAGATCCTGCGGATCGCCCCCCACGGCGGCGCCGTGATAGAAACGGCACTCGGGACCGAAGACGCTCGGGCCATCGAGGCGCACCATCGACTTCAGTTGGCAGCGGTCTCCGAGCTGCACGCCCCCGCCGACGATGCAGTAGGGGCCGATGGCGACATCGGTGCCCAGCTCGGCGGCGGGATCGATGATCGCCGTGGGGTGGATCTGCGTCATGGCCGCGGCGACTCCTTCCTATCGACAATGCTCGAGAGCAGTTCGGCCTCGGCCACCAAGCGACCCTGCACGTAGGCCTTGCCGGTCATCTTGCACGTGCGACTCTTGAGGCGCAGCAACTGTAGATCGAAGAGCAGCTGATCCCCGGGGACCACGGGACGCCGGAACTTGGCGTTGTCGATGCCCATGAAGTAGACGAGCTTCGAGGCCGGATCATCGACCGTATTGAGCAACAGCACGCCTCCCACCTGGGCCATGGCCTCGATGATCAGCACCGCCGGCATGATCGGATGACCCGGGAAGTGGCCGGCGAAGAACGGCTCGTTGACCGTGACGTTCTTCAAGCCGACGACGCGCTCGCGCTCGCGCAGATAGAGGATGCGATCGACGAGCAGGAACGGATACCGGTGGGGCATGATCGCTTCGATCTCGTTGATGTCGAAGTGCAGCTCATCGAGCAGCCGGCGATGTTCGGCGGCCTGGTCATGGGCTGCCACCAGATCCCGCAGGAATCGCAGATTGTGCATGTGCCCGCTGCGCGAGGCGCGGATATGGCCCTGGATCGGGCGGCCCAGCAGGAACAGGTCGCCGAGCAGATCGAGGAGCTTGTGGCGCACGAATTCGTCGGCGAAGCGCAGCGGCTCCTCGTTCATGATCCCGTCATCGCGCACCACCACCGCGTTGCGCAGACTGCCGCCCTGGATCAGTCCGCGGGCCCGCAGCGCCTCGACGTCACGGTAGAGCACGAAGGTCCGCGCCGGCGCGATCTCGCGCCGGAAGCTTTCCGGCGTCAGCTCCAGCGAGAGGTGTTGGGTCCCGAGCACGGGATTGTCGAACTGGATAGTGAAGGCCAGCTGCAACCCGGGACTCGGCAGGGCGGCGATCTCCACGCCGTCGTGCTGGTAGACCACCGGCTCGCGGATCACGAACGGCTCGCGCGCCGCCGGCTGCTCGGTGAGGCCCGCCTCGAGCAGCAGATCGGCGAACGGCGCCGCGCTGCCATCGGAGGGCTCGGGCACTTCCGGGCCGTCGAGCTCGATCGTCAGGTTGTCGATCCGCAGGCCGGCCACGGCGGCCAGGAGATGCTCGACCGTGTGGATCTCGGCCTCGCCCTGGCGCAGCATGGTGCGCCGCAGTCCTCCGGTATCCGAAACGGCATTCTCGAGGGTCACCCGCACGACCGGCCGGCCGGACAGATCCGCGCGGACGAAGCGCACTCCGCTGTCCACATCGGCGGGACGCAGGGTCAGGCGATGCTCGCCGCCCGTGTGCAGCCCGCGCCCCTCGAAGGTGACCGCCTGGGCGATCGTCTGTTGCCTTCCCTCGCCCATCGCTACTCCCCGTCTCCGCTGCGCGGGCGATCGCCGGTCTCCCGCTCCAGACGCGCTACGCGCTCTCCGAGACGGCGCAGCTCGCGCAACGCCTCGGGGAGCCTCCGTAGCGCGGCGTACATCCGCTTGGCCAGCTGATGCGGCGCGGCGGGATAGCCCGATACCTGGCTGCCGCCGGGCACCGACTTGGTCACGCCGCCCTGCGCCCCCACCTGTACGTCGTCTCCGATCTCGATGTAGTGCACCAGGCCAGCCTGACCGCCGAGGGTCACCCGATCACCGATCTTGGTGCTCCCGGCGATCCCCACCTGAGCGCACAGGATTGCATTCTCGCCGACGTCCACGTTGTGTCCGATCTGCACCAGATTGTCGATGCGCGTGCCGCGGCGCACGCGCGTGACCCCCAGCGTGGCCCGATCGATGCAGCTGTTCGAACCGATCTCGACATCCGATTCGATGATCACGCGCCCGACCTGCGGCATCTTGCCGTGGGCGGCGTTGCGCGTCAGGAAACCGAAGCCGTCGTCCCCGATCACGGCACCGGCATGCAGGATCACGCCGTCGCCGAGCTCCGTCTCCTCGCGGATCACGACATGAGGGTAGACCAGACAGTCCCGTCCGATGCGAACATCCTCGCCGATCACCGCGCCGGGCATGATCGTGGTCCCATCTCCGATCCGGCTCCGCGCGCCGATCACCACTTGGGGACCGATGGCGACGTCTGCTCCGAGGGCCACGTCGGCGCCGAGCTGGGCGCTGGGATGCACTCCCGGGGGCACCGGGCGGCGATTCCCGTAGAAGAGGAGCACCGCGCGGCGAAAGGCCTCGTAGGGGTCGCGCGTGCGAATCACGGTGCGGTCGGTCGGCGGGCAATCGGGCCCCACGATGACGGCCGCCGCCGCGGTGCGGGGCAGCCAGTCGGCGAAGCGTGGATTGGCCAGGAAGGTGACGTCCTCGCTGCGCGCCTCGCTGATCCCGGCCACGCCGCGTACCGGCAGCGTCGCGTCTCCCTCCAACGTTCCACCGACGCGCGCTGCCAGCTCCTTGAGCGAAATCTCCATCGCAGCTCCCCGCACGCCCGCGTCGTGGGGCTACTCGCCGCTCTCTTCGGCGTTGAGGATCTCGACGACGCGCGAGGTCAGATCGTAGTCTGGATCGGCATAGAGAATGTTGTTGTCCGCGGCATCGAGGATCAGGTCATACCCCTCCTCCGCCGCGATCTGCGCCAGGATGTCTTCGATGCGACTGAGGATCGGTCGCAGGAGCTCCTCGTTGCGCTGCTCCACGAGCCCCGCGGGGCCCCAGATGCTCTGCACGAACTGCTCGTACTCCGTCAGGCGCCGTTGATACTCCATCTCGCGTTCCTGACGGCGCTCATCACTGAGCATCAGGCTCTGATTCTCGAGCTCTTGCTGCAGCGCTTCCAGTTCGCTCTTCTGGCGCTCCGCCTCCTCGTTCCATCCCTCCACGTCGCGATTGAACGTCTCGACGGCATCCTGCACGGCACGGGCCTGTTGCAGCACGACTTCGCTGTTGATGAACATCACGCGCAGTTCGCCCCACGCCGTTCCGGTTGCCAAGCACAGCGCCCATGCGCCCAGCAGAACGATTCGCCGCATGCTAGCCTCCTGGTATCTGTGGCACATCGCCCGGCATCCTACCCGCGCCGTCCCCCGCTTTCCACCGCTTTCTGGCCCGCGCGCGGCGTGCGCTACAGCTGTGTGCCAAAGGCGAAATGCGTCTTCCAGCGTCCGGTCTCGGTACCGTAGCCGTAGTAGAGTCCCACGGGTCCGAGCATGGGGATCTCGATCGTCACGCCCGCACCCAGACCGTACTTCAGGCTGCCCAAAGAGAGGTCATAGACGCTGTTCCAGCTATCCCCGGCATCCAGGAAGAGAGCTCCGTAGAGCGGGTTCACGATGGGGAACTGCAGCTCGGCGGTGAAGGCGAACATGACGTTTCCGCCGGGGAAGCGCACCTCACTGCCATCGTCCGCGGTGCGGATGTTCTCCTCGGGCACGATGTAGTAGTCGTCATAGCCGCGCAGCAGGTCGAACCCCAGCGTGCCGCCCAGACGGTAGCGTTCCGTCGAGGGCAGACGGCTCCCGACGTGGTAGGGCGTGAGATAGCCCGCGCGCCAGCGCAGCATGAGCACCGGCTTCCAAAAGGGCACGAAGTACTGGCGATGGTCGATGCTGGTGCGCAGGTAGTCCATGTCCCCCCCCAGCAGACCACCATTGAACTCGGTGCGCCACGTCGTTCGCGTGCCGAGGGTCGGATGAAACGGATTGTCGGTCGAGTTGCGATGCAGCGAGACGAAGAAGCGCGAGATACGCCCCTCCCCCTGGAGCAGGAGCGATTGCGTGTCCTCCGGCAAACCCTCGTAGTCGGAGTAGGTCGTCTCGCTCATCGAGTATCCGACCGTCACGCGAGTGTAGGTCCGCCGGCGCATCAGCCAGGGAAAGCCCAGGCGCACGCCGCCCCCCCACACATCATGCCAATACGAGTCGTCGTAGCTGCCCGCCGAGTAGACCTCGCGCAGGATCTGCGTGCGGTAGAGATCGAACCCCGCCGAGATCGGTCGGCCCCAGACCCAGGGTTCGGTGAAGGAGATGTCGTAGTACTCTCGCCTGCGGCCACGCTCGAGCTTGAGCGAGACCGCCTGGCCGCGCCCCAAGAGATTATTGTGCCCGAACTGCACGAAGCCGGTCAGCCCAACCTGACTCGAGTAGCCCGCCCCGGCGGTGGCCGTGGCCGACGACTTCTCCTGGACGCGGAAGGTCACGTCGACCTCGTCGCTGTCGGGCTGCGGATCGAACTCGATCCCCACATCCTCGAAGAAGCCGGTGGCGAAGACATCGCGCTGCGAGCGCAGCAGGCGACTGCGTCGGAGGATATCCCCCGGGTAGACGCTGATCTCGCGCCGGATGACGTACTCGCGCGTGCGCGTGTTGCCGACGATGCGCACATCGCCCGCACGCGACGGCTCCCCCTCACGGACGCGGAAGGTGACGTCTACCGTATCGCCGCGCACCTGGGTGACCGGATCGATGCGCAAGTCGATGAAGTAGCCCCGCTCGGTGTAGCGCTCGGCTGCCGTGGCCACGGTTTGATCGATCTTGCTCTGGTTGTAGGGCTCTCCGGGCGCGCAGAGCGTCCAATCGGCCAACCGTTCGCCAGGGAAGACCGTAGCGCCCTCCCAACGAGAGTCCCCGAAGAAGTACTGCGGCCCCTCGCGCACGTCATAGACCAGTCGTACGCCCTGGCTCTCGGGCAGCTCGGCGATCTCGGCCAGTTCGGCCGTGGCCTCCTTGAAGCCCCGATCGCGATAGAAGCGCTCGAGGCGCGCGACATCCTCGTCGATCTTCTCGCGCGAGAAGCGGCCCTTGCGCAGGAAGCCGGCGGGCTTGGTGGCCAGCTCGCCGCGCAGCTCGTCGTCGGGGAAGGCCCGATTGCCGCGCAGCTCGATCTGGCGGACCTTGCGCCGCTCCCCCTCTTCGATCAGGAAGCGTACACGGAACCCATCCGCTTCGGGATCGGCTCCGGCCTGCGGGAGGATGGTTGCGTCGGCGAAGCCCTCGCCTTCGTAGGCCGCGGAGATGTTGCGACGCGCCCGAAACAGATCCGCCCGGTCGAGGACCTCTCCGGTTTCGAAGGGCACGTGGTCCATCAGCTCTTCGGCGTTGAAGAGCTCGTTTCCGCTGAAGGTGATCGCCGAGATGCGGGGTCGCTCAGTAACCTCGATGACCAGGATCGTCTGGCCCGCCTGCTCGACCAGATCGGCGCGGATCTGATCGAAGAGGCCCAGCCGATACAGCCCGGACACCGTGGCCGCGATGCGCCCGGTCGATGCCGGATCTCCGGGACGTACCCGCAGCACGTCCTCGAGCAGCGCCTCGTCGACGGACTGGAGTCCGGAGAGATGGAGGGAGTCCACGGTCGCGATCTGCTGGGCCTGCGCCGGAACGAGCCCCAAGCTGGCGACCGCCAAGAGCACGATCAGGGCGCCGGTCGCGGACGCGGCCGGCTGTTGCCATACGGTTTCGCGGGACATCCTGCCCTCGCAACGCCCGCTCCGCGGGCGCGGTGCGGATCTACGACTCCTTCTCGCGGGCCATCTCCTCCGCCCGCCGCTCCTGCTCCGCAGCCGCCAGCTCGTCCTCGCGCTGGCTTGCGGCCTGTTCGCTGGCGCTGCGATCCTCCTCGAACCCGAGATCCTCGCCCTTCTTGGTGACGCGAATCACGCTGCCGGCCCCGAACTTCCCGCGCAGCACCAGCTCCGAGAGGGGGTCCTCGATGTGGCGCTGGATCGCCCGGCGCAGCGGCCGCGCCCCCAGATCCGGGTCGTATCCCTTCTCGAGCAGCACCTCGACCGCCCCGCGCGTAAGCCGCAGATCGAGCCCCGCGTCGCGCAGGCGCGTCTGCACCTGTCCGACCAGAATGTGCACGATGGCCTCGAGATGCTTGCGATCCAAGGAACGGAACACGAGCACCTCGTCGAGCCGGTTGAGGAACTCGGGGTTGAAGACCTTGCGCACCTCTTCCATGACCGTCTGCTTCATCTTCTCGTAGGTGACTTGGGCATCGTCGCGGGCGAATCCCATCGAGCCGCGACCCCGCAGTCGGCGCGCTCCGATGTTGCTGGTCATGATCAGCACCGCATTCTTGAAGCTCACCCGGCGCTTGAGGCTGTCGGTCAGGGTGCCGTCCTCGAGCACTTGCAGCAGGATGTTGAAAACGTCTGGGTGGGCCTTCTCGATCTCATCGAGCAGCACGACGCAGTACGGCTTGCGGCGCACCTTTTCGGTGAGCTGTCCGCCCTCCTCGTAGCCCACGTAGCCGGGCGGCGCCCCGACAAGCCGGCTGACGGAGAACTTCTCCATGTACTCGCTCATGTCGATGCGCACCAGCGCTTCGGGATCGTCGAACAAAAACTGTGCCAGCACCCGCGCCAGCTCCGTCTTTCCGACACCGGTGGGCCCCAGGAACATGAAGGTGCCGATCGGGCGCCGCGGATCGCGCAGTCCGGCTCGGTTGCGCCGAATCGCCCTGGCGATCGCCGTGACGGCCTCGCTCTGCCCGACGACCAGCTTCTCGAGCCCCTCCTCCATGCGCAGCAGCTTGGCCGACTCGGCCTCGCCGATCTTGGAGACCGGGATCTTGGTCATGCGCGAGACCACGTACGCGATGTCCTCCTCGGTGACGAAGGTACGCTGCGTGCTCTTGGCCTCGTTCCACTCCTTCTTGATGCGATAGTACTCCTGCCGCAGGCTCTTCTCCCGATCGCGCAGGGCGGCCGCCTTCTCGAACTCCTGCGAACGAATGGCGGATTCCTTCTCGGCCGAGATCTGTTCGATCTTCTTGTCCAGATCACGCAGCTCCATCGGGAAGGTGCTCTGCGAAAGACGCGCGCGCGCCCCGGCCTCATCGATTACGTCGATGGCCTTGTCGGGCAGGTAGCGGTCGGTGATGTAGCGGTCGCTGAGGCGCACGGCGGCCACCAGCGCTTCGTCACTGAAGTGCACCCGGTGGTGGGCCTCATACTTGTCGCGCAGGCCGCGCAGGATGCGGATCGTCTCCTCGGCGGTGGGAGGATCCACCGTGATGGCCTGGAACCGCCGATCGAGCGCGCCATCCTTCTCGACGTGCTTGCGGTACTCGTCCAGCGTGGTCGCACCGATGCACTGCAGCTCGCCCCGCGCCAGGGCCGGCTTGAGCATGTTCGACGCGTCGATGGCCCCCTCGGCCCCGCCGGCGCCGACGATCGTGTGCAGCTCGTCGATGAAGAGAATCGTATCCTGCGACTCGCGGATCTCGTTCATGATCGTCTTGAGGCGTTCCTCGAACTGGCCACGGTATTTCGTTCCCGCCACAACACTTGCCAGGTCGAGAGTCACCAGCCGCTTGTTGCGCAGCAACTCGGGGACCTTGCCGTCGACGATCTTCTGCGCCAATCCCTCGACGATCGCCGTCTTGCCCACGCCCGGCTCCCCGATCAGCACCGGGTTGTTCTTCTTGCGCCGGCAGAGGATCTGCACCACGCGCTCGATCTCCGCGCTGCGTCCAAAGATTGGGTCGAGCTTGCCCTCGCGCGCCAGCTCGGTGAGGTCCCGCCCGAACTGATTGAGGCTGGGCGTCTCCTGGCGCTCCTCACCCTCGGCAGAGCTCGTCTGCGGCGTACCCCCCAGCAGGCGGAGCGTCTCCTCGCGCACCTTCTTGCGATCCACCCCCATATCGACCAGGACCTTCGCCGCCACGCCCTCGGCCTCGCGGATCAGGCCCAGCAGCAGGTGCTCGGTCCCCACGTAGTTGTGCCCCATCTGCCGCGCTTCGTCGACCGAGAGCTCAAGGACGCGCTTGGCGTTCGAGGTGAAGGGGATCTCCCCGATCGTCAACGTGCCGCCGGTGTGGGCGACCATCGCCTCGACCGCCTGTCGAATCGCATCGAGGTCGAGGCCCAGATTCCCCAGCACGCGTGCGGCGACCCCTTCCCCCTCACGCAGCAGCCCGAGGAGCAGGTGCTCGGTGCCGATCGAATCGTGCTGCAGACGGCTGGCCTCCTCCCGCGCCAGGAAGATGACCTTGCGTACCCGTTCGGTGAACTTGTCATTCATCGTTGCGGTCCCTTCGCGCCCCTTGGCCGGGCGCCTGATTGCCTGTGGCGCTGCTCGTCTCCAGGAGCCGCTCGCGCACGAACTCCGCGCGGCGTGCGTTGCGCTGCGCACTGCCCAACTCTCCCCCAGCCTGCGCCTGGAGATGCGCCGACTGACCGAAGAGCAGGATCTCGCTGAGCGTATGCGCCGGCGGGAGCCCCGCCAGACCCAGGCTGGTCCCCAGACGCACCGCCGACATCAACCCGATCATCTCCTCCGACGTCAAGAGCTGGGCGTGGCGCAGCACCCCCAGCGCGCGCATGACCTTGTCCTCGACCTGCGCGGCTGCATCCTTGACGAGCACATCGCGCGCGCGCTCCTCGTACTCGAGCACCTGATGCACGATGCGTTCGAGATTCAGAAGGATCTGAGATTCCTTCTCCCCCAGGGTCACCTGGTTCGAAATCTGGAAGAAGTTGCCCAGGACGTCGGTTCCCTCTCCATAGAAGCCACGCACGGTGAAGCCGACCTGGCTGATGCCACTGATGACCTTCTTGACACGCTTGGTGAGCACCAGTCCCGGCAGGTGCACGAGCACCGAGGCGCGCATGGCGGTGCCGACGTTGGTCGGACAGGCGGTCAGGTAGCCGAAATTGTCGCTGAAGGCATATTCGACGTACGACTCGAGCTGGTCGTCGACGTGACTGGCGGCGGCGTGGCAGGCATCGAGCTGAAAGCCCGCCCGCAGCGCCTGCAGCCGGAAATGATCCTCTTCATTGACCATCACGCTGATGGCTTCGTCGGGCGCGAAGAGCACCGCGCGCCCGCTCCCCTCGCCGATCAGGTCGTGGCTGATCAGGTGGCGCTCGAGCAGGAGATGACGTTCGAGCAGCGAAAGCCCATCGACGCGATGCAGTCTCGCACCGGAGAACTCCTCGATGCGCGGCAGCAGCTGCTGCTCGGCGCGGGTGAGCAGGCGCTCCTGTTCCTCGGGCAGGGCGCGCGTCGGAAAGCGATGGCCGCTCAGATTGCGCGCCAGACGGACGCGCGTGCTGAGAATCGCATCCCCCAGCGGCCCCTCCTGGGCGAACCACTTGCCGCTCGCCTGGAGCATCTCAGCCACCGGCAGCTTCATCTCGGTCTCCTTGTGGCGGCGACTGGCCGCCTCATCGCCCGCCCGCGCGCTCATGCCTCCTCGGACTCCTCTTCGCCCGCGTGCCGATCGAGGGACCGCAGCTCGTCGCGGATCGCGGCCGCCCGCTCGTATTCCTCGCGCTCGATCGCGCGCGCCAGCTCCTCGTGAAGCTTCTGGATGTGACGGCGGTGTTCGAAGACCTCTCCCTCGCGCCCCGGCGCCTTGCCGATGTGCCGCACCGCACCATGGACGCGGCGGACGATCTGCTTGAGCTGCGGCTCGAGGTGCACGTAGCAGAGCGGACACCCCAGGCGCCCGGTCTGCACCAGATCGCTGTACTTGAGGCCGCACTCGGCGCACTGGATCTGTCCCATCTCCGCATCGGCCTCGGGAAAGAGGTTCTCGGCCATCCAGACGAACTGGCTGGCCAGCGCCTGTTTGCTCTGATCCAGCATGGAGTGGTAGCCCTTCTCGCGGGCACACTTCTGACAGAGATGCAACTCTGTTACTTGTTCGTTCTGAACTTCTTTGACGTGCACGGACGCATCCGCCACGCCGCAGACCTGGCATTTCATTCCGGCTTCCTCGCTCTCCTCTCTCCCCTAGATCGGGTGATCCGGGTCACTTGCCCATCGAATCCGCACGATGGAGCATCCCGTCCACCAGTTGCCAGCGGAGATCCGCCATCTGCGCGAGGTACTCGTTGTGCGTCGCCACGACCCAGCTCTGCCGGCCCTGCCGGGCGAGCGAATATAGCAGCTCGTAGAGCGCCTCGCCAGTCGACCGGTCCAGGTTGCCGGTCGGCTCATCTGCAAGCACCAGAGCGGGTTCGTTGACCAGGGCCCGCGCCAGCGCCACCCTCTGTTGTTCTCCCCCCGAGAGCTGACCCGGACGATGCGCGCTGCGCTCCGAGAGCCCGACCAGCTCGAGCAGGGCCCGCGCCCGCTGCCAGGCCTCCCGGGGCCGCTCTCCCGCCACCAGCCGCGGGAGGGCCACGTTCTCCAGCGCGGAGAACTCGGCCAGCAGGTGATGATACTGGAAGATGAAGCCCACGAAGCGATTGCGCAACACCGCCCGCTCGGTCTCCTCCGAGCGGGAGACCTCCCTTCCGGCGTAGCGGATCGACCCGCGATCCGGGCGGTCGAGCGCGCCGAGGAGTTGCAGCAGGGTGCTCTTGCCCGACCCCGAGGCGCCGAGGATCGCCACCACCTGTCCCGGGGCCACGTGCAGGTCGATGCCCCGCAACACTTCGAGTCGCCCCGGACCGGAAGCATAGCTCTTCCAAAGGCTTTCAACCACCAGGGTCGGCTCCGAGTTTCCGGACTCTTCGGGCAGCTGTCCTTGGGCCTCTTCCATCGTCCTACTCCGAGCGGATGGCGTCGACCGGATCGAGCCGAGCCGCCCGCCATGCCGGGTAGAGAGTCGCCAGCGCCGCGATCCCCAGCACCGAGACCACGATCAGCCAGACGTCACCGGCCTCCACGCGCACCGGGAGGGTATCGATGAAATAGATGTCCTCGGGGAGGCGGATGATCCGATAGCGCTCCAGAATCCCGCACAGCCCCAGTCCGACCAGGGATCCGAGCGCCGTCCCGGCCAGGGCGATGACCCACCCCTCGAGCACGAAGATGCGCAGGATCCCCATGGCGCTGGTGCCCATCGACTTGAGGATCCCGATCTCGCGCCGCTTCTCGGTCACCAGCATGACCAGCGAACTCGCGATGTTGAAGCCCGCCACCAGGATGATCATCGTTAGGATCACGAACATGGCGCGCTTCTCGGTGCGCATCCAGGCGAACAGGTTGGCGTTGAGGTCGATCCAGTTGTTCGCCCGATAGGGGAACCCCCCGAGCGAGTCGACCAGGGCGCGGGCGACCTGCGGAGCGCGATTCATGTCCCGCAGGCGCACCTCCAGCCCCGTGACCCGATCTGCCAGACCGAAGAAGGACTGCGCCTCATCGAGCGCCACGTAGGCCATATTGGCATCGAAGTCGTACATGCCCGACTCGAAGAGGCCGGCGAGCCGAAAGCGCCGCATGCGGGGAACGAATCCGAGCGGCGTGCGACGCGTCTCGGCCGGGCTGATCAGCACGACCTCGTCGCCGGTGTAGAGACCCAGGTTGGCCGCGATGTGGGCGCCGACGACGATTCCGGGCGGACGTTCCGCGCTGCGCTCCAGCTCGGAGGGATCGGTCATGCCTTGCACGTACTGCGCCACGGCCGTCGTGGCCCGCGAGCGCTCCCAGTCGATCCCCTTGATCATGGCGCCCTCGGCGCTCGTCCCGGCCGAGAGCATCGCCTTGCCGAATACGAAGGGAGAGACCGCAGTCACCTCGGCGTGTCCGGCAACCGCTTCGGCCAGGCTGTCGGGCGCCGCCAACCCTTCCGACCCGTAGCGCAGCAGGATCACATGCGCGTTGGTGCCCACGATCCGCTCGCGGATCTCCCGGTCGAACCCGCTCATCACCGCCAGCACGACGATCAGGGCGCACACGCCCAGGGCGATCCCGCCGGCGGCGTAGTAGTTGGTCGCCGAATGCAGGGCGCTCTCGCGCCGGCTGAAGAGGTAGCGCAGGCCGACAAAGGTGACCAGGCGTTCATCGGAGGGACCCGGACGCAGTCCCGTCCCGCGCGCGAACTCCGGCACCAACAGACGCCAGATGACCCAACGCACGATCCATACCGCAATGGCCACCGGCAGCCAGACTAGCAGCGTAGCCATGCCGATCAGCCCCAACAGGAAGCGCGGCGCCAGCGCCCAGCCCCCACCCCGTCCGAGGCGGGCCAGGAGACTCGAGAGCATGCACAGCAATGCAGCGGAGACCGGGATCCAGTCCGGCCAGGAAATCCAGCCTCGTTGGCCGGCGCCCCAGAGCAGTCCGCCGACCAGCAGACCCCCCAGTCCCCAGAGCCATCCCGGGCGCAACAGGCGCACCGCGGAGCTTCCGAGGCCCAGGATTACGGCCAGCAGTGCGCGCAGTCCCACGAGCAGCGGGAAGAGAACCAGGGCGGGCACACCCAGCAGCAGCCGCCACGAGAGGGCCGCGCTCGCCACCCGACCCGTGCGCTCCTCGTAGAGCTGGATCAGCCCGTCCGCGCAGAGGCGTACGGCTTGCAGGAGCAGAAACGGCGGCATCCAGATCGGGGAGAGGAGCAGAAGCACCAGAAGCGACGCGCGGCGCGGCGGCGGCGAGGGGGCGGCACTCACGCGTCCTCCTCTCCGCAGGCGCTCGGCCGGCGCCACCGCTCCGAGTCGAACGGCACGCGATCGGGTCGCGCCGGGATCTCGGTCGGGTACTCGCCCGAGAAGCAGGCCAGGCAGTAGTCGTCCGGGTGCGACACGCTGGCCAGCAGATCGGCTTCGGTCAGATAGCCGAGCGTCGTGGCTCCAACATAGGCCCGAATCGCCTCGACATCATCGCCGGCGGCGATCAGTTCCTCCCAGGTTGGCGTGTCGATGCCGTAGAAGCAGGGATTCTGGATCGGCGGACTGGCGACGCGAAAGTGGATCTCCCGCGCGCCGCCCTTGCGCAGGAGCTGCACCAGTTGGCGGCTGGTCGTTCCGCGCACGATCGAGTCGTCGACCACGACGACCCGCTGGCCCTCGAGGACGGCGCGCACCGGATTGAACTTCAGCCGCACGGCGCTGACCCGGTGCGCCTGCCCGGCCTGGATGAATGTACGGCCGACGTAGTGGTTGCGGATCAGGCCCAGCTCGAACGGAATGCCGCTCGCCAACGAGTAGCCCAACGCGGCGGCATTCGAGCTGTCCGGCACGGCGATGACCAGATCGGCGTCGGCCGGATGCCGGCGCGCCAGGGCGGCGCCCAGTTCCCGGCGGATCCGGTTGACCGACTCCCCGAAGACGTGGCTGTCGGGTCGCGCGAAGTAGATGTGCTCGAAGATGCACTGGCGCAGCGGACGCTTCGGGGGAGCGATCTGGCGCCGTTCGATACGCCCCGCCTCGATTGTCACCATCTCCCCCGGCTGGACATCCCCGAGGCAGTCGGCCCCGAGGAGATCGAAGGCGCAGGTCTCGGAGGCCAGCAGAATCATCTCCCCGGTGCGGCCGAGGACCAAAGGCCGGAATCCGAACGGATCCCGATACCCGACCAGCGTCCGCTCGTCCATTGCCAGGATCGTCACCGCGCCGGCGACCTGGCCGAGGGCCTCGGTCAGGCGCCCGACCATCGTCGGCTCGCGCGACCGCGCCGCCAGATGCAAGATCAGCTCGCTGTCGGTCGTGGTCTGGAAGATGCTCCCCAACGACTCCATCTCCCGTCGCAGGGCCACCGCATTGACCAGCGTGCCGTTGTGCGCGATCGCCAGCTTGCCCCCCTGGTAGTCGACCAGCAGCGGTTGGACGTTGCGCAGCTTGGTGGCGCGTCCGGTCGTGGCATAGCGGTTGTGACCGATCGCCATGTGGCCCGCCAGGTAGTCGCGGGCCTTGGGCGTGAAGATTTCGGAGACCAGGCCCATGCCGCGATGCACCCGCGTCTTGCGCCGGCTACGGCTGACGATTCCCGCGCCCGCTTGACCTCGGTGCTGCAGAGCGTAGAGACCGAGGTAGACCGACTCGACCACATCGCATCCGCTGGTGGCCACGGCGCCCACCAGACCGCACTTCTCCTGCAGCTCGGACATGCGCTCCCGCGGCCCGCCCGCCAGCCCGCTCGCATCCATCACGCGCCCCAACGACTGGCCAGCACCCGGGCGAAAACCGCATCCAGCCGCGCCAGGAAGGCATCGAGCTGGAAGATCTCCTCGAGCGCCGCATCATCCAGCGCCTCGCGCACACGCGGATCCACACCCAGAGTGTCGCGCAACGGCCGCTGTTCGCGCCAGGCCGTCATGGCTGCCGCCTGTACGATCGCATAGGCCTCCTCACGCGATCCAAGCGCCTCGGTGAGCGCCAACAGCGCGCGCTGCGAGTAGAAGAGCCCTCGGGAGGACTCCAGGTTGGCTGTGATGCGCTCGGCATCCACCTCGAGCCCCTCGAGTACCTGCTCGAGCAGATGGAGGATGTAGTCGAGCGTGATGAAGGCGTCGGGCAGGATCACGCGCTCGACGCTGGAGTGGCTGATGTCCCGCTCGTGCCAGAGCGCGATGTTCTCGTATGCAGGCGCCAGATAGCCGCGCAACAGGCGCGCGAGGCCCGAGATGCGTTCGCACAGAATCGGATTGCGCTTGTGCGGCATCGCCGAAGAGCCCTTCTGGCCCTCGCCGAACGGCTCGAACAGCTCAGCGACCTCGGTGCGCTGCAGATGGCGCACCTCGGTGGCGATCTTCTCTCCGGTTGCCGCGATCAGCGCCAGGACGGCCAACAGGTGGGCGTGGCGGTCCCGCTGCACGATCTGCGTCGAGACCGGCGCGGGCGTGAGTTGCAGCAGACGACAGGCATGCGCCTCGACCTCCAGTGGCAGGTGCGCGAAGGTGCCTACGGCGCCGGAGAACTTGCCCACCGCGACCTCCGCGGTGGCGCGGGCCAGGCGCTGGTGATGGCGCTCCATCTCCGCGAACCAGACCAGGAACTTGTGACCGAGGGTAATCGGTTCGGCGTGCACGCCGTGCGTGCGCCCCATCATCGGCAGCCGCTGGTAGCGTTCCGTCAGACCGCGCAGCAGGCGGCCGACGCGCGTCAGATCCGCCGCGATGCGCTCGCAGCTCCCGCGCAGGATGCAGGCCAGCGCAGTATCGAGCAGATCGGAGGAGGTCATGCCGCGGTGCAGATAGGCCCGCTCCGCACCCAGCGATTCGCCGACATTGGTCAGAAAGGCGATCACGTCGTGGTGCACAACCGACTCGATCTCGAGAATGCGCGCGACGTCGAAGCGCGCCCGTTCCCGAATCCGCTCGGCGGTCCCCGCCGGGGCCAGCTCGACCGTCTCCATGGCGGCCACCGCCGCGATCTCCACCTCCAGCCAGGTGGCGAAGCGATGCGCATCGGTCCAAAGCGCGCCCATCTCGCGTCGGGTGTACCGATCGATCATCCCGTTCGGCTCTCCCTCGCGCCGCCCCCGCATGGGTGCCGGCGCGGCATCAGTCGGCCGGCGCCTCCTCCAGGACGAGCGAGACGTCCCACTGCTCCTCGTCGCGCTCGATGGTCAGCCTGATCTCCTCGCCGATCGCGGCGCCGAAGATCAAGCGCTGCGCCTCGCTGGCCCGCGAGACCGGACGGCCATTGACCTGCCGAATGATGTCGCCCACCTGCAGGCCGGCCTCGGCAGCCGGGCTGCCATCCTCCAGCCCCCAGACGAGCAGCCCGCGGCGATCGCGGATGCCGAAGTAGTTGGCCACCATCTGGCTGATCTCCTGGACACGAATGCCGATCCAGATCTGTCGCACGCGGCCGTACTCGAGGATCTCACGCACCACGCGCACGACCGTGTCGATCGGGATCGCGAATCCCATGCCCAGATTCCCGCCGGCGGTGCTGAAGATGAAGGTGTTGATCCCGATCACCTCGCCCAGCGAGTTGACCAACGGCCCCCCGCTGTTGCCCGGGTTGATCGCCGCATCGGTCTGGATCATCTCCTTGTAGATCGCGTCGCTGTCCCCTTCCGGTTTGATGTCGCGATTGATGGCACTGATCACCCCCACCGTCACCGTGGGTTGGTACTCGTTGAGCAGGAAGCCGAACGGATTGCCCAGGGCGATCGCCCACTCCCCCACCAACAGGTCCGCAGAGGTCCCCACCGGCGCCACCGGCAGATCCTGCCCCTCGATCCGCAGCACGGCCAGGTCGTAGGTGCGATCCGACCCGATCAGCGTGGCGTCCATGGTACGGCCGTCGGCCAGGGTGACCTTGATCTCCCGTGCATCGCGCAGCACATGCTCGTTGGTCACGACGATCCCGCGCGCATCGATGATCACCCCGGAACCCAGGCTGGAGACCTCCTGGCCGTACACTCGCCCGCGGTAGAAGCGGCGGAAGAAGTCGTCGAAGGGGGACGGAGTCAGACCGAACGGCGACTCGCGCACGTAGCGGATCTGGGTCACACTGATCGACACCACGGCCGGACCGGTGCGCTCGGCGGCCACCACAACGGCGTTGCGCCGCGAATCCACCAGTTCCGCACCCGGCTCCCCGGGGAGTCCCTCGGCCGCCGCCGGCGCGGGAAGCAGCGCAGCCACACCGGTCGTGCCGCTCGCCGGCGGCAGAGAGGGCGTTGCCGGCGCCGCCGGTGCGGAGTCCGATGACCCGTCGTGCCGGAGCAGCCAGGCGCTCAGCAACCCGCCACCTAGGAAAGCCCCCACCAGCAGGAGCAGGAGTCCGGCGCGCCCACGCCGACGCGTAGAGCGCGGCCGCGAGGCGTCGAAGGGCATGGCGACCTCCACGCTTGGATCCATCTTTGCTCGTCTGCCGTCGCGCTACGCCTTGGGCACATCCCGCCAGGCCGCGAGAAACTTCTCCTTCCCGATGTCGGTCAAGGGATGTTGGAACATCGCCTCGAGCACGCGGGTCGGCATGGTCACGATGTCGGCCCCCAGGAGCCCCGCATCGACCACATGCATCGGATGGCGCACGCTGGCCACGATCAGTTCGCTCTCGAACTCGTAGTTCTCGTAGATCTGTACGATCTCCTCGATCAGCTGCATCCCCTCCTGGGCGACGTCGTCCAGACGGCCGATGAACGGGCTGACGAAGCGCGCGCCGGCCTTGGCCGCCAGAATCGCCTGGTTTGTGCTGAAGACCAGCGTGACGTTGCAGTCGATGCCGTGCTCGCGCAGGCCGCGCACCGCGCGCAGGCCCTCGCTCCCCATGGGCACCTTGATGACGACGTTCTCGGCGATGGCGGCCAGCTCGCGCCCCTCGGCGATCATGCCGGCGTGATCCTCGGCCACCACCTCGGCGCTGACCGGGCCGGAGACCAGGGCGCAGATCTCTTGCAGCACCTGCTGGTAGGGCGCGCCGGCCTTCTTGAGCAGAGAAGGATTGGTGGTGACCCCGTCGACGAAACCGAGCTCCGTCATCCGCTGGATCTCATCTCGCTCAGCCGTATCCAGAAAGAACTTCATGACGTGCCTCTCACTCCCGTAACTGGCGTCGATACGCAAGGTTCCGAGCCTGTGGAACTCGAAGCGCGCACTATAGCACAGGCCACGGGGGCAGGCAATCCGGCCCCCAGCGCGCCGCCTCACGGGGATCGTAGTCGACGGCCACCAGGTAGCAGCCATCCGGCGGAGCAATCGATCGTCCTCGCTCCCGGGGCGTGCGCAGCAGCGCGGCGAACCGCTCCGGTGCCTCTCGCCCCGCGCCGACCTCCAGCGATCGCCCCACGATGCAGCGCACCATCTTGTAGAGAAAGCGCACCGCGCCGATGCGTAGCGCCACGCCTCGGCTCCAGCGCTCCCAGCGCGCGTAGAAGACGTGCGAGTCGGTGCTCTCCTCGTCCGCCGAACGGCAGGAGAAGGCCGCGAACTCGTGCTGACCCATCAGATAGCGGGCCGCGGCGTTCAGCCGTTGCAGATGCAAACCAGCCTGTGCGAGCGTCGCGCGCCCGCGCCAGAGGGCGGACGGCCGGTCGAGCATCAGATAGACATAGTGGCGCGCGTGCGCGGCGTAGCGCGCATGGAAGTCGGGTCCCACCTCCCGCGCGCGCAGCACTACTACGTCGTTTCCGGTCAGCGCGTTGCATCCCGCCACCAGGCGCTCGGGTGGCAGCGGATTCTCGGTGTGCAGGTGGGCCACCTGCCCGAGGGCATGCACGCCGGCGTCGGTACGACCCGCGGCATACAGTGTGACCCGCTGCTGCAGCACGCGCGAGAGCGCCGCCTCCAACTCCCCCTGCACGGTGCGCTCGCGCGCCTGCCGCTGCCAGCCGTGGAAGTCGCGGCCATCGTACTCGACGGTCAACCGCAGGTTGCGCATCTCAGGCATCCCCATCCCTCTCCCATCGCGAGCGACAGAGCGCCAGCATCAGGAAATAGCGATGCCCGGGTCGCCAGCGCTCGATCGTCTCGCCCTTCTGCCCGAAGAGGCGGAAGACGAAGCGCGCATGCAGCATGCGCTCGAACTCGTCGCGTCGCAACTGGAAGCAGTGGTCCGGCTGGCCCGAGGCCACCGCGCGCCCGCGGCCCAGTGGGGTGGAAACGATCAACCGCCCGCCCGGGCGCAGAGCGCCATCCAGCCCAGACAGCAGACGCTCGGGCGCCGGCAGGTGCTCGAGCACCTCGAGGCAGACGATCGTGTTGAACTGGCCCCAGCCGGCCAGGGCGCCCGAGAGAAGATCGGCGCGTGCGAAGCGGACGCCTGGGCCGGCGTAGTGCGCCGCCGCGTAGGCCACCGCATCCGCCGAGCGATCGAGACCCACGACTTCCCCCGCGGCGCGCGCGGAGGCCAGAAGGTGCGTGCCGTATCCGCTGCCGCATCCCGCATCCAGCACGCGGCCGCGGACGCGCTCGGCGCAGAAGCGATAGCGGGCCAGATGCTCCCGCAGGCCGCCGTGGTCCGCGCGATGGCGCATCGGCTCGAGACGCGCACGCTCGCCGGGCGAACGTCGCACGTCACGCCCCGCCTTCCAGCGCGCGCAGGAGCAGCCCGGTCAGATACTCCCCCTGTGGATGATCGAGGTGCACCGGATGATCACGCGCCGCGCCGAGGCGAGCCACCCACTGCAGGCGCAGGCCGGCATCCGACGCCGCCGCGAAGACGATCTTCTGGAACAGCGCGCCGCCCACCTGTTGGGAGCAGGAGAAGGTGACCAACAGGCCACCGCGGCGCAGGCGGCGGAGCGCCCAGAGGTTGACATCCTTGTACGCGCGGGCGGCGTGCTCGCGATGACCGCGCCGCCTCGAAAAGGGTGGCGGATCGAGCACGATGAGATCATACGACCGGTCATCGCTCCGCAGCACGCGCGGTACGCTCCCCCGCACGACCTCCAGCCGCTCGGCCGGGAGGTGGTTGGCGGTCCAGTGCTCGCGAATGCCGGCGGCCGCCACCGGAGAGCTCTCGATCGCCACGACCTCGCGCGCTCCCCCGACGCCGGCGGCGACGGCGAAGCCGCCGGTATAAGCATAGGCGTCGAGCACGCGGCGCCCGCGCGCGAGCTCCCCGACGCGCGAGCGGTTTTCGCGCTGGTCGAGATAGAACCCGGTCTTCTGGCCGCGCAGCAGGTCGACGAGGTAGCGCCGCTGCGCCTCGCCGACCAGGAGCGTCGCCGGCGGCAACGCTCCCCATAGCGCAGCGGTCTGGCGTTCGAGTCCGGCCTCGCGCGGACCGCGCGGGGGTCGCTCGAGCAGGCCCCGTGGCTGGAAGGCCTCCAGCAGCGCCGGGAGCCACCAGGGCTGCAGGTGGACCATGCCCCGCGTGAGGCACTGCACCACGAGCCAATCGCCGTAGCGATCCACGATGAGACCCGGCAGCCCATCCCCTTCGGCATTGATCAGGCGACAGGCCTCCCACCCCGCCTCGACCAGACCCGCGCGCCAGGCTGCCGCATCGGCCACGCGCGCGCGCACCCATTCGGCGCCGATCGGCTGTTCCCCCCAGACGAGCATCCGCGCCACCAGGGTAGCTTCGGGGTGCACCATGGCGATGCCCAGCACCTCGCCCGTGGCCGAGACGATGCGACCCAGATCGCCCGCGCGGGCCTCCGGATGGCCCTCGATCTCGGCGACCGCTCCGGAGTAGATCCAGGGGTGGTGTAGGTGCACGGAGCGCTGGCGCCCCGCTCGCAGTCGCACCTGGAAATGCAACGGCGCCGGCTCACCAGGCATCGGCGGGATGGGAGCGGGAACGTTCATCGGCGCCTCCGCCTGCGCAGCCCACCGCGGACCAGGGCCGCGGCCAGCGGCAGAACGACCGGCCAGAGGATCCGATCGCCGAGGCGCGCGGCCAGCGAGCCGGCCTGTGGATGGACGGAGGCCACAAAGGCGGCCTGCGTGAAGAGCCCCGTCTCGTGGGAGACGCGCCCCCACGGATCGACGACGAAGCTGATCCCGGTGTTGGCGCAGCGGACGATCGGCACCCGGTTCTCGACCGCCCGGTGGATGACCATCTCTGCGTGTTGCACCGGTCCGGCAGTGCGCTCGAACCAGAAATCGTTGGTGATGTTGAAGAGCAGTCGCGCTCCGCGCTGAACGAAGCCGCGCGCCATCTCCGGGAACGCCGACTCGAAGCAGATCAGGCAGCCGGCCGCCACGCTGTCCGCGCCGAGCTCCAGCTGCCAGACCCGCAGCGAGTCGCCCGGGAAGAAGTTGGACTGACCGAAGTCGATCGCGCCCAGCCCCGGTACCAGCTTCTGTAGCGGAAACCGCTCGCTGAAGGGCACCAGCCGCATCTTGCGATAGATCTTCGAGCGCCGCCCGTCGGGATAGATTACCAGCGCCGAGTTGTGAGCGATCCAGGTGCGCTCCCCCGCCCAGCGTCCCCAATATCCCTCCTGCGTGCCAAGCAGCAGGGGCACGTCTTCGCGCTCCACCCAACTCTCCACCCGTGTGACCACGGGGGGATCGGAAAGCAGCCGCGTCGGCAAGACGGTCTCCGGCCAGACGAAGAGGTCGAATCCGCCCGCGCGCTCTCCGGCTGCCGCCGCGGCGCGGGCATGTTCCAACACGCACGCGACGACCTCCGCCTTCTTCTCGGGGCGCCACTTGATCTCCCGCCGGATGTCGGGTTGTGCGACCAGGATCCGCTGGGGCTCCGGCTTTCCATCCACCGCGTGCTCCGCATCGGCCCGGCGGATGACCTGTGATCCGTAGATGAAGTTGCCGGCCACCAGGAGCGCGGCCCCTCCCAGCCAGAGCAGCGGCCGGGCGGACGAGGTCGGCGATCGGGCCGCCGCCACGGCCGCCGCCACCAGGGCGTTGACCGCGAGAATCCAGAGCACGAGCCCCCAGAATCC
>WJJG01000129.1 GCA_014729815.1 Candidatus Eiseniibacteriota bacterium
GCAGCCGGTGCGGCCGCGTCGCCGGGTCCTGACGTTGGGCGTGGAACGAAGATTGGATGTGGGCGCGCGGGCAAGCCCCCGCGGGCGGGTGCGCCGCAGGGGCCGGCGCACCGCGCGGGCGATGGGAGGGGCGCGCCGTCTCGGTGGTGCTCCGCGATGCCCGCTCCGCCCTTCGGCCGCAGCCAGATCCAATCTTCGTTCCACAACCGACGTATTTCTGGCGCCTCGTCTGCGTCTGCATCCCAGAAGGTGGACGTCCGCCGGCCCGCCGTGATTCACTGTCGGCCGGTTTTTCGTCCCCACAGCGGAACGGGCCCTGGGGCCGCCGGAGGGAGCCGGGCGGCCGTAAGGCTCTATGCGTGCAACAGATAGGATATCCAGGAGAATCCCATCATGGCATCCAGGCGCGGCACGGTCGGCAAGCTCCTCGTGGCTCTCCTGCTCGTCGCATTTCCCCTGGCGCTCGGCGTCTATCGCGCGTCCGATGCGGCCTACGAGGTCGAGCGCATGGCCCCCAATCCGTCCTACCGGGTCCATATGGGCCTCTTCTTCGAGACGCGTTCGGACACGCTGCGCGTGCGTGCCTATCTGCCGCAGAACGAGGGCCATCTCTCCCTGGGCGCCCGCTGGACCGATACCGATCTGACCAGCTCCGCCGAGATCTATCAGGGCGGAAATCGGCGGCTCGAGTGGTGGGGCGAGACCGAAGGGCGCGTGAAGGTCGAGACCTCGTTCACGGTGATCCCCAGCGCGGTGACCTACGAGATCGACCCGGACTTCCGGGTCCCCGGCCCCCCGGCCGACACGACCCTGCCCTTCCTGCAGGCGACCGAGACGATCCAGGTCGGCGATCCGCGCATCGCTGCGCTGGCGCAGAGACTCGCCCCACGCAACGCATCTACCGCCGTCGCGTTGCGGCGCCTCTACTCCTACTGCGCCGAGCTTCCCGAGCCCGCGCGGGGCAAACAACCCCCGCCGGAGGATGCGCTGAGCACGCTGCGCGGGCAGTCCGGAACGCCCCGCGGCAAGAGCCGCCTCTTTGCCGCCCTGGCGCGTGAGCGGGGCCTCCCGACGCGCCTGGTGCAGGGCCTGGTGCTCGATCCCGGACGCGGCCTCGATGCCACGACCTGGGCCGAGGTGCGGCTGGCCGCCTCCTGGGTGCCGTTCTGCCCCAGCGAGGGCCTCTTCGCGCGCACCGAGGGGCGGCTGGTGCCCTTCTGTCGCGGCGATCGCGCGCTGGTCGAGAGCCATCCCAGAGCCAAGATGCGCACGCGTTTCGAAGTGGAGCGCTCTTTCGCGGTTCGCGGACGGCTGATCGAGGGATCCGGCAAGTCGGCGTCGAGCTGGCTGGGCGTGTGGGGGGCCCTCGAGGAGTCCGGGGTGTCGGTCAACATCCTGGTGATCGTGCTCATGCTCCCGGTCGGAGCCTTTCTGACCGTCTTTCTGCGCAACATCTTCGGCCTGCGCACCTTCGGCTTCTTCCTGCCGATGCTGATCGCGGTGGCCGCCATGCGCGCCGGCCTGATCTGGGCCATCACCGGCCTGCTCTTCGTCATCGGCGCGGTCTTCCTCTTCCGCCTGATGACCGAGTCGCTGCGGCTCCTGCATTTCCCGCGCTTGGCCGCGGCGCTCACCTCCACGGTGCTGGCGATCCTGGGCCTTGCCGCCTTGGGCGCCCTTTCGGGGAATCTGAATCTGGCCCACGTGACCTACCTGCCGGTGGTCGTGCTGACGATCGCCACCGAGCAGTTCTCCCGGGTCATCGACGAAGAGGGGCCGATCGAGGTCCTCAAGGTCACCGGGATGACCGTGGCCGCGATCGCGGTCTGCTATCTTCTGATGAGCAACTACGCGCTGCAGAAGTTCGTCCTCACCTTCCCCGAGATCTTCCTGGTGCTGATCTTCTTCAACATCCTCGTGGGATGCTGGACCGGGATGCGGCTCTCCGAGTACCTGCGCTTCCGGCAGTTGATCGAGGCCGAACGGGCGGTAGGCCATGCTTAGCAGTCTGGTGCGCGCATGTGCGGGCGGCGGGGCCCGCGGAATCCTGGGGATGAACCGCCGCAATCGCGATCTGATCGACCTGCTCAATCCGCGGCGCCATCGCAGGCTGGCCGACGACAAGATCCTGGGCAAGGAGCGGCTGGCCGCCGCGAAACTCCCGATTGCCCGCACCTTCGCGGTCATCGACAGCATGCGGGCCGTCTCGCGGATTCGCAGGCTGATCGGGCATCTCGATCATTTCGTGATCAAGCCCTCGCGCGGACGCGCGGGAGGCGGCATCGCGGTCCTCGGTCCTCGCATGGCGCAGGGCTGGCGGGGATCCTCGGGCGAACCGTGGAGCGAGCGGGACATCCGCAAGCGGCTCGGCGATATCCTCTTCGGCGACTACGCCAATCGTGTCTCCGATCGAGCGCTGATCGAAGAGCGCATCTTCGCGGGTCCGATGCTGGGCGATCTACCCCTGCTGGGCCTGCCGGATATTCGCATCATCACGCTCGATGGCGAGCCGGTGATGGGCATGGTGCGCCTGCCGACCCGCCAGTCGGCCGGCAAGGCGAATCTGCACCTGGGCGCGGTGGGACTGGGCATCGACCTCGAGAAGGGACGCACGACCAGCGCCACGTGGCGGCACCGGCCGGTGACGCGTCATCCCGAGACCGATCAGCCGCTCGGCGACCTGCCGATCGCGGCCTGGCCACGCGTCATCGAGCTCGCGCGCGCGGCGGCGCGGGCGTTCCCGCTGCGCTACCTGGGCATCGACGTCGCCATCACGGCCGACGGCGATCCGGTCGTCCTGGAGGCCAACGTGCGCCCGGGGCTGGAGATCCAGAACGCCAACCGGCACGGACTGCGGCCGCTGCTCGAGTGTGTGGTCGCGGCCACGCCGCAGGGAGAGGCGGGCGATGCGTCCTAGACGGCTTCGCAGGATCTCGCAGACGCGCCCCCGGAAGACCGGGCGACGCGGCGCGGCCGCGCTGCTGCTGGCGCTCCTGCTGACCGCTTGGGCCGGTGGCGCCGAGGCCCGCAACCGTTGGCTCTCCCGCACCGAGTTCGAGGCCGAGACGGCGCTCGGCTATGACAGCAACACCTACCGCCAGAACCACGGGGCGGGAGACGCCGCCTTCCTGCCCTTCGCGCTCGACCTCGAGCACGACCTGCATCGCAACGGGGTGCAGCGCCTGCGCCTCTACGCCTACCTCGACGGGTCGCAGTACGCCGACACCGATCGCGACGCCAATCGCGCCACCTTCCGCCTGCGCGCGAAGTGGCGCCGCGAGCTCTTCGACGGGGACGCGGGACGGCTGCGCCTCTACGTCGACGGCGACTGGCGCAAGCACCGGCGCGTCTACGTCTCGCGCATCGCTGGGGAGGAGTACACGGTCGACGTCGGCGATCAGGATGTCTCGCTGCGCGATCGGTTCAACAGCGCGACGTCGGAGGTGGAGATCGAGCTGGACTACGAGACGCCCCTCGGGCTGGAGTTCGAGCTCGAGACCGGCTTTGCCCGCCGCGACTACGACGAGGACTACGACGGGATCGACGGGGTCGCGTCGCTCGATCGCGACGAGCTGAGCGGGCGCTTCGAAGTCGCGCGCGATGCGCCCTGGGGTCGGCTGCGTCTGGACTACCGGACGACCGGGCGAGCGTATCGCGACTACCCGGCCCTCGATGCAGAGGGGAACTACCTGCCCGAGATCGATCGCCGCTACCGCTATCAGGAGATCGGGGCCGATCTGGATCTCGATCTGTTCGGAGACTGGGAGTTCTCCGTGGGCGGGCACTACCGCATGCGCGACGATCTGCAGGCCGGCTACTACGACTACGACGAATGGCGTATGGGCCCGGGGATCGAGGGGCCTCTCGCGGAGCGACTGACGATCGAGCTCGACTACTGGTGGCGCACCCGCGACTATCCTCGCGCGCACATCTATCGCAATCCGGAGCGGCCTCTGCGCTCCGAGGCAACCCACTTCAGCGACGCGGAGTTGTGCTACGACCTCAGCCGCCCGCTCGATCTGCTCTTCGGCGCCTCGGCCATCTGGCACGACGACCGCAACGAGGACTTCAGCTACGAGCGGGTGCGCACCTGGCTGGGCTTCCGCTTCTCCGGAGAGTTGCCATGACCTTCCGGCCGATCCTGGTGCTGCTGCTCTCGATCGCGGCGCTCTTCCTGGTCCTGGTGAGCTGCGGGAACGAAGAGTCGGTCACCCGCCTGGCCCCCTACGACGGCGCCAGCGCGGGGCAGCTCGCCCAGGTCATCCGCCAGACCTACGAGACCCGCTTCTCGGAGCTGGATCGCAACGCGCAGGCGCACTTCGCCGTGCGCATCTTTCGCGCCACCGGGGAGACGCCGAATCTCGAGGCGGTCACGCTGGACATCGCGCGCTGGATCCCGGATCTGGAGGAGAAGCTCGACAGCCTGCACGTCGACGGCTATCTCGAACAGGAGAGCCGCATCGCGCATGCCCGCAAGCGTGAAGTCAGCCCGGTGCTGCGCGCGCGCAAGAAGATGTTCGCCTCGCGCAAGGAGATGCTCTACCACCGCCGCGTGCTCTACATCGCCTACAAGCTCCGTGAGTTCGGCCTGCACGAAGGGTACTACCGCGATCTCTACGAGGCCGCCCGGGCGCATCTGCGAACCGTCGACTTCGAGCGCTTCCTGCTGGATGCCGAAGTGATCCGCACCTACGCCGCGCAGACGTCCAATCTCGTCTTCTGGCTCAAGCGGATCGACGTGCTCGATCTCGAGGAGCCGTACACACGCGCCTATCAGGAAGTCTTCATGGGCGAGGACGACGACGACCTCGTTGCCGCCGACTACCAGAACAAGCTCTACGGTCTGACGCACTTCATCATCGGCGACTCGCACTACTATCAGCGCACGATCTCGGCCGAGAAGCACGCCTGGATCCTGGACTACTTCGATCGTTACATCCTGGAGATCCTGAGCTGGTCGAAGCCGGACATCATCGCCGAGATCGCCCTTTGCTTCCGTCTCTGCGGCCTGCGCGATCACCGCGTGGTGCACATGGCCGAGGAGTATCTGGCCGAGGTCTTCGACCCCGAGTTGGGCCATATCCCGTCCGGACAACAGATCGGCGACTTCAGCATGTCGGAGCACCGCAACGCGGTCGCCTATCTGGTGCTCGCCGACTGGGAGGAGCTCCACGAGGGCCCCTACTTGAACGAGGACGCGGTGCGCGCCTACGTACCGCTCGAGATCACGCCCCCCTCGGAGCCCCCGCGCCTGCCCGTCGGCGGCGAGCCGGTTGCCGAGTTGCGCGCCTTCGATTGGGCCATGCTGGCCTACATGGAGGCCAACGAGATCGGCGCGGGCCTCCTGGGCGTGATGAAGGACGGCGAGGTCGTCCTGCAGCGCTCCTACGGCTGGAGCGATGCGCAGCGCAGCGAGCCGCTCGAGCCGACGGCGATGATGCGCATCGCCAGTGTCACCAAGCCATTCACCGCGGCCGCCATCCGCCGCCTGGTCTCGGCGCGGCGCATGTCGCTCGAAGATCGCGTCTTCGATCTGGGGCAGGAAGGGGGCGGACTGCTGCAGATCGATCCGTTCCCGGCGCTGGGCGATCCACGCTACGCCGAGATCACCTTGCGCCACCTGCTCGAGCACACCGCCGGGTGGGATGCCGACGTCGTCGGCGATCTGACTTTCCGCGAGCTGAAAATCGCCGAGGCGATGGGGATCTCCGCTCCGCCGCAGCGCGCCGAGATCGCGCGCTGGATCCTTGGCCGGCCGCTGCAGCACGCCCCGGGCGAGCGGCAGGTCTACTCGAACGAGGGCTTCCTCTTCCTGGGTTTGATCATCGAGGAGGTCACCGGACGCGACTACATGGACTACCTCTGGTCGGCGGTGCTGCGGCCGGCCGATATCGCGCAGTCGGAGATCGCGCCGGGTCACACGCGCCCCGGCGACCGGTTGCCGCGGGAGCCCTGGTACGAGAGCCGCGGGCGGTGCGCGAGCGTCTTCGTTCCGGACACACGGGTTCCCTGCGCCTACGGCGGATGGTGCCTCGAGGAACACGTCTCGAGCGGGCGGCTGGTCGCTTCGCCGCGGGCCGTGCTGAAGTTCCTCGAGTCCTACTATGTGATCGGCTCGCGCATCGGTCTGCCGCGCCGGGGGGATGATTCGGGACGCTGGTCGTTGAGTCACACGGGAGGATTCCCGGGCACCAGCGCACTGGCCCGCCAGCGCGGAGACGGCATCAACTTCGCCGTGCTGTTCAACAAGCAGGCCCCGGAGCCGGGAGACTACGCGCTCGCCATCCGCGAACTGCTCGACCGCGTGATCGAGAGAGAGCTGGACGGCTGGCCGGAATAGTCGCCCCGGGCGAGCGGTCGGCCGCGCATCTGTTGCAGCCCCGGCCTGCGGCTGCCAGAGCCCCTAGAGGGGGCACGCAACGGGAGGTCGTCACCATGCATCGCATCGACTGGACCCTGATCCTGCTCCTCGGCTGTGCACTCTTCACCAGCGCGGGCGCCCACGGGCCGCCGGCCCCGGCCGCGCTTCCGGGTGCCACTGCGCCGACGGTTACCGCAGCGCCATCGGGTAC
>WJJG01000130.1 GCA_014729815.1 Candidatus Eiseniibacteriota bacterium
CCCTCCGCGCTCCTGGATCAGAGCGAGGCGCAAGCCGTCGCGCACCTCCTCGAACGGCGGCCGATCCGGATTGGGCTCCGCATCGATCAGCTGCAGCAGGTAGTAGGCGGGCCCATACTCGATCGGACCGGCCACGTCCCCGGGCTCGAGGGACGCCAGCGCGTGGATGATCGATTCGGGCGCTTCGAGACTCGTCTGCCAGCCCATGTCGCCGCCGTCGGGGCGCCCGGTCACCCGTTCGGCCACCTTCGGAAAGTGGGCGCCTTCTCGAATCACGTGCAAGGTGCGCTGGGCCTCCGCCTGGCTCGGGAAGGGAATCATGCGGTAGTGATAGCGGGTCTTGGCCTTCTCGTAGACCTCGCGCAGATCGTCCTCGGAGATGTCGGTCGCCTTCCCATAGGTATCGGCGCGCAGCTGCTGCACCATCTGCGTCTCGATGTAGCTGTCGACGCGGTGCGCGAAGATCGGCAGCCAGGGAATCGAGTCGGCCGCCAGCTGCTCGAGCAGGGTCTTGTCGATGTAGTCCTTGAGGAAGCGGCGCGCTGAAAGGCTGTCGCGGCCGTACTGCTCACCGGCGTCCGTCACGTCGTCGAACGCGCGCTGCAGCTCCGCGAGCGTGATCTCCTGGTCTCCCACCACCGCCACCACCGGCGGCGCGTCGGGCTCGGAACCGCAAGCCGTCAGCAACAGCAGGGCCGACACGAGGACCGCACAGATGCGTGACATCGATCTCTCCTTGGTGGTAGCCATGCAAATCACCCGATCCGAAGCGGATATCCTACCAACTGATCGAGGGGTATCAAGAGCCGTTTCTGCCACCAGCGGCCCGGTCCCGCCCCTCCCTGCCTGCATGGGACCCTGTCGCGCGCCGGTGGTTCCGCGCGCTCGGGGCGCGCGGAGGATTGACACTCGCCGATCGTCCGCATAGCGTTCTGCTCTTACTTCCGCGCGGCTCGTGCGGTCGCCGGGGGAAGTCCCCCCAGCCGCGCGGCGGGGACGGCGCCGGTTGCACGGCAGCCGGCGCCTGGAGGCGTATGCCGGAGTCGGGTCACAGGGAATCCCTGAGCATCTTCTTCCCCGCGTACAACGACTGGGGAACGATCGCCAGCATGGTGCTCCTCTCCCTGCGCGTGGCGGCGGAGCTCACCGACGACTACGAGGTCGTGGTGGTCAACGACGCCAGTCCGGACCATCTCGAGGAGATCCTCGAGACGCTGCGCGAGGCCTATCCCCGATTCCGCTACGTGACCCATCCGGTCAACCGGGGGTATGGCGGCGCGCTGCGCAGCGGCTTCGGCGAAGCGCGCAAGCAGTGGGTCTTCTACACCGACGGCGATGCGCAGTACGACGTTCGCGAGCTGCGGCTGCTCTGGGAGCGGCGCCCCGGGTGCGACCTGGTCAACGGCTACAAGATCCGGCGCAGCGATCCCTGGTACCGGGCGATCGTCGGCCGCACCTACCACCATGTGGTGCGGCGGCTCTTCCGCCTGCCGATTCGCGATGTCGACTGCGACTTCCGCCTGATCCGGCGCACGATGCTCGAGCGCATCGCCCTGACCGAGGACTCCGGGCTGATCTGCGTCGAGCTGATGGCCAAGCTGACCATGGCTGGCGCGCGCATCGCCGAGGTCCCCGTACATCACTTCCACCGCATGCACGGACGCTCGCAGTTCTTCAACTTCCGCCGTGTCTTCCGCGTGCTCTGGCGCATGCGGGCGCTCTGGTGGCGTCTCTTCGTGCGCCGCGAGCCGATCGGTCCGCCGCCTGACCGGGGACGCAACCAGACCTAGGAGCAGCCCATGACGCCCCTGCGCGACGCGCGCCACCGCGATTGGAGCCGGCCATGACGCCCCCTCGCGACGACCGCTATCGCGAGGCACGCTGCCTGGTGACCGGCGGCGCCGGATTCATCGGCAGCAATCTGGCCATCGCCCTGGTGGAGAGCGGCGCCCGCGTCACCGTCGTCGATGCGCTCCTGCCCGATCTGGGCGGAAACCGGTTCAACCTGGCCCCGGTGCGCGAGCAGGTCGACTTCCACGAGCTCGACCTGCGTGCGAGCGACGCGCTGGCCTCGCGGGTCCGGGGGCAGGACTACATCTTCAACCTGGCCGGACAGATCTCGCACATCGACAGCATGACCCGCCCGCTCGACGACCTGGCCATCAATTGCGACAGTCATCTCTCCCTGCTCGAGGTTTGCCGCCGGGAGAATCCGGCGGCGCGCATCGTGTATGCCGGCACGCGCCAGCAGTACGGCCGTCCGCGCTATCTCCCGGTGGACGAGGCGCACCCGCTCGTGCCGACCGACATCAACGGCATCAACAAGATGGCCGCTGAGACCTATCATCTGCTCTATCATCGCATCCACGGCCTGCGCACCACGAGCCTGCGCCTGACCAACACCTTCGGCCCGCGTCAACTGATCCGTCATGCGCGCCAGGGGTTCCTGGCGGTCTTCATCCGGCGCGCGCTCGAAGGCCAGCCGCTGAAGCTGTTCGGCGATGGCTCGCAGCTGCGCGATCTGAACTTCGTCGACGATGTGGTGCGCGCCTTCCTGATCGCGGGCGCGCAGGCGTCTGCCATCGGGGAGGCCTACAACCTCGGCTCGCGCGAGGTGCTCAGTCTGCGTCAGATCGCCGAGACGATGCTGCGCATCGGCGGGCGGGGCCGCGTCGAGGTGGTGCCCTTCCCCGAAGACCGCAAGCGCATCGACATCGGCAGCTGCTACTGCTCCTTCGAGAAGTTCCATGCGGCCACCGGCTGGGAGCCGCGGGTCCCGGTAGCCGATGCCCTGGAGAAGACCATCGACTACTACCGCCGGCATGCCGATCACTACCTCTAGCCCCCGGCATCCGCCGGAGGCCCGCGGAGGTCCCCGCAGAGGAGGGTGACAGCGTGAGCGCGCCCCAGCGTCCGGACACCGAGAGCGCCCGTCCGCCGCATCTGCCGGTTTTCGATCTGCGCGCCCACGACGCCGCGCTGTCCGCCGAGATCGCCGGCGCGGTCTCGCGCGTGCTGCGCTCCGGCTGGTTCGTGCTAGGGCCCGAGCTCGAGGCGTTCGAGAAGGCGTTCGCCGCCTGGCTGGGCGGCGGCTACGTCGTGGGCGTCGCCTCCGGCACCGATGCGCTGCAGTTGGCGCTCGCGGCGGCCGGCGTCGGCGCCGGCGATGGCGTTCTCACCGTGCCGAATACCGCCGTGCCCACCGTCAGTGCGATCACGGCCCTGGGGGCGCGCCCGCGCTTCGTCGACGTGTCGCCGGATACGGCCCTGATCGACCCGGCGGCGATCGACGCGGCGGTAGCGCCCGACTGCCGTGCGATCGTCCCGGTGCACCTCTACGGGCGGTTGGCCGAGATGGAGGCCATCGGCGAGGTGGCTCGCCGGCACCGTCTGGCGATCATCGAGGATGCCGCGCAGGCGCACGGTGCGCGCCGCAGCGGTCGCGCGGCGGGCACCTGGGGCGAATTCGGCTGCTTCAGCTTCTATCCGAGCAAGAACCTCGGCGCTTACGGAGACGGGGGGGCGATCTGGACCGCGAGCGCCGAGGATGCCGCCCGGCTGCGCGAGATGCGCAACTACGGCCAACGCGATCGCTACGTGCACGCCAGCGTCGGCGTGAACAGCCGCCTCGACGAGATCCAGGCGGCCATCCTGGCGACCAAGCTGCCGCACCTGGAGCGCTGGAACCAGCGGCGCCGGGAACTGGCCGGGACGTACCGCCGGCTGCTCGAGCCGCTGCCGCTGCGCCTGCCGGCGCCCGCCCCGCCCGGGGAGCACGTCTACCATCTCTTCACCGTGCGCAGCGCCCATCGCGCGCACCTGCGTGAAGCGCTTGCCGCGGCGGGCATCGCCACGCAGATCCACTACCCGATTCCGGTGCATCGCCAGCAAGCCTATCGGGATCTGGGGTATCCCGCGGGCGCGTTCCCGGAGGCCGAGGCCTGGTGCGCGGAGACCTTATCGCTTCCGTTCTCCCCGGCTCTCGGGGAGAATGCGCTGCAGCGCGTGGCCGCCGCACTGGCGGCCGCGCGGGAGGGAGAGAGAGGATGACGGGCCCCTTTCTGCTGGTCGCCACCGCCGTCTGCTTCTCGGTCGCCGGCGAGCTGCTGCTCAAGGACGGCATGAATCGCGTCGGCGTGATCGCGATCGCCACCCTGGGCACGGTGCTGCCGCGCATGCTGCAAACCTGGCAGCTCTACGCCGGCTTCGGTTCGATCCTGATCGGGGCGACCTTCTGGTTGGCGGCCCTCTCGCGGGTTGATCTGAGCTGGGCCTATCCGCTGCTGGCGATGGGCTACATCCTCGTGCTGATCTTCTCCGCAGTCTTCCTGCGCGAGCCGATCTCGCTGATCCGTTGGGTCGGTGTGGGTCTGATCGTCCTCGGCGTCTACCTGGTCACGCGCTCCTGACGAGGGCGCCGGAGCGCCATGGAACCCCGCGAATACGCCACGATGTTCGCCCTCGAAGAGGGCCACTGGTGGTATCGCTCGCTGCGCCGCCGCATCCGCCGCGCCCTCGGTCGAATCGCCGAGGTCGAGGACGGGCCGGCGCAGAGCGCGCTGACCACGATGGGCACGTCGGACGACACGCCCCTGCCGCGCCTGTGCCTCGACGCCGGATGCGGCAGCGGAATGCTGCTGGCGTCCCTCCCCTCCGCCTGGACGGCGGTCGGCTGCGATCTGAGCGCCACGGCGCTGGCCTTCGCTCGCCGGCGAACGCTCCCGCATCTGGCGCGAGCCAGCGTCGCGGAGCTGCCCTTCGCCGACGCCTGCGCCGACCTGGTCGTGTCGGCGGACGTGATCTACCACCGCGACGTGCCGGATGATGTGGCCGCCCTGCGCGAGATGGCGCGCTGCCTGCGGGGGGGTGGATATCTGGTGCTCAACGTGCCGGCCTTCGCCTGGCTCTACTCGGCGCACGATCGTGCCATCCACACCGCGCGCCGCTATCAGTGCGCCGAGCTGCGGGCCAAGCTGGAGCGTGCCGGTCTGACGCCGGTGCGCGTGCGCTACTGGAACTGGCTGCTCTTCCCGCCGCTCGCGCTGCTGCGTCTCTGGCGGCGCGGGCGCGTGGCGGGCGCGGCCCCCGCATCCGATCTGCGCCCGCTGCCGGCGGGGATCAACACGCTGCTGGGCGCCGTGCTGCGGATCGAGGAGTGGTTCGATCCGCTGCGCCTCCCCTTTGGACTCTCTCTGCTGGCCGTGGCGCGAAAGGAGACGGATGCAGGCAGCCGCTGATCAGAGGATCACTCCCGGCGCCTGGTGCTACGCCGCCGCGATCCTGCTCGCCGGCGCGCTCCTGCGACTGCTCTCCCTCGGGCACGAGGGCCTCTGGTGCGATGAAGGCTACACCGCTCTGACCGCCGCCAAGCCGATCCCCGAGCTCATCGGAGATCTGGCGCGCCACGACGACGCCGTCCCGCTCTTCTACCTCCTCGTCCGGGCCGCCGTTCTGCTGCTCGGCGACAGCGAGTTCGTCGTGCGACTGGTCCCCGCCCTCGCGGGGATCGCCGCGATCCTCTATCTGCTGGCGCAGGCGCGGCAACGGCGCAGCGCCGGACTGCTCCACGCCGCCGCCGTTCTGGCCCTCGCGCCGCTGGCCATCTTCTACGCGCGGCAGGCGCGGGAGTACAGCCTCCTGATGCTCTTCGCTCTGCCGCTGATCTTCGGCGGCGCCGACCTGCTCCGGGGTCGCCGCGGGGGGCCGCGCGTGGTGCTGGGGGGCGCGCTGTTGGGATTCACCCACAACCTCGGACTGCTGCTGATCGCCGCCAGCGCGGCCGGCGGCCTGCTGCTCCTGCGCCGAGCGCCGGCGCTGCTGCGCTGGCTGGGGTGGCACGCATTGGCCCTGCTGCCGGCGCTCCTCTGGTGGCTCGCCGTCGGCTGGGGCCAGCTCGAAACGCATGCCAGCGGGAACCAGTGGATCGCGCCCTTCTGGCGCTCGCATCCGCTGGGGATCGCGCCGCTCCATTCCCTGGGTCTCTTCGTGCCCGGCGTGGCGCCGGGCGCGGCGCTGCAAGTCGCCTTCCCCCGGCTCGACGCATCGCTCCTCTGGCGGGCGCTCTCGGCCCTCGCGGCGCTGATCTGCCTGCTGGCGGCCGTCCGCGCCGGCGCGCGGCGCGCGAGGCCCGTGGAGCTGCCCCTGCGCTACCTGGGCGCGTTGCTGCTGCTGCCTTTGATCGCTCTGGCGCTCCTCTCCGCGGTCTGGACGCCGGCCTACATCCTGGGACGCACCGATGGGCTGGCCTTCCTCCCGTTCGCCCTGCTCATCGGAGTGGGCCTCGCGCGCCTGCCGCGTCTCTTCGCGGCGGCCGCGCTGCTCGGCTGGGGCCTGATCACCCTTTTCAGCCTGGCGCCCAGCTACGGCTGGGAGCTGCACGGCAGCGCCCTGCCGGAGAAGGGCAGCGATCGGCAGATCGCACGCTTCCTGGCCGAAACGCCGCTGCGCGAAGGCGACGTGATCGTACACGGCCGCCTCACCGCGCCCTCGATCGAGTATCATCTGCGGCGCTTCGGCGCAGCGCACACCCCGACCTGGTTCCCGGCGAGCGCGGGAGAGAATCCCGCCGCGGCGATCCCCTTGCCGGTCGACTCGCTGGCCGACTACCTCGAGGAGGCGCGCCGCAAGCGCGACTGGATCGAGGCCCATCTGCCTCCCGGGGGGATGGTCTGGATCCTGGCCACGCTGGAGACGGGCGCCCCCGAGGCTCCCGAAGCGCGGCGCACCGGACGCGTGCGCGCGATGGATCTGCGCTACCCGACCAACCTGCTGGTCTATCGGCTTGCCGGTCTCGAGCCGCAACCGGTAGCGCGCTTCTATCGACAGGACTGGATCGCGGGGGAGCGCCTGCTCCTGCGCTTGCCGCCGGCGCGCTGGATGCCTCCCAGCCAGCTGCCGCGGATCCAGCTCGAAGAGGGGGCGTCCGCGCCGGACGCCTCACGGCGGGAGGACTGAGCCGTGGATCGCTGCGCGTCCGTTCTGCTGCCGCTGGTGCTGCTGTTCCTCGCCGCCCTCCTGCCCTACGGAAACGCGCTGCGCACCGGCTTCGCCTACGACGATGCGGCCATCGTCATCGAGAACCCGACCGCATCTCCGGCGGCGCCCTGGTGGACGCCGCTGGTGCGCCCCTACTGGCCCGAGCCGCACGATGCCGGCCTCTATCGTCCCCTGACCTCCCTGACCTATCGCCTCCAGCGCGGGTGGACCGGCACGGCACCCGTCCCCTTCCACCTGCTGAACGTGCTGCTGCACGCCGCCACGTCTCTCCTGGCCTATGCCGTCCTGCGGCGCCTCTTCACCCGGCAGGGGTGGGCACTGCCGATCGCCCTGCTCTTCGCCGTCCATCCGCTGCACACCGAAGCGGTCACCGGGATCGTGGGGCGGGCCGAGCTGCTGGCCGCCCTCTGCGGCCTGGGCG
>WJJG01000131.1 GCA_014729815.1 Candidatus Eiseniibacteriota bacterium
CAGCGCAGCGCCCCCTCGCGGCCTGCCCAGCAGGGCCCCGGCGAATGCTACCGCGAGTCCCAAGCCCGCCGACTGTCCGGCGATCGCCAGCTCGGGGTCTGGGTGAGCGATGCGGAACCGCACGCCGCCGTCGCCCGGATCGTCTTGCTCCGTCGTCGGCCGGTGGTTCGGATGCCGTTCGCCCTGTGGGAGGTGCTCGCGTGCACTACGTAGGGCCGCGGCGTGGGCGGTCGCGCTCACGTCTTCCAAGCGCGTGAGATCGGAGCTGCGCAACGGTCCGCCATGATGCATCCAACTATCGGCACGCACCCCGGGGCGCGCCGGAAGCGGCTCGATCGTGAGGGGCAAGATGACGCCGATGAACCGTCCCCAGCTCTCTTCTGCCGAGAAGGGTGGCAGCTCATGCACTACCGGGAGCAGGAAGCCCGTCGTTTGGTCATCCTGCAGCAACTTGGGCGGCGGGGAGGCGTGCGCGTCGCTGCCGAATCGCGTGATCGCCTGCTCGAGTTCTGGGCTGGCCGCGTCGCTGACGATGCCCGTCTCGCGCAACAAGAGGCCCGTGTCACGCACCATGCGACGTAGCCCGGGGTCGGCCAGATGTTCGGCCGACGCACTGGCGGAGGCAATCAGGGTGGAGCTCAGTTCGCCGAGGTAGAACTCCCGACCGATGAGATCCCGGGGAATCCGCAGGATGAACTGCGCCGTGGCCACCGCCTGCGCCGGTGCAAAACGACACCGGCGCAGATAGTCGGTCAGGATCTGGTACTCGCGATCCAGAGCAAAGATGTCATCCATCATCCATACCCGAAGATGAGGGCTGTCCTGCGCGCATCATGGTCTGTCGTCCCCGCGTGGGAGCGACCATAATGGATACTCTAGCAAAGGCGGCAAGGATGTTGGGATTCCTGGACGGCGCTGCGGTCCGATCCGTCGCGGCGGGGAAAGTCGATGGCAACGCGCGCCCAAGGAGCTCAGGGGGGGGTGGCGCGGCAATTAATTGCTATCCAGGGGGATAGAGGGGTTATCAGTCTGGCCGTCGATCCCATCGACGACGCTCGATCACTACGCGCGGGCCAGCTTGGAAGCGGTTGCAGCCACCTCGCATCCGACGCGCCCAGCTGTCGCGGGTTGCCGCTTACCGCACCACCAGCACCCTGGCCCGCAGCACCTCCCGCCCGTAGCTGAGCACCCGCGCGAAATAGACCCCGCCGGGCACAGCGCGGGCGCCGGCGTCGGTGCCCCGCCAAGCGCAGGTGTGCACGCCTGCGGACATCGGACCGTGGTGCAGGGTACGCACGATGCGACCGGTGAGATCATGAATCGCCACTACGATCGGCATGGCACCGGTCGGGGCCCTTGCAGCTTCACGCGCAGACCGGCCCGCAGCCTTGCCCGCAGCCTTGCCCCCAGCAGCCCGCGCAGTCCCACCGGCAGTTCCGCGCACAGCTCCGGCTGCGGCGACCAAGGCCCCACCCGCGGGCTCTCGAATCTCCGCCGCTCCCCAGGCCAGCTCGAATTCGATCCGCACCGCTCCTGCGGAAGCGCCGGGCCCGCGGAACACCACCGGATTCGGCACGACCCGCGCCGACACCAGTCGCAGAGCATGCCGCTCGTCCGCGCCACGTGTCCCGCCTCCGTCCTCTTCGCGGCCGGCGACATCCTCCTCCACCCCTTGCGGGGCCCAGCAGCCCACCGGGTGGGCGCCGATCAGCCCGCACCCCTCCTGATTGCACGGCGAGTAGTTCCAGAGGCGGAAGTCGTCGAGCGCGGCATCGCAGTAGCAGGGATCGAGACAGATGTTGCCGTTGGTCTCGAGCTGGTTGATCAGCGGCCAGCGCCAGTCGCCCCCCTGGTTACCGTAGAAGTCGCAGCAGGTCAGCGTCGGCACTCCCGTCCCCTGCAGGTAGACCGACTCGCCTTCCAGACTGAAGGAGATGATTGTGTTTTCCAAGATCGGCGTCGCGGAGGCGCAGTAGATCCCACCGCCGAACATGTCCCCGATGTTGTGTGAGATCATACAGCCGCGGATCGTGGGCGCGCAGTACTCGACTGCAATTCCACCGGCAAGGTCGGCCCGATTATGGATAATCGTGCAACCGGTCATCGTCGCGTCCGATTCGTCCAGGAAGACGGCGCCCCCGACGCCGGCTGTGTTCTCCCGGAAAAGACAATCCTCGAAACTCGCCCGGCTGTCGCTGTGGCAGCCAACGGCGCCCGAGGAGATGCCCGCGCTATTGGCGCGGAAGAGACAGTCTTCGAAGACCGCATCGGAGCCCTCTTCGCAGTACACCGCGCCTGCGCTTCCGCTCGCGTCGGCATCATTTTGCAGGAAGCTGCAGTTCGCGAAGGCCGGGGCCGATTCGTAGCAAGCCACCGCGCCGCCCTCACACCAGCTCCACGTGCAGGCGTTCTGCTCGAAGCGGCAGTCGATGAAGCTCGGGGAACAAGTCCGGCAGAAGACCGCCGCACCCCGGCCGCCCACCGCTGCGATCTCGTTGCCGGTGAAGACGCAGTTGACGAAGGTCGGCGACGAGAAGGAGCAGTAGACGCCGCCCCCCTGGCTATGGACCCCGCCCTGGAGGGTGATGCCCGAGATCTGCGCGTCGGCCGTCTCGGCATTGAAGAAGCCGAAGACGCGCCGGAACTGGCTCCAGCTCCCTTCGGCATCGATCGCGCAGCGTTCGGGGTCATCGCAGACCGACCGCAGGGTGAGGATCTTGCCATGGAAGTTGAGATCCCGATTGCCGTAGCCGCAGAAGACGACGTCGCAGCAAAGCTCGATCGAATCGCCATCGGCGGCGGCATCGATCGCCTCCTGGATGCGCGAAAAGTCGCCCGTACCATCCGGGCACACCAAGTATGTAGTGGCGGTCGCCGTAGGGACCAGCAGGAGAAGTGCGCAGACAGCTACGTATCGCATGGCCGCCCTCCTCACGTGCACCAATAGAACTGGCGAACTGCAGCCGACGACCAAGAGGATAGCAGGTTTGGGGCGGAAAGGGCACAAGCGCCAGAGGAGGCGGTCGCGCGACCAAGATGCGAACCCGAAGCGGCGGACGAAGGATGCTACCGAACTGCCTCCTCCGCCCGCCGCCGAGATCCGGGTGGCGATGTCGCGGCGCGATCTACCGCACCACCAACACCCGCTCCGTCAGCACCTCCCGACCTGCGCTCAGCACCCGCGCGAAGTAGACCCCGCCGGGCACCGTGCGGCCGCCGTCATCGTCGCCCTGCCACGCGTAGGTGTGCACCCCGGCCGCCACCGGCCCGCGGTGCAGCACGCGCACGGTGCGTCCGGTGACATCATGGATCGTCACCGACGCCTGGCCGGCGGTTGGTACGCCGAGCTGCAGCCAAGCGTCGCGCAGCAGCGGATTGGGCTGAACGGCCAGACCCCAGCGCAGCGTGCGCGCCTCCAGATCGTCCCCGTCGCCATCGACGCCTGCGGTCTCATCCAGAATCTCGAAGAGCTCGCTGTAATCGTGCTGCACCAGCCCCGCGCCATCGCGGGCGATGATCTCGATCATGCACGTCTCAGACGCATCGCCTTCGACGATCCACTCGAAACTGCCGTCGTTGGGCAGATCCGTGGCCAGGACCTCGGGGAAGGTCGCGCCGCCATCGCGCGAGAGCAGGATGTCGATGCCGGTGACGCCCTGATTGTCGCTCGCCTCCCAGGCGATCGTGACCTCACTCCCCGGCCACCAGCGGTCGCCGGCCTGGGGCGCCAGCACGCTGACCGTGGGCTGCTCGATATCGGGCCACTCGCCGGCCAGATACTCGAGCACGCGGGAGATCAGCAATGCGCGATCGGCCTGCTCGCCTATCGCCTCGAGCCCGAAGGCCAGGTAGACCATGCGATAGTCGCCCTCGTAGCGCACCGCGCCGGCCATCTCGGGATCGTAGTTGAGGATCGGAACCGATCCGGCGTTCTCGCTGATCCAGCTCGGATAGTCCTGCGAGTTCGAGCCCGAGCCGCCGCCCAGATCGAAGCTCAGTCCATCCCCCACCGGGTCGCTCGGCACGCCGTTGAGGTGGCGGAAGC
>WJJG01000132.1 GCA_014729815.1 Candidatus Eiseniibacteriota bacterium
CTTGCTACGCGAGGTGGCCTTCGAGCCGACCTTCCAGAAGTTCGCCGGCGAGCTGGTGCGCGGCTTCCAGCTCCACGTGATCGATCGGGCGGCGTTCCGTCCCGTTGTGTCCGCCGCGGGCCTGCTGGCGGCCGTGCGGCGAGCGCATCCCGAGCGCTTCGCCTGGCGCCGGCCGCCCTATGAGTACGAGCGCGAACGATTGCCGATCGACCTGATCTTCGGGACCGATACCGTTCGCCGCGCGATCGAGGGCGATGCGGATCCGTGGGAGATCGCCGCGCGCTGGTCCTCCGAGATCGGCCGTTATCTCGAGCGGGTCGCCCCGGCGCTGCTCTACGGCCCCCTGGGATGGGGAGAGCGTTGATGGAGCTGGACCTTCTCCTCTTGGCGGCCGGCTTCGGGACGCGCCTGCGTCCGTTGACCCAACAGATCCCCAAGGCGCTGCTGCCCGTCGCCGGCGTGCCGCTGATCGAGCGGCACCTGCGCGGCTTCCTCGGTTCGGCCTGCACCGGTTTCGATTCGCACGCCGACGGGCCCGCCGCCAACGGGCCCGCGGCCGGCGGCGCGGCGCAGACGGCCCCCCCCACGCCGTCCCTCGACACGCCCGCAGCGGGACGCGCTGCGGACCTCGAGCCGGTCAGGATCGGTCGCGTTGTGGTCAACGCCCATCATCTGGCCGAGCAGGTGCGCGACTATCTGGATGCCCACGCCTGTGCCGATCGCATCCGCTTCTCGTACGAACCCCAGATCCTCGGCACCGGCGGCGCGATCGCTCACGCCGCCGAGCATCTGCGGTCCGATCCGATCGCCATCGTCAACTGCGACGCGCTCTACGACGTGCCCCTCGATGCGGCGCTCGCCTTCCATCGGCGCGCGCGGGTCGATGCGACGATGATCCTGGTGCGCGCAACACGGTGGGCGAGCGTGCTGGCTGCGGGGGGTCGCGTGCGCGAGATCCTGCGTGGCGAACGACATCCCGACGGTTGGACGTTCACCGGATGCCACCTGCTCTCCCAAGCCGTCGTGGCAGCCCTGCCGCGCGGACGCTTTCACGACATCATCCACACATACACAGAGCTCATCCCCCAGGGGTCGTTGGGCGCGTTCACCGACACCGACGCAGGGTCCGAGACGCACCCCACCGGAGGCGTCCCCGAAGCCGGCGTTCGCCGCGAGGCCGGCTTCCTCGATGTCGGCACGCCGGCCGACTACCTGCTCGCGCACGAGCGACTCCTCGGCAACCGATTCGTTCGCGACGGTTGGATCGATCCCGAAGCAGTGATTGGTGAGGGGGCGCGATGTCCCCGCAGCGTGGTTCTGGCCGGTGCGGCGGTGGCGCCCGGCGCGCATCTGGAGGTCTGCATCGTCGGACCGGGCGTCGAGCTGTCCGGCCGCCAGCGCGCGCGCCTGATCACCACGCGAGGCACGCGCGAGATCGAAGAGCTGTCGGAGACCGAAGGACCATCGGGAGAGGAGGATGCGGCCGGGCCGCCGCTCGAGCGGTTCGTCCGCCGCGCGATGGCGCTTCTGATCGGACGGGCCGGTCCGGGCGCGGAAGGTGTCCGGCGCGAATCCGCCGAGAGCGGCGCGGCGCTCACGATCCGCTTGCTGGCGGGCGATGGATCGCGCCGCCGCTTCCATCGCGCGACGCTTGCCGGCACGCGCGCGGTGGCCATCGAGAACCCGCTCCCGCCCGACCGCCCGCGTCCCGACGAGAACGAGGCCTTCCTGGCGGTGCGCGACTATCTGCACCACCGCAAGGTGCGCGTCCCGGCCTTCTACGCCGCCGACCTCGCGCACGGACTGCTGCTGCTCGAGGATCTCGGGGACCGGCGCCTGGCGGACCTCCGCGGCGCGGCCGAGACGATGCCTGCCCAGGCCAAGTCGGTGCCCCCCGAGGCCGAGTCGATGCCCCCCGAGGCCGAGCCCTACTACATGCAGGCCATCGACTACCTGGTGCAGATGCAGATGCCCGGCAGTCCCGACTTCCGTCCCGAGACGACCTCGAATCCCCCCTACACGGCCGACTTCATCCTGGAGCAGGAGGCCGGCTACTTCCTGCGAGAGCTAGTCGAGGGAGTGTGTGGGATCACGCCGGACCGGCAGGCGATCGACGCGGAGTGTGGCCGGCTGGCCGCGGCGGCCCTGCGGCTGGCGGATGATCGGGCTGCCCACCGGTCGGAGGGGCTGGTCTTCATGCACCGCGACTACCAGTCGCGCAACTTGATGCTGCTGGGTGATCGGGTGGCGGTGATCGACTTCCAGGGCGCGCGGCTCGGGCCGCCCGAGTACGACCTGGCCGCCTTGCTCTTCGATCCCTATGCGCGCCTCGGCCAGCAGGTGCGGGAGCGGCTGATCGAGCGCTATCTGCGCCGCGCCGCGGAGGCGGGTGTTCCCGGCGTGCCCGGCTCCGGGGGGTCCGCTGCCGAGTGGCAGCGCATCTTCCTGGCCAATGCCGCCAACCGCCTGATGCAGGCCCTCGGCGCCTTCGCCAAGCTGGGAGTCCGGGAGGGCCGAGCGGGCTTCGCCGAGCATATCCGCCCCGCGCTGGATCTGCTGCGCGGCGTCCTGCGCGCCTGGAAGGCGGCCCCCAGCCTGGCCGCGCTGGCGTCCCAGGCGCGCAATACATTGCAAAGTCGATAGATACCGAAATCTGGAGACTGCAGCGATCGCTTCGCATCCCGCCGTGCATCTGCACCCGGTTCTTTTGTTGCAACCCGGAATAGTACAGAGTATATTAGTGCGAGCTGGAATATCGGAGGGCTGGCCATGGTGGATCCGAAGCAGAGGAGGGCAGCGGCCGCGCCGCCCCCCAAGAACGAGCTCGCCGCCCTCGGGCTGGTCAATCGCCACCCGATGCACGGTTACGCCCTCAGGCAGGCGATCGAGCACATGGGCCTCGAGGAGTGGGCCAACCTCCCGACCTCCTCGATCTACAGCGCCTTGCGGCGACTGGCGCGCCAGGGCGCGGCCTCGGTGACGCGGGAGCGCGAGGGGCAAGCGCCGGAGCGCAACGTCTACCACATCACCCCCGCCGGGCGCGAACGGCTCGCCGATCACCTGCGCCACGCGCTCTCGCAGGTCGGCGCAGAGGATCGCCTCTTCTATCTCGGCCTGGCCTTCGCCGACGGCCTGCCGGTTGGCGAGATCCTCTCGCAGCTCGAGCGGCGCGTCGCGCGCCTGCGTGAGGTCGTCACGGAGATGAAGAGCCACCAGCGCAAGATGCGCAAGTCGCAACCCGGCCACCCCCACGTCCTGCTCATGTCACTCGGCGGCATGAAGCACATGCAGGTCGAACTGGAGATCTGCCGCAGGCTGGTGGATCTCTTTCGATCGGAGCCGGATTACTTCGAGCGATTTGAAGGAGTCTCCCATGGGAAACCCGGCGACGAAGCATCCGGGCAGTAGGCCGCGCGGGGTGCGCCGCGGATTCGCTCGCTCCCGCTATGCCGATGCTCGACCCGTGGACGCTCGCCTCCCTCTCCGAGCGGCGAACGCTCCTCTCCCCGGCCGCGCGCGCCTCTGGACTGCGGTGGGCGTCGCGCTGCTTCTGATCCTCCCGGTCCTGGCGCTCGCAGAACCGCCGGCGGCCGCGGCGCAGCAGCAGACGCCGGCGAGCGCGGAGCTGCCCCCCGATCGGGAGCGCACCCTGCGCCTCGACCGCGCCATCGGTCTTGCGCTCGAGCGCA
>WJJG01000133.1 GCA_014729815.1 Candidatus Eiseniibacteriota bacterium
CTCGACCACCTCCCCGGTCTGCGGATCCTTGACGCATTCCTCGCACTTGAGGAAGTAGGCGTAGCGCAAGCGCACTTCCCGCCCGGGGGCCAGGCGGAAGAACTTCTTGGGCGGGTCTTCGCGGAAGTCCTCCCGCTCGATGTAGAGTTCGCGCGAGAAGGGCACGCGGCGGGTGCCCGCGGCGGGATCCTCGGGGTTGTTGATGCAGTCGAGCTCCTCCACCTGGTCGTGCGGGTAGTTCTCGATGATCACCTTGAGCGGACGCAGCACGGCGAAGGCGCGCGGTGAGGTGCGGTTGAGGTGCTCGCGCAGGCAGTAGTCGAGCAGCGAGGCGTCGACCACGCCGTCGCGCTTCGAGATGCCGATGCGATCGAGGAAGTCGCGGATCGCTTCCGGGGTGTAGCCGCGCCGCCGCAGCCCCGAGAGGGTCGGGAGGCGGGGATCGTCCCAGCCGTCCACGTGCCCCCCGTCGACGAGCTCGATGAGGCGCCGCTTGCTGAGGACCGTGTGGCTCAGATTGAGACGCGCGAACTCGATCTGCTGGGGATGGCAATCGACCCGCAGCGCGTCCAGGAACCAGTCGTACAGCTCACGGTTGTTCTCGAACTCCAGGGTACAGAGTGAATGGGTGATGCCCTCGATCGAGTCGGAGAGGCAGTGAGTGAAGTCGTACATCGGGTAGATGCACCAGGCGTCCCCCGTGCGATAGTGGGAGATGTGACGGATCCGGTAGATCAGGGGATCGCGCATCTTCATGTTGGGGTGAGCCATGTCGATCTTGGCGCGCAGCACGCGCGCGCCGTCTCGGAACTCGCCGGCCCGCATCCGGCGGAGCAGATCGAGATTCTCCTCGGACGGCCGATCGCGGTACGGACTGGGCGTTCCGGGAGTGGTCACCGTCCCGCGCGTGCGCCGGATCTCCTCCTCGGTCAGGTCGCAGACGTAGGCCTGGCCCTCCCGGGTGAGCTGCTCGGCGTACGCGTAGAGCTTCTCGTAGTAGTCCGAGGCGTAGTAGAGCCGGTCGCCCCAGTCGAAGCCCAGCCAGCGGACGTCGCGCTGAATGGCTGCGGCGTAGTGCTCGCTTTCCCCCTCGGGATTGGTGTCGTCGAAGCGCAGGTTGCAGAGGCCCCCGTACTCCTCGGCCACCCCGAAATCGAGGCAGATTGCCTTGGCGTGACCGATGTGCAGGTAGCCGTTGGGCTCGGGCGGGAAGCGCGTGTGCACGCGCCCGCCATGCTTGCCGCTGCGGCGGTCGCGCTCGACGATCTCGCGGATGAAGTCGAGGGCGGCATCTTCGTTCATGGTCGGCTCCTCTCTCGAAGCACTTCGCGCCGGACCGCGACCGGCTTTCAGGCCTCCTGGGCGGTCTCGAAGAGCTCCACGTAGCGACGCTCGAGCTGCTTGCGCCGCTTGGCCGAGAGTCCGCCCAGGGCTTCGATGGCACGCCGCAGGCGCATGCGCACCAGGTCGGGCCCCAGGATCTCCATCGAGTGGAAGAGGGGCGTCCAGGCGGTGCGACCGCTGAGGATCGGAAAGAGCGGTTGGGTGGCCTGCCGCAGCTTCAGATCCATCCGCTCGGCGAATTCGCGGAAGAGGGTCTCGAGACGCGCGGCGGTGAATTCGCGCTCCCGTTCGAGCCGCCAGAGCAGGAGCTGCAGGATCGGCAACCGCTCTTCGGGCGCCAAGCCCTTGATGCGGATCTGTTCGGGATCGAGCGGGACCTCGTCCGCGAAGAAGGCCGCCGTCAAGTAGCCCCAGTCGCCGAGCGTCTCCAAGCGCGGTTGGACGAGCGGAAGGATGCGCTCGAAACGCTCGCGGCTCAGGCCCCACGACTCGAGACGAGCGAGGAGCTCGCCGGGGTCGAGATCCTCGCGGATATAGCGGCCGTTGAGCCAGCGCAGTTTGGCGACGTCGAAGACCGGGCCACCGAGGGAGATCTTCTCGAGCTGCAGATGGCGGCACATCTGCTCGAGAGTGAACTTCTCCTCCCCATCCGGCATCAGCCAGCCCATCAGACCGAGGTAGTTGCGCAGGGCTTCGGGCAGGAAGCCGGCCCGGCGATAGTAGCTCAGCGAGGTCGGATTCTTGCGCTTCGAGAGCTTGCTCTTGCTGGCGTCGTTGTTGCGCAGCAGCGGCTGGTGGCAGAAGACCGGTAGCTCCCAGTCGAAATCGTGGTAGAGCTGGACGTGTTTGGGGACCGAATTGATCCACTCCTCGCCGCGGATCACGTGCGTGATGCCCATCAAGTGATCGTCTACGACGACCGCCAGATGGTAGGTCGGGAAGCCGTCCGACTTGAGGATGATCTGATCGTCGACCGAGCTCCAATCCTTGCGAATCTCCCCGCGCAGGAGATCCTGGAAGACACATTCGCCCTCCAAGGGAACCTTCATGCGCACCACATGGGTCTCTCCCGCCGCCGCGCGCCGCTGCGCCTCCTGCGCCGGAAGGCTGCGACAGCGCCGATCGTAGGCGGTGTCGGCACCCTGGGCGGCGCGCATCGCGGCCAGACGCTGGCGCGTGCAGAAGCAGCGGTAGGCATGCCCCTCGGCCAGGAGACGGTCGACATGCTTGCGGTAGATCGTCCGGCGCTCACTCTGCCGGTAGGGTCCGTGGGGCCCCCCGACATCGGGGCCTTCGTCCCAGTGCAGGCCGATCCAGCGCAGGGCATCGAGAATGGCCGCCTCCGACCGCGGGTGCGAGCGGGCCTGGTCGGTGTCCTCGATGCGCAAAACGAACTGACCGCCCCGCCCCTTCGCGAAGGCGTAGTTGAAGAGGGCGGTGTAGGCCGTGCCGACATGCGGGTCCCCGGTCGGAGAGGGGGCGATGCGTGTGCGCGGCGGGGATGAGACCGGCATCTTCGGAACTCCTTGCCAGGTACGCGGGGCGATGAATCGTCTGGGGATGGTCGTGTGTAGGCTGGGGGAAGTCAAGCCTGCAGGGTGCGGGAGGCGTGTCGAGGGGCGGCGGACTGGCGGGCGCCGGAGCGGCATGCTACGCTCTCCGCCATGATTGTCGGCATCGGCATCGATCTGGTGCGTCAGGCACGCGTGGCTCGGATGCTCGAGCGCTTCGGCGAGCGTCTGCTGTCGCGCGTGCTGACCGCACGCGAACGGGCCGCGTTGCACGGCCCGCCCGCCCTCTTCGTGGCCGCCCGCCTGGCGGCCAAGGAGGCGGCGTTCAAGGCCTTGGGAACTGGATGGGCGGCGGGGGTTAGTTGGGGACGCGCAGAGGTTCTCAACCTACCCTCTGGGGCACCGGAATTGCGTCTCAACGGCGCCGCCCGAGCGCGGATGGAAGCGCTCGGGGGACGGCGCACGCACGTTAGTCTGACTCACACCCGGGAGCACGCCGCGGCGGTGGTCGTCATCGAATCGTAGAGACGATCGCACGGCGCGCGCCCGGGGTCAGCGCAGGAGGGGAGCGACGTGGGCAGTCGAAGCGAACGGCGCGGCGTGCGCCGCATCGCCCAGGGCGCCGGGATGGCGCTGCTGGCGATGATCCTGGTGGCGGGCACGATCCAGGCGATCGATCCGGGGGACCAGCTGCACCAGGGTCAGGATCTGGTCGATCATGCGACCCTGGCGATCGACGGTGTCGTCGACCGCGTTTCGGCGGGGCCACTGGAGCGGGATCCGCTCTACGCAGAGGTGCGCGGATTGCTGCACTGGGTCGCGGAGTTCGATTCCACGATCGCCGAGCGCTACCGTCTGGGCAGCGCCGAGGCGATCCTGATCACGGACGGGATCGCCGATACGCTGGCCACGCGACTCCACGATCTGCTGGGCCAGTATGTGGAGGCCCACCCCGAGGAGATCCTCGATCGCGGGCGCGAGGCGCTCGAGATCGCGCTGGTGCGCATGGAGCTTCCCCCGGGTCGTCTGCTGGGCTTCCACCTGCTCAACATGGCGCGTCTCTATGGGATGCAGGCCGATACGATACTGAGCGTACCCGAGCTGGCCCTTCCGGGAGTCAAGGACGGCTTCCTGCGGCACGTCTGGGACCTCAGTCAGGTCTACGCCCAGGTGCACAGTGATCCGGCGCAGAACTACTTCTGCCGCCTCTCCCAGGAGGACTGGATGGCGTCACGGATCGTCTGCGCCCACTGCGGTCACCGGGGGGTCGACTATACGAATCAGATGACCGGCATTCGCGAGGATTCGACCGAGGCCTGCATCGAGGCGATGGACATGACCCGCACCGATCCGGAGGTCGTGCTGCAGCGCATCGACTGCCGTCATTGGGGCCACATTTTCACCGCCACCTGTCCCGAGTGCGGGGAGGAGTTCAAGTTCTCGGTGCCGTTGCCCTACTACCGGAAGATGCAGCGGGCGCTGGCCACGGGCGCCCTGGAGACCGTCCCGTTGCCCGAGGACCGTTATCTTCACTTGGGGGAGTAGACAACGCGAGAAGGCGGCGCATCGCAGAGCGGTGCCGCCGCCTTCCCTATACAGCCCAAAGCCGATGAGGTGGTCGCTCGTGAATCGGCGACTAGCGCTTCTTCCTACGGGTGGTCTTCTTCTTGCCGCCCGGCGCGATCAGGTCCTTGAGCGGCTTGGCAACACTGAAGCGGACGACCTTCTTGGCCGGGATCTTGATCGGCTCGCCGGTCTGCGGATTGCGACCCATGCGAGCCTTCCGACGCGAGACCCGGAACTTGCCGAGCCCGGTCAGCGGGACTTCCTTGCCCTTCTTGATCTCCTTGTGGACCAGGCCCGTGAGTGTCTCCAGAAACAACTTGGCCTGCTTCTTCTCCAGCTTGGTCTGCTTGGCCAGCTGGTTCACCAGTTCGGTCTTGGTCATGGCGGCTCCCCTCCTTCACTTCGAGAACCCTCGAGCTTTGGGGCTGATTGCACGGGCGCAGAATACCGGAGGCCGAAATCGTGGCAAGAGAAAAAGCCGCACCAGGGCAAAAAAAGAGCGGGGTGGGGTCTGGGAAACCCGCGCCTGGAGCGGGGATCCGAATCCGGATCATCCCGATCCGAGGGCGGTGGCGTTGACACGTTGCGAAATCCTCTGATAGCATCCCGCGGTGCCGGATGCCTGGCTGCCGACGCGCCATCCCCAGGCGCAGGGGCGATCGGACGCAGCGTTCGCACCCCGGCGGTTCCAGGACTAGGGATCTATGGGCCAGCAAAGGAGATTCCCCTATGAGCCCGACCTCGCGTTCCCGGGTTTGGACCCCGATCGCCCTCCTGGCGATTCTCGGTCTCGTGGCGAGCGTTGCCGCGGCGGACGATGCTCCGACCGTGGTCTCGCGCGCCCTTACGTTTCGTGGCCTGGTCCTCTCCCCGGATGCCAGCGGCGTCTGGACCGAGCTGCACCTGCCCGATGCGCTGCCGCGGGTCGCTTTGGGCGAACCGGCCGTGCCGAGCCGTCGCATGGCGATCCCCCTCCCGGCGGGCAGTGGGGTTGCCGATCTGCGAGTGAGCGTGCTCGAGGAGGAATGGCTCCACTTGCCCCGGCCCGTGGCGCCCTACGCCGGGGAGCGCAGCCTGGATGGTCCTCCGCTCGCGCCGTCCGCGCCGCGCGAGTCGGTCTACGCCCAATCGGCTCCCTTTCCGGGCGCGGAGGCGCGCCTGATCGCTGTCACGGAACGTTCGAGCGGTACGCGCTACGCCATCGTCGAGATCCATCCGCTGCAGTACGAACCGGCCAGCGGGCGGCTGCGCTGGATCCGCGAGGCCCGGCTCTGGATCGAGGTCGAATCCGAGGCCCCTCTGCAGGGACGGCTCGAATGCCTGCGCCCCGATCTGCGGGCGATGCGCGCCGGGCCCGGCACGGCGCCGGGCGGACGCCTGCTCCTTCTGGAGCAGGGATTGGCGCCCACCGAGACGCCCTCGGTCGAGGGCTCGCCGGTGCTGTACGTCATTATCAGCCCGCCGGATCCGGAGATGGTCGACGCCTGGCAGACGCTGGCCGACTGGAAGACGGCCCACGGCTATCCGGCTCTGGTGGTGACCACCGACTGGATCAACGAGCAGTATCCGACCGGCGTCGACCTGCCGCAACGCATGCGCCTCTTCCTGCGGGACGCCCACATGCACTGGGGCCTCCGCTGGGCGTTGATCGGCGCCGATCCCCGCCTGGTCCCCACGCGCTACGCGCACAGTTGGCATCTCGACCGGGAGGAGGGGGGTCGGGACATCGCCTGCGACTACTACTTCGCCTGCCTCGGCGGCACCTGGGATGCCGACCGCGACGGGATCTTCGGCGAATCGGAGATGGGGATCGCAGAGGAGGAGACCGGGCTCTACGCCAGCGACGACGTCGACTTCCTGCCCGAGCTGCATGTCGGGCGGGTGAGCGCCGAGAGCGCGGCGGATGTCGAGCTGTGGCTCGAGAAGTATTTCGCCTACGTGCAGACCCCCGCGTCGACAGGCTATCTGGATCGCGATCTGCTGCTCGGCGAGGTGTTGTGGGACGTGGGCTGGACCCGTTTCTCCCGCCAGGGGGGCATCGCGGACTGTCCGGCCGAATCCTGCTATACGGCCGAGACCGATCCGCCCTGCCGCCGCGATGGAGACGGGCAGAGCATCTGTGCCCGCACCGATGGCGCCTCCTACTGCTTCCGTGTGGAAGAAGCGATCCAGGAGACCGACTGCCCGCACGATCTGGTCTTCCTGCTCGAGCGCCCCGAGTACTGGGCGACCCACGAGCCGTTCCACTCCGCCGATCTCCTCAGCCGCGAGCCGGTCATCGACTACCTGAACGACGGCTACCACCTCGTGCATCACGTGGGTCACGCCGACCGCGATCGCTGGGCGGTGGGGGGCAGCAGGCGGGATGAGGACCGGCTCCTGGTCAGCGATCTGGTCCGTCTCACCAACGGAGACCAGGGACACTACTACCTCGTCTACGGGGTCAACTGCAGCTCGGCGGCGATCGAGTACCCCTCGCTCGCCGAGAAGATGCTGCTGCTCGATGGGGGCGGGTGCGTGTCCTACATCGGCGCGACCAACGCCGACTTCCCTTCGACCGCCGACAGCTTCGCCCGCGACTACTACCACTACCTGTTCGACGAACCGGGCGGGACCGTGGGCGACGGTCTGTTCCTCTCGATGGCGGCCAATGCCCTGACCGGGGAGCAGATCCACCAGGAGGGTTCCCAGCGCTTCCTGCTCTTCACACGCATCCTGTTGGGGGAGCCCGGAATGCCGGTCTGGTGGCAGACCCCGGCTGCCCCGGTCGTCAGCTATGCGGCTGAGCTTCCCCTGGGAACCGACACGATCACCGTGTCGGTGGGCGACGGCGGCGCGCCGGTTCAGGATGCGCGGGTCTGCGTGCACAAGGAGGGAGAGGTCTACGCGGTGGCGCTCACCGGCGCCGACGGCCTGGCGAACCTGCCCTTCGCGCCGCGGACCGCGGGCGCGTTCCAGATCAGCGTTTCCTCGGCGCACCTGCGCCCCTTCACCGGCAGCGGGCAGGTAGTCGACGCCGCCAGCGGAGCGGTTCTGGTCGCCGAGCAGATCGCGATCGTCGATGATGGCAGCGCCGGGAGCGCCGGCAATGGCAACGGCCGCATCGAGGCGGGAGAGACCGTGCGGCTGGTCTTGACCGCCAGCAATCAGGGACCGGAGACCGCCAGCTTCGTGCAGGCGCGCCTGGGGCTTGGCGACGAGGCGCCGGCCAGCATCGCCGTGATCAGTGACAGCATCGCCACCATCGGAGAGCTGGCCGCCGATTCCTCGGGCAGCGACAGCGAGGCCTTCCTGCTCGAGATCGCGGCCGATCCGGCGGCGATCTACCTCGATGACGCCACCCTCTACCGCGTGCCGTTCGAACTGGCCATGCAGACGGGCAAGTCCGACTTCACGACGAGCTTCGTCCTGGAGGTCACGCGCCCCGATCTGCGCCTCTCGCCCAACGTGCGAGAGGATCTGGAAGGCGGCAATCTCCATCTCTGGCTCGGACTGCGCAACGACGGCTACGGCAGCGCCAGCGACCTGCTGGCGACACTGCAGGCGCAGACCCAGGTGCAGGTGGTGGGAGACGATCAGCTCGGCCTGCGCGACATCGCCCCGGGTGACACGGTCCTGGCCGGCCCGTTCGAGTTGGATCCGATGAACGAGGCGCTCGCGCGTCTGACGCTGACGGTGGAGAGCAGCACGGGTGGGGAAGCGGTCACCCTGCACGAGCGCACGATCGACCTGCGCGCGCCGATGCTCCCGGGGAATCTGTTCCCCACGGGACTGCCGGAGGCCGTGAGCCTGACCTGGGACGAATCGATCGACCCGAACGATGGGGCGATCGGGGGATACCTGGTCTACCGCGCACTGAGCGGCACCGGGGCATTCGAGCTGGTGACCGAAACGCCCCTGGAGGATCATCGTTACCTGCTGGATGCCCAGCTGGGAGATCTGACCCAGTACGACTACTGGGTGCAGCCGATCGATGCGGCCGGCAACCTGGGTGAGTCGTCGGACACGATGTCGGTCTACACGGCGCCGCCGATGCTCGGCGGATGGCCCAATCGCTTCCGCGAGGCGCTCAAATCCTCTCCGCTGGTCTGCGAGCTCGACGGCGTGTGGAGCACGAAGCGTGAGGTCCTTCTGGGGGGCGAGCGGCTCTACGCCTTCCATGGCGACGGGACGCAGGTCTCCGACGGGGACAACGTAGGCAGCAGCTACGGTCCCTTCTGCAACGATGGGCGCAACTTCTGGGGCAAGCCGGCCTGCGCGGACATCGACGGCGACGGATCGAACGAGCTGCTGGCCGTAGCCTGGGAGACCAAGGAGCTGCTCTGCTACCCGGCCGGGGGAGGTTCGGCCAAGTGGCGCGTGGGCCTCACCGGTCCCTACCCCTGGTTCTCTCCGGTGCTGGCGGATATCGATGGCAATGATGGCGGACTCCTCGAGGTCGTGCTCTGCCACGGGCGCTCCTCCCGTTCCGGGATCTACGTCTACAACCACGACGGATCGCCGATGACCGGCGACGGTGAGTTGATCAACGTCAGCGGAACCGATCTCTACCATCCCCCGGCGGTGGGAGACGTGGATGGCGATGGACAGATGGAGATCGTGCATGCCACGCGCACTTCGTCGTCCGAGAAGGGAAGCATCTGGGTCGTCAAGGGGGATGGCAGCCAGCTACCCGGCTTCGAGGGCGGCCTGAACTTCGGGGATCTGGGCCTGGCCCAGCATACGACTGCCTCGCCGGTGCTCTACGATTACGATCAGGATGGACGCGACGAGATCTTCGCCATCACCCCCGCGCGACTCTGGTGCATCGGTGAGGACGGCAGCCTGATCTGGTTCCAGCCGATTCAGCCGTCCTACAGCATCAGCTCGCGCGAGCTGTTGCCCGAGCCGGCCATGGGCGACATCGATGGGGACGGGCTGGTCGAGATTGCGCTGGTCGACGACAATCAGCGTCTGTGGGCCTATCATGCCGCCACCGGCGACACCCTCGACGGCTTCCCGATCGAGATCGACGGCGCGCCCGGCGCGATCTACGGCTCCTGCATCCTCGCCAATGCCGACAGCGACAGCCTGCCGGAGATCCTCTTCGGGGGGAACGACAACTTCATCCGCGCCTACAAGCACGACGGCACCGTCCCGCGAGGCTTCCCGATCTACTTCGGAGGGTCCCTGCTCAAGCAGTCGCTGGCCGCCTGGGACGTCGATATCGACGGCTACCAGAATCTGATCGTGCAGTCGGAGGAGATGCTCGATATCGCGGTCTACGATCTGCCGCACGCCCCGTTCGACACACTGGTCACGGCACGCACCAATCCCTGGCCGATGCGCTATCGCGACGATCGAAACACGGGGCGCTTCACGAGCGATCCGCCGGTGGGCATCCAGTTGACGATGCAGCAGCCGGAGATCGATCCGCAGGGCGTGGTGACGCTGCGCTGGATCTCCGGAGAGCTTCTGCGCGAGTTCCACGTGCTACGCATGACGCGCGGCATCGGGCGCTGGGAGTCGCTGGGAGAGGTGCCCGGCGCGAGCGAGCCCGGCACCCACACCTACAGCTTCCGCGATCGGCCTCCGGCTCCGGGCAGCTTCGTCTACCGCGTCGATCCGATCGCACTCGGCGGCGGCGAGCGTCCCGGCCCCACGGTCGAGGTTTCGCTGACGATCGACTCGGCCCGCAGCCTGGCGCTGCAGCGCGTCATGCCGGATCCGCTGACCGCGGGGCGCGTAGCCTCGATCACCTTCAGTGTGCCAGGGAGCACCGGTTCGCGCGTGCCGACGCGGTTGCATGTCGTGGATGTCGAGGGTCGGCGGGTGCGCACGCTGGTCGACGATACGCGCGCGGCCGGCGTGCACACGACCTATTGGGACGGACGCGACGGAGCCGGTCGTCTGCTGCCCTCCGGCTTCTACGTCCTGCATCTGGAATCGCGGGGCCGGGAGGCCAGCGGCCGCCTGCTGCTGCTGCGATGATCGGCGCGCGCGGACGCCGCGCCGCGATCGCGCGGCGCCTCCGCGTGCCGGGTGGAGAGGTCCCGCCGGGGAGCCGAAAAAGGGGTTGAAAGGGGCGGGGCCCACCGTCTAGGCTTCTCCGCAATCATAACTTGCGCTGGGGAGTCGTCCAGTGGTAGGACACATGACTCTGGATCATGGAACCGGGGTTCGAATCCCTGCTCCCCAGCCAGTTCTGTGTCTTGGATTCGAAGCGGGGCTATCGTCTAGGGGTTAGGACAGGTGGTTCTCAGCCATCAAACCGGGGTTCGAATCCCCGTAGCCCTGCCACTCGACTTCGAACGATGGGGAGGCCGGCGCGCCGATCTCCCCATTTCGCTTCTTTCGCCGCTTGCGCGCGCGCGGTAATCTCCTCAGACTTGGGTCGACGAGTCTGAGGCGCCCGCCAGAGGCGGGGATCGGGTCAGGGGGCGAGGATGGCCGACGAGAAATGGATCCGGCGAGAGGGGCGCTGGATGCGCGCCGGGGAGCAGTTCCGCGAGCGGGGCCGCCTCCTGCGCAAGGTCGCATCGCGATTCTGGTACTTGCTGGTGCCCTTCATCGGAATCATGTGCGCCGATAGCACCTACGTGCGCCCCGATACCGAGGAGATCAAGTCCCAGAAGGCCCTCGACCGCAAGCGTACGCTGGATGTGATCGACGACACGCGGGCCGAGATCAGTCGCCTGCAGTCCGAAGTCGTCGTCATCAGCGCCGAGCTGGATACGGTCCACCTCCCGAAGGTCAAGCTCTACGGCGCCCTACTCGACAGCCTGCTTGCGATCCGGCGCATCTATGACGAAGAACTGCCGCGCACGAAGGCGCGCATCGATTCGCTGCAGGATGAGCATGATCTGATCGTGGCGGAGATCGATCAGCTCTCGGGCGACTTCCAGCACAAGTCCGCGACGCTCGACTCGTTGAACGATTGGCAGGCGACGCTGGCCGACTCGATCGAGCGGCTCGATGACCTCATCGTGCTGCGCACGGATCAGCTCTATCGCCTGCGCCATCCCAAGGAGTTCCGCGGTAAGGAAGCCCTCTTCACCGGCGAGGGAGAATACCCGCGGCGTGACGAGACGCCGCAGAGAGAGAAGGAGTAGGCGCCATGGCCAAGTCACGCTTCAATCCTTCTCTGACGATGCCGGTCATCGACATCATCGTGGCCATCGTGCTGATCGTGGCCACCGGCTTCTTCTGGTTCCGCACGAAGGGCGAGGCCAAGCTGGAGGCGGCCCTCGCCGATCTGCAGGCGGCCCGCGAGCAGAACACTGCGGAGATCGCGGAGGCACGGGAGAATCTGGCGGACACCGAGCAGGAGTTGACCGACATCCGCAACGAACGCGACGCGAAGGCGCAGTACTCGGTCTTCCTCGAGGAGCAGGTGGAGATCGAGCGCCAGAACATCCTCGACGCGCGTGCCCTCGAGGAGGAATACACCAACACCTGGCTCGATCTGCGCTCCCAGGTGCAACGCGCCAATCTGCGTCGCGCGGC
>WJJG01000134.1 GCA_014729815.1 Candidatus Eiseniibacteriota bacterium
GCCCGCCAGTGCGATCAGGCCGAGCGCCGCGGCGAGGCGCGCGAGAAGCAGCGGGCCGCGGCGGGGCAGATCATCTCGATGTTCCATCGGGGACCTCCGGACCAAAGGTGCGAAAGAGGATGCGCTCGACCAGCTCGGCGATCTGGTCACAGCTCAGGCGCGCCCGCGAGCTGCCGCTGAGCTGGCGATCGAGGATCTCCTCCTTGATGAATCCCGTGGTGATTGCACGCAGGGTGCGCGCGATGCGCTCGGGATCGCTGGCGCGCAAGACGTTCTCCTCGATCGAGTCCTTGCACAGCGAGATGAGGACCTCGGTCATTCGATCGCGCTCGGCGATCGCCGCGCGCAGCAGCTCGGGGTGGCCGAGGATCAGATGCTGCAGGCTGCGGAAGGAGCCCGCGCTGTACGCGGCGTGGCGCTCCGCCCAAGCGAAGAACTCGCGGATCAGACGATGCCAGCGCTCGCGCGCCGGGGCGCGGGACTCGACGATCTCGACCACCAACTCGAACCCCTCACGCTGGCGACGCGAGATGATCGCCGCGAAGATCTGGTCCTTGTTCGTGAAGAGTCGGTAGAGATAGCCGACGCTGAACTCGGCCTCGGTGGCGATGTCCTGCACCGTGATATCGCGATAGTCCTTGACCGCCAGCAGTCGCTCGGCGGCTTGTTCGGCTTCGTGTTGGTGCCGCCGGTACTCCCGCTCGCGTCGCGAGAGCGGGCGAGCCGGCCGCCCCGCAGCGCGCGGGCCGGTCGCTTGCTCTCCGGGCGCCTGCTTTCGGGGCGAGGGTGAATTGGGGCCCGGTGACTCGGCGTTGGGAACCATCCTGCCTCCTCCGCGCCGCGCTTCGCATCGCTCGCGCCCTGGCGCCCAGGCGGCTGCGCCCTTCACTCTCGATGGTCGTCAGACGAGGTCGCCAGCAGACGCGGGAAGCGCCTCACGGCCCGACCGACATCGAGAACGAGGATTCAGCTCATGAATCAGCGCTCAGGATTCTATCTGAATGTACGTTCAGAATGCGAATTCGTATTCATGAGAAGTAACGCTCACGCGGATTAGGCGAGCTCATGGCTGCGACCAATGACTTGGGTTGTGGGACGAAGATTGGTGACGCGCCTCCTGCCATGCTTCGATGAGAGAACCTCTTGTGGCCGCAGACGAGAGGTAGGTCGCGCTCCCGCGCCGGTGCGGCGCCAACGTCCACTCAGACTCTGCCTTGGGCCCCCCGGCTTCACCAATCTTCGTCTCACAACCTTCGATGCAGGGCCCCCGCTGGGAGGAACCGGCCGGAGCCTCGCGTCCGATCCTGGCTCCCCAACCCGCCGGACTCGGGCACGATGGCTCCATGCCGGCTAGCGTGAGGCGGGCTGGGGTGGACCGGGCCCCAGGACCGGGTAGGGCGGCGGCGGCGGCACGTCCCGGGGATCCTCCCGGATGAGCGCCTGCAAGTGTGCGATGGCCGCATCGAGCTGGGCGTCCTGCCCCCGGAAGGTCGCATGCGGGAGGTTGTCGACCTCGATATCCGGCTCGACTCCGTGCCCCTCGATCAGCCAGCGGCCCTCGGGTCCGTAGACGCCGAATTCGGCGGCGGTGACGATACCGCCGTCGACGAGGCGGTTGCTGTGCGTCAACCAGATCTCGCCGCCCCAGGTGCGTGTGCCGATCAGCTGGCCGAGCCCCAGACGCCGAAACCCTTGGGCAAAGGCCTCGCCGTCGGACATCGTCCACTCGTCGATCAGGACGCAGACGTGGCCGCGAAAGGCGTACTGCATGTTCCAGTACGGATCTCCGATCCGTGGCTGCCAGTACATCCAGGCGGCCCGCATCAGTCGCGCCAGGATCCAGCTGTCGATGTTGCCACCGCCGTTGTGGCGCACGTCTACGATCAGACCGCGCCGGTCGAAGACCGGGTAGAAGTCGCGGTGCCACTCGGCGATGTTGCGCGTCTCCATATCCCGCAGATGCACGTAGCCGATCTCTCCGGCCGAGAGGCTGTCGACACGCAGGCGCCGCGTGTACTCCCACTCGTCGTAGCGCAGATCGTAGGCGCGGTGGGAGGAGATCGCCTCGGCGATCAGATGGCGCCGCGATCCATCCGGCGCGATGACCTCGAGACGCAGCTCCTGCCCGGCAAGCCCTCGCAGCAGCTCTCCGGGATGGCGCGCCTGGAGGGTCGGCACTCCGTTGATCGCCGCGATCACCTCGCCCGCGCGGACGCGCGCGCGCGGGTGCGCCAGGGGTGCGCGTTCGGCGGGATAGTCGGGATCGGAGCGGTAGACGTGTTCGACGCGATATCCGCCGCCCTCGGGATCGCGCCGCAGGCGGGCTCCCAAGGAGGCGACAGCCACCGACGGATCCGGCTCGCGGTGGTCGCCGCCCCAGACGCCGATGTGCAATGCGCTCAGCTCGCTGGCCATCTGCGCCTGCAGATCGGCGAGCTCACCGCGTGTGGTGACCCGTCCGACGAGCGGCAGGTACTTGTGCAGGATCGCCAGCCAGTCGAGGCCGTGCATGTTCGGATCGTAGAAGTAGTCGCGTTCGAGGCGCCACGATTCGACGAACATCTGCCGCCACTTCGCCGGCGGATCGATTGGGAAGCGCCAGTCCGACAGGTCGACGCGGCCCGCGGAGAGGTCGGCCTGCGCGCCGGCATCGGCCGCGATCACGAAGAAGTCGTCCGAGCGGCGCACCAGGAGCTTCCGGCCGTCACCCGAGAGCTCGTAGCCGCGGATCTCCACGGCGAGGCGGAGCGGTTCGGGATCCTCGTGCCCGATCGGCAGGGCCATGAGGTGGCGTTCGGCATCGGCCGAGCTGTCGCGCGCGATCCAGAAGAGGCGTTCCGCGTTGATCGCCAGCGCGGCGTAGTTGCCCGCCGGGATCGGCACTTCACGCAGGCGCGCGGCGATGCCCTCGAGGTCGATCTCCACCTCGGGCGGTGCGACGGGCTGCGGTTCGAATGCGCCCGGCTCGTCGGTGGGCGCAGCATCCTCGCCGGCACGCTCTTCTCCGGCATCCCCGTCGCTTGTGGTAGCACGGTCCGCTGCACGGTCCGCTTCGGCGTCGTCCGCCTCCGGCGGGGAAAGCTCGTCGGGCGGGTCGAAGGGCGAGCGCAGTCCCTTGCGCAGGGGCAACAAGTAGATCTTGGTCTGCCGGTCGAAGTAGGGCTCCGGCTGGCGTGGCCCCCACGGTCCGTGGACCCGCGATTCGAAGGTGCGGTCGGAGAGGAAGTAGAGCCACCGGCCATCCGGACTCCACTGCGCGCCGTAGCTCGAAAAGCGCCCCGATGTCACCGGCGCGTGGGTGCCGTCGGCGACTCGGTAGACGAAGATCCGATACATCGAGTTCGAGCCTTGCACCGCGTAGGCCAGCCAGCGGCTATCGGGTGACCAGCTCGGTCCCTCGAAGCCCCACTGCGGAGCGAAGTCGATCTGCCGCGACTCGCGCGTCTCGGCATCGAAGAGCCAGAGTCGCTGGTCATGATCGGTGTGCGCGATGTAGCGTCCGTCGGGCGAGGGGACCCCGCCGAGACGCAGGACCTCGCCGTCGGTGGTCAACTGCTTGGGGGCGCCGATGCCGTCGGCGGGCAGGCGCCACCATTCGACCTCGCCGCTCTCGTCCGAGAGGGCCAGCACCGACGCACCATCGGGCGCGAAGCGCGCGGCGCGGTAGCGCACGTCCTGCCGGCGGGTCAGGGGAGCCAAGCGTCCCTTCCCGACCGGAGCGACGAAGACCTGGCCATAGGCGGTCAGCACCAGGCGATCGCCGCTGGGGGAGAGGTGCGCCGCGGAGAGGTGCTCGAGTGGCTCGGTGATCCAGCGCTCGCGCATCTGGTCGAAGTCGGAGGGCAGGCGGATCGGCACGGTCCGATCCGCGCCGCTGGCGATCTCGAAGAGGCGCAGGTCGGCGCCGAGCTGGTAGACGATCCGTCCGTCGCAGAGATCGGGCCCACGAATGTCCCAGCCGTCGTGGTCGGTGTGCTGGCGCAGGTCGCTGCCATCGGGGCGCATCGACCAGATGTTCAGCGTGCCATCGCGGTCGCTGACGAAGTAGACGCGGCCGTCCCACCACATCGGACCGCGACTGGTGCCCGGATAGTCTCCGGTCAGGGGCAGGGCCTCCGCATCCCCGGGCGCGAAGCGCCAGATCTGCTGCGCCGTACCGCCCCGGTAGCGCTTCGTCTCGCTCCAGTGACGGGCCAGACGCGTGAAGAAGAGCGTGTGGCCCTGGGCGTCGTGGCAGCCCTCGGCCGCCTGCGCGAGCGGGATCCGCCGCCGGGCACCGGTGGCCGGATCGATCGTCGCCAGCTGCGTGCTCGGCAGGGTGGAGTAGGCCAGGGTCGCATACAGGATCTCGCCGTCCGGCGTCCAGCCCACAACCCGCGCGGCATTGCCTTCGAAGGTCCAGCGCTCGGGCAGCCCGCCCCCCAGCGGCATCGTGTAGACCTCCCGCGGGCCCTCGTAGGCCGCCGTGAATGCCAACGTGGAGCCGTCGGGAGAGATCGCCGGATGGCTCTCGCAACCCAGATGGGTCGTCAGACGATGGGCGGTGCCTCCCGCCCGAGGCACGCGCCACAGATCCCCCTCGGCGACGAAGACGATCGTCTCGCCGCGCAGCGTGGGGCTGCGGAAGTAGCCGGGGCGGGGGCGCTCATCCAGCACGCCGCTGGGAGCCGGTGCTTGCGCTGCGGGGGGTCCCCCGGTGAGGATCGCGGCAAGCAGAATCTGTAGGAAGACGCAAGCGGCGCAGGCACGCGGCGCGGACATCGGATTCCTCCCCTCGCTGGCGCCCGCCGCAGCAGGATCGCTCCCGCCCGCCAAGCCGGAGGCGCAGATCGAATCGGGCTCGGGCATCGAAACCCCGAGACGATCACGGCTCGAGGCGTTCGGGGCGATCGGCCGGCGCGCGATCGATCAGGCGCACGTCCCTTCCCGGCTGTTTGATGAGATCGAAGGCATCGTAGAGTCGGTCATCGGCCGTGTACGCCTCGTAGCGCAGCGTGTCCCCGCCGATCGAGATCAGCTGGTAGAGCTGCATCCCCGCACCAGCGCGCTCCATCCAGCGGTCGGCGGTGAGATCGTAGAGCTTGGGGCCGCTGACGGAGACGACGTAGACGGTCATCGCCTCTCGCGCCTGTCCGTCCGGTGCGCTCGCCTTGCCGCTCTCGCGGCGATACTGCCCGCTGCGGCCGCGCGCATACGTATGGTCGTGTCCCTGCAGGACCAGGTCGACGCCGTGCCCCTCGAGGATCGGCTTCCAGCTCGCGCGCAGCTCCGGATTGTCCCGTCCCTCGGCGCCCGAGTAGATCGGGTGGTGGAAGGTGACGATCGACCAGCGGTGCGGATTGGCCGAGAGGACTCGATCGAGCCAGGCGCCTTGCGCTGCGATGCGCTGATTCGATTCCAGCGCGATCAGGCGCACTCCCTGATAATCGATGTAGTAGGTCATCTCCTCCAGACCGGCGGGACCATTCTCGGGCAGGGTGAACTGGGCGCGCCAGTGGGGCGTCACCGTCCACTCCTCTTCGGCGTCACGGCTGTATTCGTGATTGCCCAGCGCCGGAATGCTGGGGAGCATGCCGTGCAGCCATCCCCCCGCGTCGAACCACTCACCCCACTCCTCGTCGCTGCGCGCGTGGCTGACCAGATCGCCGGCGTGCAGCAGGAAGCGCACGTCCGGGGCGCGCGCGAAGGCCGCGCGGAGCACCGGCGCCCAATAGGGGAGGATCGCGTTCTGGGCGTCGCCGAAGTAGACGAACCGAAACGGTGCCGGCTCGCGCGCGGCGGTGCGAAAGCGGAACCACTCGCTCCAGA
>WJJG01000135.1 GCA_014729815.1 Candidatus Eiseniibacteriota bacterium
CGGCGGTGCCGCCCGTTCCCCGTGGCCGTGCCGGCCGACGCCCGTAGCCGTGGCGCCCGTTCCCCGTAGCCGTGGCGGGCGGAGCTTGCGACCCTGAAGCACGCCGTGTAGCGTTCCGCCCATGCGCGTGACCTTCTTCCTGGGTCCCTTTCCGATCGTCTCGGAGACGTTCATCGTCGATCAGATCATGGGGCTCATCGCCCGCGGTCACGACGTGCGCATCCACGCCCAGGCGCCGCGCCCCGCACAGACGACGATCAGCCCGATCCCCGCCGGACAGGGGACTGATTCCGCATCACGGCCCGCGCAGGCGCCGGACGCCGCACTGCCAGAACTCGGTCTGCGCGAGCGCACCCTTTACCGCCCTACCGCCCGCTCGCATCGCTTCGGCCGCGCGCTGCAGACCGCGGGTCTCGCCCTGCGGCACATCGGGCGCGCACCGGTGCTGACCCTGCGCGCCCTGGATGCCGCGCGCTACGGGCGCGCGGCGGCTTCGGGCCAGATCCTGCGGGCGCTGATCCCGCTGCTGGTGGCGGAGCGGGAAGGGAGGCGAACGGGGATCGTCCACGCCCACTTCGGCCCGATCGGCGCCCTGGCCGCCGCGCTGCAGGAGATCGGCGCCTTCCACGCTCCCCTGGTGGCCACCTTTCACGGCTACGATGTGCACGTCTTTCCGCGCCAGCGCGGGCCCCGCTATTACGCCCGCCTCTTCGATCGCGCCGCGCGGATCATGGTCGGCACCCAGTTCATGCGGGAGCGTGTGATCGCACTAGGCGCCCCGTCCGAGAAGATCGCCGTTCTCCCGATGGGCGTCGATCTCGAGCGCTTCGCGTTCCACGTGCGAGCGGGTCGGGCAGACCGCGCGCCGGTCGTTTTCTCGGTCGGCCGTCTGATCGCGGGCAAGGGGTTCGAGGATGGGCTGCGCGCCTTCCGGCTCGTCCTGCGCGCGCACCCGCGCGCGCGCTACTGGATCGTCGGTGAGGGACCGCTGCGCCCGCGGCTCGAGGAGATCGCCTCGCGGGAGTTGGAGATCGGCCACGCCGTGCGCTTCCTCGGCCGCCGTTCTCCGGCCGAGGTGGCGGAGCTCTACCGCCAGGCCGACCTCTTCCTCCATCCGGCCAAGGTCGCGCCCGATGGCTGGGTCGAGAGCCAGGGGGTGGTGCTCGCCGAGGCCTCCGCGACGGGGTTGCCGATCGTGGCAACGCGAGCGGGCGGGATCCCCGAAAGCGTGGAGGATCAGCAGAGCGGCTTCCTGGTTCCCCCGGGAGACGACGAGCAGATGGCCGCGCGCGTGTCGCAGCTGCTGGACGATGCGGCGCTCCGCGGGGAGATGGGCCGCCGCGGCCGGCGCCTGGTCGCGGAGCGCTTCGATCGCGCGAAGCTCACCGAGCGCCTGATCCGGATCTACGAAGAGGCGCTGCGCTAGCGTGCAAGCCGCTCCCGGAGCCGCAGCTTCTCCCAGAAGGCGCGCTCGTCGGGCAGAGCCGCCGTCGTCGCCAGGAAGCTCCCCATCAGGCGGCGCAGGCGCCGCCGCTCGGGGTAGAAGCGCCGAATCTCCGGGGCGCCCGCGCGCGAGTCAACCGCTACTGCGGGCGCCCTCCCTCTCGCGCGATTTCATACCCGAACGCCCGCATTCCCCCCGCGCAGATCTCCTCGATGCGCGAGAGGTTGCCATCCCCGAAGAAGTCGCGCCAGTCCACGCCCCGGCGCCCGGCGGGTTGGAACTGCACGTCGAGTCGGCTGCGGATATCGTGCCGCTCCCGCCAACCGTAGGCCCAGGCCAGCTCCCGCAGCGTCTCGAGCTTGCGCGCGACGAACTCCTCGTACCGCAGAACGCGCATCGCTTCGCGATTGCGCAGGCCGACCTCCGCGCAGAGCTGCCAGCGGCGCGCGAGCATCTCGATGTAGCTCCCGCCTTCGATCCCCAGCCAACGACCGTCGACCACCATCCGCCAGGCCGGCGAGATCGTGTCCCACTGCCGCGGCGTGAGCCGCGCGAGATCTCCGGGCAGATGCAGCCGATTGAGGATGCTGCGCAGATTCTCCCGCGGATCGCGCACGATCAGGAGGAAGCGCGCACCGGGGAGCTGCGCGGCCAGCGGACGATAGAACGGCGTTAGGTGCGGCTCCTTGACGATCGGCCGGGAGAACTCGTGGCGGTTCGCCCGCAGATAGGCTTCCCACGTCATCCGCCCGGCCTGCACATCAGGCAGCCGCGGACGGCGGATCTCCTTCTGCAGGTCCAACGTGACCGTCTGTCCGGTGAGCTCGCCCAGGAGCGCGGCGATCGCGGTGGTGCCCGATTTCTGGTTGCCCAGAACGATCAGGGGTGCGGGATGGAAGCGGGCGAACGATTCCCACACGCTCCGCACGATGCGTCGCGCCCGCCCGCGCGCACGCCGCCTGAGCCCGGGGCGGTCACGACGCGGCATCACCGACCCCTCCCCCGCGAGGGCCTCCCTCGCCGGGTCCGGCGGGCGGCTCCTTCCGCGGCCGACGGCTCTCGATCATCTCGCGCAGGATGCGGCCGATGTCCCGGAGTTGTGCGCGGCCCCCGGGCAGCAGATGCCAGATCCCCAGGTAGAGCAGGCCGTAGATCAGTCCGGCGGCGATCAGCTCGGGCAGGGCGCCGAAGCGCGGCAGCGGCAGGTGATGGGAGAACCAGATCAGCCCCGCCGCACTCAGCGAGGCCACCGCCGGGCGCCACAGGGCGCCGAACAGATCCGCCTGCGTCACCGGCGCGGCGCGGAAGCAGTAGACGATCCCCGGATAGCGCAGCAGAACGAAGCTCGCGCTGCAGGCCACCGCCACGCCCATCGCGCCCCATCGCAGGCCGATCGCGAAGGCGATCAGTGTCAAGGCGGTCGAGAAGAGCACCCAACGCATCTGCCGGTCGGTGCGCCCGGTCGAGATGTAGACCCACCCGGTGGCGACATTGAAGGTCCCCACGAACGCCGCGGGGGCCAACACGCGGAAGAGTGGCACCGCCTCCGACCACTGCGAGCCCAACAATACTTGTACGGCCCGCTGCGCCTCGGCGCAGAGCAGCGCCACGACCGGCATCCCGACCGCCACGAGCAGCAGGATCCCGCGCCGGTAGTACGCGCGGTAGCGCGAAGGATCGGATTGCAGCCGGCTCAACGTCGGAATCGCCACACTGGTGACCGGCGCGTTGACCTGATGGATCGGCAGCAGCAGGAGCTGATAGGCCTTCGAGTAGAAGCCCAGCGGTTCGGCGCCCCAGCGCCAGCCGATCAGCGCCTTGTCCAGGTTGCGCGAGAGGTAGTTGGCCAGGTTGGATGCGGTCAGATGCCCCCCGAAGCCCAGGAGGCTGCGCACGCCCGCGCGCCGGCGCGGCGGCCCCGGCCGCCCGCCGCACATCAGCCACACCCCGGCCGCGATGCCCAGCGCCAGCGCCACCTGTCGCACCACCAGCGCCCAGTAGCCGGCCCCCAGCAGCGCGGCGACGATCGCCACGATGACGCTGAAGAGCATCCCGCCCACCTCGGCTGCCGCCAGGCGTCCGAACTGCATCCGTCGTCGCAACAGCGCCTGGTGCTGGACGGTCAGGCCTCCGAAGAGAAACGCCAGGCCCAGGGTCATGGAGATCCCTGCAAGGCGTGGCTCGCCGTAGATCCAGGCGATCAGCGGCGAGAGCGCCGCCAGCAGGAGGGTGAGGCCGACGCCGACGGCGGCGTTGAACCAGAAGAGGGTGCTCACCTGCGCGCGGCTGATCTGCTCGCGCTGCACGGTGGCCATCGAGAGGCCCATGTCCTTGAACATCGAGACCAGCCCGATGACCACCGCGACCATGGCCACCAGGCCGAAGTCGGAGGGACGCAGGAGTCGGGCCAGCACCATCGTCGCCCCCATGATCAGGGCGACGCGGATGCCCTGGGCCACCAGGGTGATCGTGCCCCCGCGCAGCGCGGCGCGGCGTAGATCACTGGCTGCCCAGTCGGTCTCGAAGTAGGGATCGGAATCGGTCAAGGCGTGAGATCCCCTCTCGAATCACAGCGCGCCGCGGGCGCCGCGCGCGGCGCGGATCGGTCGGGGATCCTATCAGATCTGTGCGGCCTACGCCCCTTCCGCGCGTGTCCGGGCCGCGGGCGCCGGGACAGACATCAGCCCTTCCTCGGGGCGCGCGAAGGGGTGGGTGGCCAGCGACTCGCTGCAATCGAGGATCGTGCCTCCGGAGGCCCGGTACCGCATCCAGGCGCCCTGGCAGGGGGGTCCACTGCGCCACGGGCGCTCGAATCCGCAGCGACACTGGCGGCAGATCGTGGCGGCGGCCTTCTCGCGAAATTCCGGGAAGTCTTCCCAGGTCAACTGTCTCATCGCAAGCTCCTCCTGCAAGATACGCGTTTCGCTCTGCCTCCCGTCTCTTCCCTTCCCCTGATAATCGGCCCTCGAAGACCCAACGCATTCATGATAACGTCCGTTTTCAGCCGATATCCACAGAAACCGAATTCCCAATTTCCTTTGTATCTTGTTGAAATAAAAACGACTTCGAGATATATATAAGTGTCGCTTTCGTATAACAAATCATGCGATAAGAAGCCCGGATTATCTTGAGTTTTCCACAGAACCATGCGGGCGGACCGGGCGCGGCCCCAGCTTTGCGGGAGGGATCTGCCGATGACGGAAGCCGATCGGTCTGCAAGCCGCCGTGCGGAGCCTGCGGGAACGGGCCGCGGCGCACTGGAGCGGCTGGCGCTCAAGCGCGAGCATTGGCGGGCGATCGCCCATGGGCTGCATGCCTACCTTCTGCAGTCCGATCGCCGCCAGAAGGATCTGGCCGAGGCGGCGGGGATGGCCGTCTCCAATCTCAGCGCCTATCTCAACCTGCACCGGCGACCCGGCCTACGCACGATCCGCCGGATCCTGGAGGCCGCCATCGCGAGCCAGGGCGTGACCGCGGCCATGATCGAGCATTGGCTCCGCCAGCCGGACCGAGGCGACGCCGATCTCGCCGAGTCGCTGGCGCGCCTCTCCGCAGGGGGCATCGAGCTGAGCGATGCCGAGGCCGAGCGCCTGGTCAGCGCTTCGAGCGACGATCGCACCCTGCGCGAGGCGATCCGCAAGCTCACCGATGAGCTGCGCGCCCAGCGCACGCGCTCGGCGCAGCTCGCCATGGCGCACACCGACGCGGCGCGCGAATCGCTGGTGCAGTCCGCGGTCGAGGCCTTCCAGGTCGATCCGCAGATGCACTCCTTCATGCGCGAAGTCGAGAAGGAGATCCGCCGGGCCCATCAGGAGGAGCGACGCAATCACAGCACGCCGCGCGAAGCGCTCGAGGCGATGCTCGAACACGAGGGCGTCAAGATCGAGCATGTCGATCCGACGTCCCCGCGCTCCGGGCGCGGACGTTGGGAGGGATTGCGCTGGCTGCTCTCCCTGCGCCATGCGAAACGCGCTTCGGTCTCGACGCGCATTCATCCGGCGCAGTACCCGTTCGAGTTGGGGCGCGTGGCGGGCCACCTGCGCATGATGGAGCTCTTCGGAGCTGGGGGGCAGGACGAGGTCGAGTCGTTCGCGCGCCGCTGGGTCGATGAGAACTTCCCGCAAGCCGCCGGCAACTCGGCCGAGCGCGAGCAGCTCGAGCAGGACATCGTCTGGCTCGTCTTCCGCTATCTCTCCGGATGTTGGGCGACCGGCTTCTTCACCCTGCCGGCCGATCGCTTCGTACGGCTCGCCGAGTCGTACGAATACGACATCGATCGCCTCGCGGCCGCGCTCGATGTTTCGTGGGAGACGGTCGCCAATCGCATCAGCCAGATGACCAGCGGCCTCCCGGTACACTTCATCAAGATGGATTGGCGCGGTGTGGTGCTCAAGCGCAGCAGCCTTTCGGGGCTGCAGTTCGCGCCGCTCTACATGCGCGTCTGCGGGCGATGGGCATCGGCGCGCAGCCTGCTGATTCCGCCGGGGAGCATCTTTCGTCAGCACAGCACCTTCCCCGATATGGCCGGGGAGACCTTCTTCTGCATCGCCCGCGCCGAGCGGGCGCCGACCACGCACTTCCGCGCCGCGCCCCTCGTCTACAGCCTGACCCTCGGGGTGCGCGGGCAGGATGCGCGGCGCTTGGTCTACGCCCGCGATTTCACCACCCCGCGCGTCGAGTGCGGCGTGACCTGCCGGCTTTGCTCGGTGCTCAACTGTGAGAATCGTGTCACGCCCTCGGCCAGCCAGCCGGGCATCGGCAAGTTCGACTTCAGCGTGGTCTGGGCCGGCAAGACGATCCACGAACGCTTCCCACGCGAGCGCGGCATCTAGCGGGAGCGATCCCGGGCGAAGTCACGCGCTCCTCTTCCGGTGGACCGCGGCGGCGGATCGGCGGCAGACAAGGGAGGGCCCGAGTGGGGGGGCATCGTCCCATCTCGGGCCCGAGGGGGCCGCCGCCAGATCGCGGCGGGGAGCCGGTCTCAAGCGGCGGATTCTGTCGACCGTTGCCACCGCGAGGACACCGGCGCGCACTTCCGAGGCCCCCGCGTTGCGTTGTCCGCCGTGGACAACGGTCTCGAGGAAAGAGCGGCAAGACTCTCTCAAACGCAACGCTAGCAATTCGCTAGGCCGATCCGCAAGCGCTTTCTCCGCAGGGGCGTGGCGCGGCGGCAGGGCAGGAGGTGCTATGCGACGATAAGACAATCGATTGCGAGATATGAGGAAAAATCCAACAGGGCCCCGCGGCCCGCCCGATGTGCGCGTGGCGACCGCGTGGCCCTGTCGGTTTGCCGCTCAGACCAGACCGGAGGCACCCGTGAGCGTCGATCGGAGCTGCGATGCGAAAGAGGCGGCCGGGGCCGGCAGCCCAAGGAGTTCGCCATGCTGCGTGCGAAACCGGCCCCGGGTGTCTTGTTCCTCCTGCGCGCGAAAGCCCTCGAAAGGAATCCTCGCGTCGATGCTGCTGTCAGCCGCCTATGGGACTCTCTATCGTCGCGCATCCTTGCATTCGTTTCGGGTGGCGCGCCCCGCGCGGCGACCGTGCGGCTTCCGCATCCCCCGCCAGTTGCAGTTGCCTCCGACCTCGTGGTCGTTCGCTCAGAAGCGCGCGTGAGACGCGTCACCCAGCCGGAGGCGCGAGGTCGACCCAGCGCTTGAGGCCGCATCTCGCCTCCACCCGATATCCTGCACGATCGATGCCAGACGGAATCCGCTCGCGCGCGAACCGCTGGCGACACCGAGCGGCGTTTGATGAGCGGCTGTGGCGGGATGTGTCAACGCACGATGACACCTTCGCGCTCAGATGAAGCCAGGAGCGGTTTCACAGGCCAGCAACGCCCCGCGTCCCTTGCGCGAACGCGTATCGAATGAGACACAATGAGACGCAAGGTGAGACGAATGAGACGATGAATGAGACAGGGCATGAGCCGCACGCGGCGGAATGCACGCAGTGGGGCCCTTCACTTCCGGAAGTGGCTGTCACATCCGACGAAACGCATTGGTCAGGTGTCGCACGCCTCCCCCCGGCGTGCCGCACCCCGGGATCGGTCCCTGGCGAGCTCACCTGAAACGATCTAGGCCCGCTGCACGCCCAGCCAGATCCAGCGGTCTTCGTCCAGCCGCACGTCCGTGCTGCGGTCGGCCGACTCGCTGCGTTCCGCGCGCAGCTCGCTCGCCAGCGTCTCGTTGCGGATGTAGTCGCCGTGCTCATCGAAGACGGTGGACGGATCGGGTAGCTCCTCGAGTCCGCCCGACTCGACGACCTCGTAGCAGACCACGATCCGCTCGTGGACCTGGTAGCCGGCCTGCTTGCGCAGATCCTGCACGCGGCGCACGACCTCGCGCGCCCAGCCCTCGCGCACCAGCTCGGGCGTCAGCGCCAGATCGATCACCGCCATCGTGTAGCGATCGTGCGCCAGCGCGATCCCGTCGCGCGCGACGAAGCTCTCCTCGAACTCCTCCGGCTCGAGCGTGCGCCCGGCGACTTCCAGCCGCCCATCTCCGGTGAGCTGGTAGTCCCCCGCGGCGACCTTGGCCGAAATATCCTTGGTCACCGCACCATACTTCTTGCCGAGCACCGGGAAGTTGAGCTTCACGCCGCGCGTGCCGAACTCCGCCGGATCGCCGACCGACAGATCGATCTGCTTGACGTTGAGCTCGTTGCGGATCTGTCCCAGCAGCTCCTCGCGCATCTCCGCGTCGAGCTCCGGCAGTGCCAGCTTCCCCTCCATCGGCACCAGCCAGAGCTTGCCCAGCGGCTGGCGGATCTTCACACGCGCTTTCTCCCGCGCCGCGCGGCCGATCCCGACCGCGCGCAGGACGAAGTCCATCGCGCTGTTCATGGTCGCATCCACCAGCTCCGGTCGCTCGGACGGGTAGGGCGTCAGGTGCACGCTCTCGGGCGGCGGCATCGTCTCCCCTGCCCGGGCCGCCTCGCCCTCGGGCGCGCCGCCCGCCGCGCCGGCTCCCCCCGCGCCCGCTTCCGCGCCCGGTCGGGGCACGGCGAAACGCAGCACCGCATCCGCACCGGCAGCCCGCGCCGAGGCGGTCAGGTTGCGGTAGATCGCTTCGGTGATGAACGGCGTGATCGGGGCCAGCAGGCGCGCGTAGGTCAGGAGTACGTGGAAGAGCGTGCGATGCGCCCAGCGCTTGTCCTCGTCGCTCTCCGACTTCCAGAACCGCCGGCGCGATCGCCGCACGTACCAGGTCGAGAGCCGCTCGAGGAAGCCGTCGGCCTCGCGCATGCAGGTCATCGCATCGTACTCCTCGAGGGTGCGACGCATATCGCGCACGAGCTGATAGAGCGAGGAGACGACCCAGCGATCGAGGGGATTGGGGCTCCGCCCGACGGTGGCCGGATCGGCCTCCCGCGCCGGATCGAATCCGTCCAGTTCCGCGTAGGTCACGAAGAAACTGTAGACGTTCCACAGCGTGATGATCCGCCGGCGCACCTCGTCGGCCACGCCGTAGCCGAAGCGCAGATTCATCGACGGGTTGGTGGCGAAGTAGACCCAGCGCATCACATCGGCGCCCATCTTCTCGACCGCCTCGTCGAACCAGATGGCGTTGCCCTTGCTGCGATGCATCGCCTCGCCCTTCTCGTCCGACAGCTTCTCGTAGCTGAAGACCGCCTTGTACGGCGGGCGCCCCTCGAGCGTGACCGAGGTGAACATCATCGCGTAGAACCAGAGGCGCACCTGTTCGCGCATCTCGCAGATCAGCTCGGCCGGAAACCATTTCTCCCAATAGGGTCGATCCTCGAGGTAGCCCAGCGTCGAGAAGGCCACGATGCCGGCGTCCAGCCAGCAGTCGCCCACATCCCGGATCCGGGTTGCCGTCTTCCCGCAGCCGTCGTGCTGGCAGCGGATCGTCACTTCGTCGATCCAGGGGCGATGCAGCTCGGGGAGGTTGTCGACCGTCGCCGGATCGGTGGCCCAGTCGCGGAGCTGCTGCTTGCTGCGCACCACCGTCAGATGTCCATCGGGGCAGAAGTAGAAGGGCAGCGGCAGGCCCCAGTAGCGCTTGCGGGAGATGCACCAGTCCCCCATGTTGTCGTACCAGTCCTGGGTGCGCTTGCCGACGCTCTCGGGGATCCAGCGTACCTCCTCGGCCGCCCGCTTCATCTGCGGCCGGATCTCCTCGCAGCGGATGAACCACTCCTTCTCCAGCCGGAAGACCAGCTTGTGGTGACAGCGCCAGCAGAACGGGTAGCGGTGCTCGTACTCCTCGTGCCGCACGAGCACGCCCTTCTTCTTGAGATCCTCGAGGATCGGCCGCTCGACCTCGTGCACGTCCATGCCGGTCAGCCAGCCGAAGCCGCTCAGATAGGCGCCCTTGCCGTCGAGCGGCGCCAGCGACGCCAGCCCGTACTGCTCACCGAGTTCGTGGTCCTCGGCGCCGCAGCCCGGCGCGATGTGCACGATGCCCGAGCCTTCGGTCTCACCGACCAGCTCCCAGGGTATCACCACGTGCTGGGCGTCTTTCTGCGCATCCAGCTCGTCGAACGGCCCCTCGTACGCCCAGCCGACCATCTCGTAGCCGGGCAGCTCCTCGAGCAGCTCGGCGCGACCGCCGAAGACCGTCTCGACCACTCCGCGGGCCATATAGTAGACGGTGCCGCCCACCTGGACGCGCGCGTAGGTCAGGTCGGGGCTCACCGCGGCGGCCACGTTCGAGGTCAGCGTCCAGGGCGTGGTCGTCCAGACCAGCAGGCGCTCCCCTTCGGCCGGCAGGCGGGTGGGCTTCCGCTCCGCCCCGTCCGGTCCCTTGCTCTCCAGGATCTCCGAGAGCCACGGCCCTTCGCGCCGCTCCCCGGCCTTCAGCGGGAAGCCGAGGAAGACGCTGGTATCGAGGATCTCCTTGTAGCCGTCGGCCAGCTCGTGCTGCGAGAGCGACGTGCCGCAGCGCGTGCACCAGGGCATCACCTGGTGGCCCTGGCGCAGCCACCGGCGGTCGTGACAGACGCCCAGGAAGTGCCAGATGTACTCGATGTTGGTGTCCGTCATCGTCCAGTAGGAGTTCTCCCAGTCCATCCACTGGCCGAGGCGGAGCGATTGTTCGGTGATGATCCCGCCGTACTTGTTGACGCGCTCGCGGCAGGCGCGGCTGAAGTTGTCGAGCCCGAAGTTCTCGATGTCCTGCTTGGTCTTGAAGCCCAGCGCCTTCTCGGTCTCGACCTCCAGCCAGAGGCCCTGGCAGTCGAAGCCGTTCTGGAAGCGCTGGTCGAAGCCCAGCATGGCGCGGTGGCGCTGAAAAACGTCCTTGTAGGTGCGGCCCCAGGCGTGATGGACACCCATCGGGTTGTTGGCCGTCATGGGACCGTCGATGAAGGACCAGTGCGCCTGCCCGCGGTTGCGCGCCACGAGCTTGGCGAAGATCTGCGCCTGCTCCCAGAACTCGAGGATCTTGTGCTCTTGCTGGATGAAGTCGACCTTGAGGTCAACCGGCTCGAACCGCCCCATGGCTTCCGCCCCTCTCCCTCTGCTTCGACGCCGGTTCGCGGCGGTGGTCGGCTCTGCGCCGCGCGCCGCTGCCCCGGTGTCTCTCGTGGCCCACCGCCCGCGGCGGCAGGCACGGCCGGCGGCCCCCGCGCGCGGCACAGCTCCTCTACTTGTCGTTCACTTCTTCGCCACCATCGGTGACGATTTTCGCCACGTCGGTGACCTTGTCGCCCGGCTGCAGGTTGATCACCCGCACGCCCTGCGTGGCGCGTCCCATGATCGAGACCTGCTTGATCCGGATGCGGATCACGATGCCGTTGGCGGTGGTGAGCATCGCCTCGTCATCGTCGTTGACCTGCTTGATGGCCACCAGCGGCCCGTTGCGCTCGGTGACCCGCAGGGTGATCACCCCGCGGCCCCCCCGGTTGGTCACGCGGTAGTCGCCCAGACGACTGCGCTTGCCGTAGCCGTTCTGCGTGACCACCATCAGTGTGGCCTCCGGATCGGTCACGCAGACCATCCCCACCACGGCGTCGTCGGGACTCTCCAGCGTCACCCCGCGCACGCCGGCCGCCGTGCGCCCCATCGGCCGCACCTTGCTCTCGGAGAAGCGGATCGCCTTGCCGCTGCGCTTGGCGATCACGATCTCGGCCTCCCCCGAGGTCACCCCGGCCGCGATGAGCGCATCCTCCTCCTCGAGCCGTAGGGCCCAGATGCCCGCCCGGCGGGGGTGGGCGAAGGCCGAGAGCGGCGTCTTCTTGATCTTGCCACGCCGCGTGCAGAGCACCACGTAGCGATCCTCGGGAAACCCGTCGACCTGCGCGAAGGCCGCGATGCGTTCCTCCTTGCGGATGTCCAGGAGGTTGAGGATCGAGCGCCCCTTCGACTGCCGCGTCCCCACCGGCGCCGTGTAGACCTTCAGCCAATGACAACGGCCGTGGTCGGTGAAGAAGAGAATGTAGCTGTGCGTGTTGGCCACGAAGAGATGCTCGATGAAGTCGCCCTCGCGCGCCTTCCCCCCGGTCAAGCCCCGGCCGCCGCGCCGCTGACTGCGATAGGTGGCCACCGGGAGGCGCTTGATGTAGCCCTGGTGGCTGATCGTGATGATCATGTCCTCGCGCGGGATCAGATCCTCGATGTCGATATCGTCGGCGAACGGCGCGATCTCGGAGCGCCGCTCGTCGCCATACTTCTCGGCGATCGCCGCCAGATCCTCCTTGATCATGCCCAGCACCTTCTCGCGACTGGCGAGGATGCTTTCGTACTCCTCGATCTGCCGCAGCGTCTCGCGCAGCTCCTCCTCGACCTTGTCGCGCTCCAGACCGGTCAGGCGCGCCAGGCGCATGTCCAGGATGGCCTGGGCCTGCGCCTCGCTGAGCTGGAAGGAGGTCATCAGGCCGGTGCGGGCATCGTCGACGCTGCGCGACTCTCGGATCAGCGTGATCACGGCATCGATATGATCGAGGGCGATCTTGAGGCCTTCGAGGATGTGGGCCTTCTGCTCGGCCTGCTTGAGAATGTAGCGCGTGCGGCGGGTGATCACCTCGAAGCGATGATCGATGTGTGCCTGGCAGAGTTCCTTGAGGGTGAAGAGCTTGGGCCGGTTGTCGAGCAGCGCCAGCAGGTTCGCGCCGAACGTGGTCTGCATCTGCGTGTGCTTGTAGAGCTGATTGAGGACCACGCGCGGCTGCGCGTCACGGCGCAGCTCGATGACGATCCGCATCCCGTGCCGATCCGACTCGTCCCGCAGATCCGCGATGCCATGGATCGTCCCGGCCTTGACCAGCCCCGCGATGCGCTCGAGCAGGAGCGCCTTGTTCACCTGATAGGGGATCTCGGTGACGATGATCGCATCCCGTCCCTCGCGAATCTCATCGATCGTGGCCCGCGCGCGCACCGAGATCAGCCCATGCCCGGTGGCGTAGCACTCGCGGATCCCGCTGGTGCCCTGGATGATCCCCCCGGTGGGGAAGTCGGGGCCCCGCACGTGCTGCATCAGATCCTCAGCGGTGGCCTCGGGATGGTCGACCAGGTGGTGGATCGCCGCGGCCACCTCGCGGAGATTGTGGGGCGGGATGTTGGTCGCCATGCCGACCGCGATGCCCGAGGAGCCGTTGATCAGCAGGTTCGGCACTCGGGCGGGCAGGACGATCGGCTCTTCGCGCGTCTCGTCGTAGTTGGCGCGATAGTCGACGGTCTCCTTCTCCAGATCGTCGAGCATCTCCTCGGCCAGGCGCGTGAGGCGGGCTTCGGTGTAGCGCTCGGCCGCCGCGCCGTCGCCGTCGACGGAGCCGAAATTGCCCTGGCCGTCGATGATCGGATAGCGCAGCGAGAAGTCCTGCACCAGGCGCGCCATCGTGTCGTACACCGCGTTGGTGCCATGCGGATGGTAGTTGCCGGTCACGTCCCCGGTGATCTTGGCCGACTTGCGATAGGGCCGGTCGTGGTAGACGCTCAGATCGTTCATCGCCACCAGGATCCGCCGTTGCACCGGCTTGAGCCCGTCGCGGGCATCGGGCAGCGCACGCGAGACGATCACGCTCATCGAGTAGTCGATGTAGCTGCTCTTCATCTCCTCTTCGATGAGGATCTGTCCGATGTGATCGTCGGCTGGCGTCATCTGATCCGTCCTTCCTTCGGGCTATGCGTCCGCGCGTCGGCCGCGCGCGGGCGGCCTAGACATCGAGGTTGCGCACCCGCAGGGCGTTCTCCTCGATGAACTGCCGCCGCGGGCCGACCTGATCGCCCATCAGAATCGAGAAGATGCGATCGGCCTCGGCCGCGTCCTCGCTCGAGACCGCCAGCAGATGACGGTGCTCGGGGTCCATGGTCGTGTGCCAGAGCTGCTCGGGGTTCATCTCGCCGAGGCCCTTGTAGCGCTGCAGGTGGAAGCCCCGGCGGCCAATCTCCTCCAGGATCCCGTCGCGCTCGGCGTCGTTGTAGGCGTACCACTCCTTCTTGGACTTGCTCACCCGGTAGAGCGGAGGCTGCGCGATGTAGATGTGCCCCTCATCGATCAGTTGGCGCATGTAGCGATAGAAGAAGGTCAGCAGCAGGGTGCGGATGTGCGCCCCGTCGACGTCCGCGTCGGTCATGATGATGATCTTGTGATAGCGCAGCTTGTTGATCTCGAACTCGGTCTCGCCGAACCCGGTGCCGATGGCCGTGATCAGCGTGCGGATCTCCTCGTTGGCCAGCGCCCGATCCGGCCGGGCCTTCTCCACGTTGAGGATCTTGCCCTTGAGCGGCAGGATCGCCTGGAAGCGGCGATCGCGCCCCTGCTTGGCGCTGCCGCCGGCGGAATCGCCCTCGACGATGAACAGCTCGGCCCGCTCGGGGTCGCGCTCGGCGCAGTCGGCCAGCTTCCCCGGCAGCGAGCCCGAGTCGAGCAGGTTCTTGCGGCGCGCCAGCTCGCGCGCCTTGCGCGCCGCTTCGCGCGCCCGCGCGGCGCTGAGGCTCTTTTCGATCAGCAGGCGAGCGATCGCTTCGTGGTTCTCGAGGTAGTCGGTGAGGTTCTCGCCGACCACCGACTCGACCAGCCCCTTGACCTCGCTGTTGCCGAGCTTGGTCTTGGTCTGCCCCTCGAACTGCGGATCGCGCAGCTTCACGCTGAGCACCGCGCTGAGCCCCTCGCGCACATCCTCGCCCGAGAGCGACTCCCTGCCCTCCTTGATCACGCCGCTCTTGAGTCCGAAACCGTTGAGGCAGCGGGTCAGGGCCGCCTTGAATCCGGCCAGGTGGGTGCCGCCCTCGATCGTGTTGATGTTGTTGACGTACGAGTAGATCGATTCGGCATAGGCGTCGGTATACTGCAGCGCGACCTCGATCTGGCAATCCTCACGCTCGCGGCTGATGTAGATCGGCTCCGGGTGCAGCGCCGTCTTGCCCTCGTTGAGGAAGGCCACGAACGCCAGCAGTCCGCCCTCGTAGTGGTACGTCGTCTCGCGGGCGTACGCCCCCTCCGCCTCCAGCGCTTCGTCGGTCTCCTCTGCGGACGGCTCCTGGCGCAGCGTGATCCGCAATCCGCGGTTCAGGAAAGCCAACTCCCGCAGGCGATAGGCGATCACGTCATAGGTGAACTCGGTATCGTCGAAGATCTTCGGATCCGGCTGGAAGCGGATCAGCGTGCCGCGGCGCTCGGTGGTGCCACACACGTCCAGATCGGCTGCCGGAATCCCCCGCTGGTAGCGCTGGTGAAAGACGGCCCCCTTCTGGTAGACGGTGACCTCGAGCCACTCCGAGAGCGCATTGACCACCGATACGCCGACGCCGTGTAGTCCGCCCGATACCTTGTACGACTTGTCGTCGAACTTTCCACCGGCGTGGAGCATCGTCATCACGACCTCCACCGCCGGGCGTCCCTGCTCCTTGTGGATGTCGGTCGGGATCCCGCGGCCGTTGTCGTCCACGCTCACCGAGCCGTCGCGATGCATCGTCACGATGATCCGGTCGCACGTGCCCGCCAGCGCCTCGTCGATCGAGTTGTCGACGACCTCGTAGACCAGATGATGCAACCCGCGGCTTCCGGTGCTGCCGATATACATGCTCGGCCGGCGACGAACGCCGTCGAGGCCCTTGAGCACCTGGATGTCCTCGGCGCCGTAGGTCTCTTCCGCCGCATCGGGCGCGTCTTCGCGCCGCTCCGGCTGCAGCTCTTCCTCGTCGGCAGCGGCCGTCGCGCCGCCGACGCGTGGCTCCTGCTCCTCGCCGAGCTGATCCTGATCGTTCATGGGCGCCTCACCTCGCCCGCGGGCCGCCGGCCCGCCGGCTACGCGCCGCGCCTGCGCACGACGCAGCGGATGTCACGGATCTCCACATCGGGAAGCTCCCGCCGCAGCGCTTCGAGCAGACGCGGCTTGAGGAACGTGATGTGCTGTGACCAGTTGCTACTCTCGACGGCCACCCAGAGCATCCCGCGCTGGAAGCGGTAGGCCTCTGCGTGTTCGGCGATCTCGTCGCCGACGATGCGCCGCCATTCGACGACGACGCGCCAGCGCGCCACCGCCTTGTCGAGGCCGGCGCCGCGCAGGAAGGCGCGCAGCGCACCCCCGACATGCTCCATGCCGGGCATCCCTCTACCCTGCCTCGGGAAGACGGAGGGGCATGATCAAGCAGAGCAGGGACTCCTCCGGTTCTTCATCCGCCGGCTGGAAGGTCCCCGCGGAGACCTCCGACTGGAAACGCATCTCCACGCGCTCCCCGTCGAACGTCTTGAGCATCTCGAGCAGGTATCCACCGTTGTAGCCGATCGTCAGCTTCTCCCCCTCGTACTCGACCGGAATCTCCTCGGAGGCTTCCCCGGCGCCCTGGTACTCGGCCAGAACGCGTAGCTGCTTGTCATCCAAAACCATACGCACCTGTCGCGTCTGTGAATCCGAAAGCACCAGGATCCGGCGCAGCGAGGCGATCAGATCGTTGCGCCGGATGATCGCCTGCAACGGATTCGACTTGGGGATCACCCGATCGTAGTCGGGGAACGGCCCCTCGAGCATCCGGCTGTAGAGCTGCGTCTCCCCGAGCACGAAGCGCGCGTAGTTCTTGGTACCGCTGACATCCACCTCGCCCTCGAAGTCGGACATCAGCCGCAGGAGCTGATTGAGCGCCTTCGGCGGCAGAAGCATCTCGCGCTTGCTGTTGAAGTTCCCCTGTAGCCCCGCGCGGGCCAGGCGGTGCCCGTTGGTGGCCACCATGCGCAGCTCCTGCTCGCGCACCTCGAGGAAGACGCCGGTCAGCTCGGGGCGCGTCTCATCGGTGGAGACCGCGTAGAGCGTGCGGCGGATCAGGCGCTCCAGCTTGCGCGGATCGAGGCCCACCTCCCGCTCGGCCGCGATCTCGGGCAGACTCGGGAAGTCCTCGACCGTGGCGCCCACGAAGCGATAGCGGCCGCTCCCGCACGAGAGCGTCAGCCCGCTCTCATCCCCCTCGAGGGCGACCTCCTGCTCGGGCAGCTCGCGCACGACGTCGAAGAAGCGCCGCGCCGAGACGGCCACCCGTCCGCCTTCCTTGACGTCCGCCCCGTGTTGCGCCCGAACCGAGATGTCGAGGTCGGTGGCTGTCAGGGTCAGGCCCCCCTTGGGTTGCGCATCGAGCAGGACCGTCTCCAGGATCGGCAGCGTGCTCTTGGTCGGTACGACGCTGACCACCAGGTGCAGCGCCTTCTGCAGATCGCTCTGCATGAGGGTGAACTTCATAGCCTCTCCCCGCAGCTCGAACCCAGCCTGAAATCGTCTATCCGATATGATTCGAATAGGTTACGTACAGGATCAGCTACCCGCCGGCAGCCGCTGCGCCGGCCGCACGCCGAAGTGCACGAGCAGCGCCGCCGGATACGATGCCCCCTCCAACTCCCCTGCCATTGCGGCGTTATCGGAGTTTATGGAAGGCGCCGAATCATGTAAAGCGTGATTTTGCCGATTTGATGCCATGTAACCTACTTATTGCGAGTGGGTTACGCTTCTCTTTCCGCCCTCCCAAGCGCCTCGCATGCCGCTCGGGATTCGCTGCTCGCGGGCCCGCGAAGCCACCGGGCGGCGCCTGCCCCGGGTGGCTGCTGCACGCGCTCGCCGCCGTGGGTTTCTACTTCTATATAGGGTTAAGACACTCAGTAGTAGTAGTAGGCCGCGTGGATATGTGGAGGGCGGCGCCTGGCGGAGCGGAACGCGCGGCGGGGCAGCCCACAGCTGCGCGCCTACGCGCGTGCGCCGTGTGCAGACTCGCGGGATTCCGCTGTGCACAAGTGTCTCCTTCTCCACGCGCCTGCTTCTCCACCAGACAGATCCACCGGCGTTCTCCACATCGGGTGGAAATCGGTCGCGCCAACCCCGGCGCCGTCCCAAGGCCGTTCCGATGACATCCCGCGGGCATGCGCGTCGCGAGCGAGGGCGATGCCCCGTGAAACCAGCGGTGCGCCGGGTGCCAGATCGCTACGAGACGGAGCCGGAGAGCTCGCGCGAGATGCGGTCGATCCGTTGCCCGAGCTCCTGGTCCGCGCCACGGCTCACCCCGATCTTGTCGACGGCGTAGAGCACGGTGGTGTGATCGCGGTTGCCGAAGCTCTTGCCGATCTCCACCAGGGTCATCGGTGTGAGCTGCTTGGCGAGGAACATCGCCACCTGTCGGGCGAACGCGATGCGCGCCGTGCGCCGCTTGCCGCGCAGCGACTCGACGGTGACGTCGAACTCTTTGGCCACGCGCTGCTGGATACGGCCCACGTCGACCGGGTTCCCGCTCGGCTGACCAAAGACGCGTAGAACCTCCACCGTCAGGTCGGTGGTGATCGGTGCTTGCAGAAGGTGGGCCAGGGCGGAGATGCGAACCAGGCAGCCCTCGAGTTCGCGGATGTTGCTCTGGATGCGCTCGGCGATCAGGAACATCACGTCCTCGGGCAGGGTGATGCCCTCGCGTTGCCCCTTGGCCCGCAGGATCGCGACGCGGGTCTCCAGATCGGGCGCCTGGATGTCGGTGACCAGGCCCGAGCTGAAGCGCGAGATCAGCCGCTCCTCGACCTTGGCGATGTCGCGGGGCGGCCGGTCGCTGGTGATCACGATCTGGCGGTGCATGTCGTGCAGCGTGTTGAAGGTGTGGAAGAACTCCTCCTGAGTCGACTCGCGGCCCGAGAGGAAGTGGATGTCATCGAGGAGCAGCAGATCGAGATTGCGATACTTGCGCCGGAAATCGACGGTCCGCCCGGCGGTGATGGCCTGGATCATCTCGTTCATGAACTTCTCCGAGGGCGCGTAGTAGACGCGCGCATCGGGATTGCGCTCGAGCTGGGCGTGTCCGATGGCCTGCATCAGATGCGTCTTGCCCAGGCCGGTGTCGCCATAGATGAAGAGGGGGTTGTAGAGGCCACCGGCGTCGTTGGCGATGGCCCGGCAGGCGGCGTGGGCGAACTCGTTGCTCTTGCCGACGACGAAGTTGTCGAACGTGAACCGGGGGTGCAGATTGTGGAGCCAGCGCGGCGCGACCCGTCGCGTCTGGACCGCCTGGGTCGGAACATCGGGCGTCGGGCCCTGCGGCTGCTCTTGATCGTAGTAGGCGCTGCTGACGACGAAGTGCACCTTGGGGCGAATCTGGGCGGTCTGCTCCATGACCGAGAGCAGCAGCGGGAGGCTGTGTTCCTCGAACCAGTCGCCGAAGAAGGGATTGGGCACCTCGAGCACCAGGCGCTCCGGCTCGAGCGTGAGGACCTGGAGGGGCTCGAACCAGGTCTGGAACTTCTGGGGCGTAGTGCGCTTGCGGACCTCCGCGAGGACCCCTCCCCAGAAATCCGGCCCCACGGATGAGCTCACCGCCGCCCCCGGAGAACAGTTATCCACAGACTTGTTCACACCTTCCGCACAGTGGCTCTCCGGGGTGCGCCATACGGGACCGGCCGAGAGGACCTATGCAGGAGACAGCAAGAGCTATGCCCAGGGAGGTCCATCCTTGGGTAAGGGTCTGTCTCAATTGGGATTACGAGGAATCCCAGCCGGAAGCCTGTATACACCTCTTGGAGGCCGTGAACCTCTCGTGGGCCCGGTGAGTGCTGTTGGCACGAGAAGCGAGGCGGGCACCACGCCCACTGAGAAGGTTACTAACAAGGTCTCTCTCTCAGTGCAGGCGCAGCCTATCACGCTGTGGAGAAGTCGACCAAGGGCTTTTTGAGCGAATGATTGGACGCGCGAAACTCATTGCTTTGCAGGGCATTACGATGTCAGCCCGGGGAGGCGGTCCGTCGCGCGAGTGTGAGATTTCCCGGTTGACGAACCGCGCCGGCCGCGACTAGCATTGGGGGATTCTGGCCTGAGCGAACAGGAGGGAGAGCGCCCGGTTGAGAAGGTCGTTGCAGGCCGCCCCAACCGGCTGGAGAATGAGCGGAACCGCGGCCGAGAGGCGCGCGGGGGAGGCGGGTACCCCGCGGGGGGGCCGCCTCGTCGGAGGGCAAGACGGTGAAACGGACGTACCAACCGCACAATCGCCGCCGGCGGCGCACGCATGGCTTTCGCAGGCGCATGCGCACTCACAACGGCAGACGAATACTCGCCCGGCGGCGCGCCAGGGGGAGGAAGCGCTTGTCGGTCTCCGGCTAGAGCTGGCCACCGATGCGAGTCGGAGATGAAGGACTCAGGGCCCAGAAGGAGATTCAACAGCTTTTCAGGGAAGGAGCTGCGTATCACGGGAAGCTGGTGGTGCTGATTCTTCGGCAACCAGAGGAGGGTCCCCGCAAGGTGCTGTTCGTGGCGAGCCGTCGAGTGGGCAAGGCCGTGCGGCGCAATCGCGCCAAGCGGCTCATGCGCGAAGCCTACCGCTCGATCGCTCCGCGGCTTGGCGCCCAGCACGGACATCTGGCCTGGATCGCGCGCGCGCACTGCGCCGCGTCGAGAATGCAGGACGTGCAGTCCGAGATGATCCATCTGCTGGGGCGAGCCGGCTTGTGGGACGAGGCTACCGAGTTGTCGTAGGTCCTCCGCGCCGCGCGGTGCGGAGCTTTTCGCTTTCATAGGGAACGGGATGCATCGAGTTACGCGGGGGAGCTGCGATCATACCGCAATCGGGAGCTGGACGCCGAGCGGCGTCGCTCCGCCCCGCCACGCATGGCGCGCAACAGTGGAGTGGGGGATCGCCCGGGCGCTGATGCTGCTCATCGATCTCTATCGCTCGCTCGCTTCTCCCTGGATCGGGCCGAGCTGCCGCTTCGCACCGAGCTGTTCGCAGTATGCGCGCACCGCGCTGCAGCGCCACGGGCTGCTGCGCGGAGGACGACTGGCCCTCGGGCGTCTCTTGCGTTGTCATCCGTGGCGCCCCGGGGGATACGACCCGGTTCCCTAGGCCCGCTCGCCCACCGGCAACGCCCCGACTGCCGCTCGCACCCACGTGGGGCGTGAATGTCAGGTTTGGAAAGTCAGAAGCCATCCGGGATCGACGGGCGGATGCTCATCGCCTTTGCGCTGATGATCGTCATCTGGCTCGTCTTCAATCAGTTCATCATGCCGCGCCAGGAGGAGCCTCCGCCGCCCGAGACCGAGACGGTGGCCGTATCGCCATCCGGCGACCAAGACCCGCGCGAGGCGGACCGCGGATCGACCGCCGCGTCGCGCTCCGCGGTCGCGGATCGCCGGGGGGAACGCGCCACCGAGCGTCCGTCCGCCGGCGGTGAGCCCGCCGGAGAGCCCGCGGCATGGGGCGCGCGCGCGGAGGATGCGGAGCGCGCCGCGCGAGGCTGGCGCCTGCAGAACCGTCTCGAGGCGGAGGCGCGGGAGATCGTCCTCGACGGAGAACTGGTGCGCGCCACGTTCGATCCGCGGGGCGCCCGCATCCGGTCCTGGGTGCTCAAGCGCTACACCGGTCCCGACGATGGGCCGGCCGAGATGATCCCCCCCAGCGGCGATGGCGCCCTGGGCCTGATCCTGCAGGGCCCCGAGGGTCCGCTGGATCTCTCACAGACGCTCTTCTCCGTCACCGAGCGGCGCCTGCCGGGGGGCGACGAGCTGGCCGGCGCACGCCGCGAGCTGCGCTTTGTCGCCGAGGGGGTGCCCTATCGCGGCGCGGCGCCGTCGACCAACGATGCGGCGGGCGAGTCGCAGTCGCGCCTGCGGATCGAGCGAATCTATCGCTTCGATCCACGCCGCTACGACATGGAGATGGAAGTCATCGTCGAGGGCGTCGACAATTTCCGTCGCGATCATTGGATGGTCTTCGAGTGGGACGAGGGTCTGCCGTTTCTCGAGAAGCAGGAGAAGCTCGAAAAGCGCGCCAAGGGAGCGATCGCGCTGCTGGCCGAGGAGTTCGTCAAGTTCGACTTCGGCGGCGGATCCTTCGGCTGCGGTTGTGGCGGCGGCCCCGCTTCGCAGGGCGGCGAACGGCAATACGAGGGGATGCTGCGCTGGGCCGGGGTGCGCACGAAATACTTCGCCGGTCTGTTGATCCCCGAGGAGTCGCGCGAGGCGACCTTCTCGGCCTTCTCGGATCCCGACCGGGGTCAGGTGGGCATGCGCGTGCGCCTGCCGATGTCGGTCGAGGGCGCGACGCGACGCGCCTACACGATCTACGCCGGACCGGTCGACTACCGGATCATCAAGGAGTTCAACCGCCGCGTCGATCGCGAGATCACGCGCATCGTCGACTTCGGCGGAAAGCTGGTCGCGCCGCTCAGCAAGGCCGCGCACTGGTTCCTGGTGCAGGTCCACGCCGTGGTGCCCAACTACGGCGTGGCGATCCTGATCCTCTCGATCCTGCTGCGCGTGGCGTTCCATCCTCTGACGGTCAAGTCGCTGCGCTCGCAGCGCAAGATGCAAGCGCTCAAGCCGTATCTGGATCGCATCAACGAGGAGTACAAGGACAACCCCGAGGAGAAGGCGAAGAAGACGCTGGAGTTCCAGCGCAAGCACGGCATGAATCCCCTGGGTGGATGCCTGCCGATGCTGGTGCAGATGCCGGTCTTCATTGCGCTCTACGGTCTCTTGATGAACGCCATCGAGCTTCGCAAGGCGCCGTTCGTGCTTTGGATCCAGGACCTGGCCTCGCCGGATCGCGTGGGCGAGATCGCCGGCGTACCGATCCACATCCTGCCGATTCTGATGGCGGCGACCATGCTGCTGCAGCAGCGCATGACGCCGACCGATCCCCGGCAGGCGCCGATGATGCTGCTCATGCCGGTCATGCTCCTGGTCTTCTTCTACAGCCTGCCCTCGGGGCTGGTCCTCTACTGGACGATCACCAACGTCCTGACCATCGGGCAGCAGATGATGATGAAGCCCGTGCCGGTGGTGATCGAGGAAGAGGAGATCTCCGGCGAGACGGCCCGCAAGAAAAAGAAGAAGAAGCGACGCAAGTAGGACCGCCGGAGCGTACAGCCGCGAGAGGAGCGCACCGCCACGAGAGAAGCGCACCGCCACGAGAGAAGCGCGCTGAATCACGAGACGCCGCCGCACAAACCGCGCCAGACGACGGGTCCGATGATGACCCGCGGCGGCGACACAGAGGGGGGCTGAGATGGAGACACAAAAGGAAAAGAGTATCGAGGTCGAGGGACGCAACGTCGAGGAAGCGCTGCAGGCCGCCTGCGACATGCTCGACACGACACCCAATCAGGTCGACTACGAGGTTTGCGACGAGGGGCGCAGCGGGATGCTGGGGTTCCTCAAGGGCAAGACCTACCGCATCCGCGTCTGGAAGAAGTCGCAGACTGAGCGGATGATCCGCCAGCTCCTGGTGGAGCTCTTCGAGCATCTCGGCTTCGAGGCCGAGCTCAAGATCACGCGCGCCGAGGATGCCTACGAGATCGACATCGAGACCGACGGCGCCGACGGCCTCCTGATCGGGCGCGGCGGAGAAACACTCTCCGGCCTGCAGCATCTGATCTCGCGCATGGTCGGGCACCAGGACGAGACGGTGCGCGTACGCGTCGATGTGGCCGGCTACCGCCGGCGCCGGCACGACCAGCTCCGCCGCAAGGCGCGCGATCTGGCCGAGCGGGCGCGCAGCAC
>WJJG01000136.1 GCA_014729815.1 Candidatus Eiseniibacteriota bacterium
CCCCGGTGCCCATCAGGAATAGCGCCGCGGTCCGCGGCCGCTCGAACGCCGCTTCGATCGCATCGTTCAACAGCACGGCCACCGCCACCACCGGCAGCGTGGCCAGGATGAGCAGTCCCGCCTCTCGGCCCCGGCGCAGCGCGGAACGCCCCGACCGCGGCCACGCGGTCAGAGCGACCGCCGCGTCACGCAGGAGCCTGCACAGATCGCCGGCGAATGTCACCAGCACGGCCACCAGCGTGCCCGCATGCAGGATCACTTCCAGCGCGATCCCCGGCTGCGGCACGCGGAAGAGAGCCTGGGCGATGACCAGGTGGCCCGAGCTCGAAACGGGAAGGAACTCCGTGAGGCCCTGCAGCAGACCCAGCAGGGCGATCAGCGGAAAAGACGTACCCTGCCGCGCGCCGTCCGACGCCCCGGGCGCGGCAACCGTCGCCGCCGCCCACGCGCAGAGCGCCCCACCGCAGCCCAGCGCGACCGCGACCCACCGGGTGATCCGCCGCGTTCGCACCTACGGGGCACCCGTATCGCGGGCGGTGTCGGCCACGCTGTCGGCACGACGATAGGCCTCGCGCGCCTGCTCGAATTCGCCGAGCTTGTCGAAGGAGACGCCCAGATAGAACCAGGCCTTGGAATGGTCGGGAGCCAGTTCGAGGAGCTGCTGCAGCGCGTCCGCCGCATCCTGCGGACGATCGAGCTTGCTGCAGCAGACACCGATGGCGAGGAGGCTCTCCAGATGCGGCCGAGAGCCCGCGGCGGCCTTGCGGAAGAAGCCGACCGCCGTCTCCCACTTCGCGCGCCGTTGGGCCAACACGCCGAGCATGTGGAAGGCCTCGCGGTTCTCGGGATCGATCTCGGCGGCACGACGGAAGTAGCGCGCGGCGTCGTCCGGGTCGCGTTCCAGCAGCGCCAGGCCGGCGTTGAATGCAGCGCGCGTCGAATGCGGGTCGATCTGCATGGCGCGCTGGGAGTGCTCGAGCGCGGCTTCCACCCGGCCCAGGTCCCCGTAGAGAGCACCGAGATTGATGTGCGCGTCGGCGCACTGCGGATCGATCTCCAGGACCTGCTCGAAGATCGCCACTGCCTCCCGCGTGCGTCCGGCAGCCTCGTGAATCAGGCCCGTGTTGAGCAGCGCCTGGATGAGCCGGGGCCGGAGACGCAGCGTGGCCTCGAAGCTGGCCAGCGCTTCCTCGTCCTGCCCGAGCTGCATGCGCACGATGCCCTGTCGATAGTGCGCCTCCGCCATGTGCGGGGCGATGCGCACCGCAACATCATGCTCGGCGAGCGCTGCTTCCCACTCCCCCATCTCCTCGAGCATCAGTCCTCGCAGGAGCCAGAACTCGGCGCGATCGCGATAGAGCGAACGGTAGCGATTGAGGATCTCGACGGCGGCTTCCATCCGGCCCGCTTCGCGATAGCATTCCACGCAGCCGCGGCACGCGTCCCAATCCACCCGGTCGGTCTCGAGGTAGCGGGCCAGCAGCTCGGCAGCCTCCACGCGTCGGCCCGCATCGCGGTAGGCCGCCGCCAGGCGGAAGACCGCCTCGCGATCGTCGAGGCCCGCGGCGAGCTGCTTCTCGAGCGGGGCGATCGACTCCTCGGGGCGCGGACCTTTCACGCGCGTTCCCTCCCAGGCGGAAGAGCGATGCTCGGACGCGAAGACCCCGGATGCCACGCGCTGGCGACGCGGCTTCAGAGGGATAGTCATCGGCAGTCTAGGAACGGGGTGGAGTGCAGTCAAGCGCCGTGCCGTCGGGCCCCGGCCGCATGCGGCCGCGACGGCGTGGAGATGGGGATGAGCGGGATCCTGCCGCGCAGATCTCGCGCCACCGACGCGTCGCAGATCAGAGCCGCATAGCCACTCTGCTGCAGAACCAGGCGGGCGCGCGCATCGAGCGGCGCGCCGCCCCACCACACGTAGCGCGGTCGCCGGGTCGATCCGCCGGACAGCGTCTCGGCCGCGCGGCGCAGCAGTTCGATGCGCCTCCAACTACTGGCGGGACACTCGTAGCGCAGATCGACCTCCAGACGGATACCGGGAAGCCGTGCGGCGCGCCGCAGCTGCGCCAGCGTCGCGTGTCCCGGCCGTCCGATCCGATCGCACGGCACGAAGAGGTGGGCCGGGAGACCCAGCGCGGAAACCATCTCGGCCGCGTAGAGGCAGTGATTGGCATGGCCACCGACGAAGGCCAGCACGCGCGGCGCGCCCGTGCGCTGGCGCAGCCAAATGCGGGGTGGCAGGAGATCGGGCGAGAGCGGAACGATGCGATCTGCGGCCATCCAACGTTCGAGCAGTTCTCGCAGGCCAGAGAGATTCAGTGCTCCGGGATGGGTGGTCGTCGCTCCGGGCACGATCGCACCCAGCGGATGGCACCGCACGCGCGGCTGCTCGTCTGCCGGCAGCCGTATCTCCTCTCGCCGCACACCGCGTGCGCGTCCGGCGACCGCGTGCAGCAGGTGGCGCATGGTCGTCTCCCCCGCAGGCGCCGCGCGGCGCCCGCCTTGCCCTCTCCGGCAAGCTGCGCGCCACGGCAGGGCGCACGGTCCGGGGAGCGGTTCGCCGGATCCCGGGCCGGGCGGAGCGTCGGCATAACCATTTGCAGAGACTACCGTTGGAGATGCGGTCCGAACGCCTCGGGAAGCCGATCGGGCCTTGCAGGAAAGCGGATCCCAGGAGCCAGGGCGGCCGTCGGGGCGGCCGCTGACGGCCGAGGAACTGCCAGGTGTGCCCAGGAATCGACCGCTGCCGCGGCGTCCTAGCGATCCTGCCGGCGCCGGGCCGCGGCGCGCTCGGCCAGCAAGGTGCGCAGCGTTTCCCGCAACAGCCTTCGCGCCTCACGCCCCGGATAGGAGTCCGCCCAGAGCCACTCGATCCGCTCCAGGTCGTCGCCGTGAGCGGTGCGCAGCTGCGCTTCGTCCGCGCAGCCCTGGCCCCCGTCGCCGATCTCATCGAGCCAGCGCGTGAGGAGGCGTCGCGCGTCCGCGGGGGTGGGACCTCGCGGCGCACACGTCTCGGGTTCCTCTGCCCGGGAGGCGGGCCCGGTCTCGGGGGACGCCTCGTCTCTCTCTGCGGGAGCGGTCGCATCATCGGAGACACGCTTGCCACGAGGCAACCGCGCCGCCAGCAACGCACCACACGCCGGACAACGCGGACGCGCCCCATGCAGCGGCAGGGTGCCGCTCGCGACCCCGTGCGAGGCGCCACATTGTCGGCACCGGACCGCGCGCGCCTTTCCCTCCATCGGCAGACCTCCTCTCCTCTCATCCGACCGCGTAGAGGCGGATCCGCTCTCCGAACCGGCGCTGCAGGCGCCGCCAGAGCGGAGTGCCGCGCAGCGTCGCGAGCGGCTCGGCCGCCGCCAACCGCAACGCGGACGCGCGCGCCTCCTCCAGGAGCTGCGGGTCCCCCACCGGGTCGGCCACGCGCAACGGCGGCAATCCGCTCTGGCGCACGCCGAAGAATTCCCCGGGGCCGCGCAGGCGCAGATCCTCCTCGGCAATGCGGAATCCGTCCTCTTCCCGCACCAGGATGCGCAGCCGCTCGCGCGCCTCGCGGCCCGCGCCGCGACCGGCGACCATGAAGAAGTGGGCCGGCTGACGCCCGCGCCCCACGCGCCCGCGAAGCTGATGCAGCTGACTCAGACCGTAGCGCTCCGGATGCTCGACGATCATCAGGCTCGCGTTGGGCACATCGACCCCCACCTCGATCACCGTCGTGGTCACCAGGTAGTCGAGATCTCCGGCGGCGAAGGCGCGCATGACGCGCTCCTTCTCCTCGGACTTCATCCGGCCGTGCAGCAGCGCGGCGCGGAAGCGCCGCAGCGGACCGTCGCCCGTCAGCCGTTCGAACAGCTCGCTGGCGGCGCGCAGATCGAGCTCCTCCGAAGCCGCGATCAGCGGGCAGACGAAGTAGGCCTGAGCGCCGGACTCTAGCTGTGCAGCGATGAACTCCAGCATGGCGGCGTAGCGGGCCGCGGGCACCAGACGACTGCGGGGTGGATGGCGTCCGGGCGGCTTCTCATCGATGACCGTCAGGTCGAGATCGCCGAAGAGCGTCAGCGCCAACGTGCGCGGGATCGGCGTGGCGGTCATGATCAGCGCATGCGGCGTGCGGCCCTTGCCCAACAGGCGCGCCCGTTGCAGCACCCCGAAGCGGTGCTGCTCGTCCACCACGACCAGACCCAATTCCGCGAAGGCCACCTGCTGCTGGATCAGCGCGTGCGTTCCGACCGCCAGGCGGATGGCACCGCTGGCGATCTCGGCCCGCAGCCGGCGAGCGCTGGCAGCCGGCAGACTGCCGCGCAAGCAGGCTACGCGCACCCCCAGCGGACCACAGAGCCGCGAGAAGGTCTCGGCATGCTGCAGCGCCAGGATCTCCGTGGGCGCCATGAAGGCCACCTGGACTCCGGCCTCGATCGCCAGGAGCGCGGCCGCCAGCGCCACGAGCGTCTTGCCGCACCCGACATCGCCTTCGAGGAGAAGGTGCATCGGATGATCGCAGCGCAGATCGCCACGGATGCGCTCGATCGCCCGCTGCTGGGCCGCGGTCAGCTGGAACGGCAGTGCGTCCACCAGGCGCTGCCACAGCGCGCCGGGCGGATCCAGCGGCCGTGCGGTGCGCGGCTGCTGCTGTCGCCGCCGGCTGATGGCCAGCAGCATCTGCAGATCGAAGAGCTCCTGGAACCCGATGCGGCGACGCGCGGCCGCCAGGCGGGCGTGACTGCTCGGAAAGTGGATCTCCTGTTGGGCTGCGGGCCAGTCGAGCAGCCCCCGCTCACCAATCAGCACGGCGGGCAGGAACTCGCCGAGGGTGCCCTCGGCGGCCTGCAATGCGGACCGCACGAGCTTGCGCATCATCTTCTGAGAGATGCCGGCGGTCAGTGGATAAACCGGCACGATGCCCGGCGCCGAAGCGGGGGAATCGTCCAGCGACTCCTGCGCCTCACCGAGCAGCTCGTATTCGGGGTTCTTGAACTGCAGCCGCCGGTACCAGTCGACGCGCCCGGCCACCAGGAGCCGCGCGCCGCGGCGGAAGACACGCTCGAGAAACGGCTGGTTGAACCAGATGCATTCGACGATTCCGCTTTCGTCCTCGAGCAGGAGATGCACGTTGCGCCGTCCCCCGCGGGTGCGCCGCAGGGCCATCGAGCGGATCGTGCCCACCGCCGTCGCCTCCTCACCGGGCCGGAGCTGCCCGAGCGGGGTCAGGCGGGTGCGATCCAGATAGGCGCGCGGGTAATGCTCGAGCAGATCACCGAGGGTGTGCAGCTCGAGCTTGGCCAGCAGGCGCGCCCGGGCCGGCCCGGCGCCGGGCAGGAAGCGCAGCGATGCATCCAGCTCCATCGAATTCCTCTTCGGCCGGCGCCGGTCCGCGGCCGCGCCGCCGGCAGACACCTCCCGGGCGTCTGGCCGCGGCGCGCATCCCGGGGC
>WJJG01000137.1 GCA_014729815.1 Candidatus Eiseniibacteriota bacterium
GCCAACAACTTCATCGGACTGGAGTACACGATCCAGAACGTCGGCTTCGAGGTCCTGCGCGATCTCTACATCGGCTACTTCGTCGATTCCGACGCCGGGCTGCGCAGCGCGCCGGAGTTCTATACCGATGACGGCGGGGAGCTGCGCTCGGTCGATACGACCTATGTCGATCCGACGATCACCTATGTCTGCCAGCAGCGCATCGGTGGCGAATCCAAGGACTGCGCGCGGCAGCAGCTGCATCTGGACATCGCCTTCATGCACGATACGCCGGGCAGCGAGAACGGCGGCAACGCGGAGGACGATCCTCCGCCGGCGGCCGACGGCTACTTCGGCGGGATGTTCCTGGGCCACACGACCGATCCGTTCGGCGAGCGGGCGCCGGAGCGCGTCGAGATCCACACGACGCAGTTCTTCAGCAGCGGCGGTACCTATCCCGAGGGCGACCCGCGCAACGACTTCGAGCGCTACGACCTCCTCTCGAAGGGCACCAAGCCCCGTCGGCCGACCGGTCAGCCGTCCGACTATCGCTACTGCTTCAGCGGGGGGCCGTTCGCCGAGCTGCTCCCCGGCGAAGAGCTCGAGTTCCAGGTGGCCTTTGTCATCGGGGCGAAATGGCCGGGTCTGCTGAACAACGCCCTGAACGCGCAGCGGATCTACAACGGCCGCTGGCGTGATGTGGATGGCATCAAGGAGACCGGCTGCGACGGCAACGAGACCTGTCTGGCCGTGACCGATCCCAGCCAACCGCTCTTCTGGAGCGACCCATGTGACTCTTTGGCGCCGGTGGTGGGTCCGATCAAGAACACCGAGTGCGATCGGGCGGAGTTCTGGGTCGATGATGATTGCGACTGCTGCACACCCCTGCAGATCGATGCGACCACCTGCGACGGCTGGGAGAGCCTGGTCAAGTGGGTGGGCACCGTTGCGCCGCCCCCTCCGGCGGTGACGACCGAGGATCCGACGCTGCACGTGCGGGTGGAGGGGGATCGTGAGGTGACGGTCGAATGGGACAACACCTCCGAACTGGTCGCCGACCCGATCACCGGGGAGATTCTCTTCTGCGGCTACCGGATCTGGCGCGTCGAGGGCTGGGAGCGTCCGATCGGCTCGACCGGGCCGACGCCCGACGAGTGGCAGCTGGTGGCCGATCTGGTGAAGCCGGCGTTGCGGGTGGACGAGGATACCGGGGATACGGTGCGCATCGCGGCGCGCGGGAGCCAGCTGGATCTCGACCTGTTCACCAATACCGAGGCCGTGCCCACCGACACCCTGCCCTCGCCGATCGATCCCGGAGAGGTGTTGCTCAAGTATGGGATCGATCGCTACAAATACGTCGATGATATCGGTCTGAAGAACGGCATGATCTACTTCTACGATGTCACCGCATACAGCTGCTGGTACGACACGCTGGGACGCTACAATGAGCTCGGCAGTCAGCCGGCGGCTACGGAGACGGAGGGCGTGCGCCCGCGCTGGGCGGCCAGCAGCAACGACAGCTGGCGCGACCGGATCATGGTCGTGCCCAATCCGTGGCGGGGCGGAGCCGACTGGGACCTGCAGCCCAGCGACGCCGATCCGACCGGTACCCATATCGACTTCGCCAATCTTCCGGATATGCCGTGTGAGGTTCGCATCTACTCGCTCTCGGGAGACCTGGTCCAGACGCTGAACCACGACCCGGGCGCATATCGCAGTGGCACGGTACGCTGGAACATGATCACGCGTAACGGTCAGGACATCACGAGTGGCGTCTACCTCTACGCCGTAACCTGCGACGAGGAGACCGAGGTCGGTCGGTTTACGGTGATTCGCTAGACCGCCGAGCGCCGCACGGGCGCGGGTCCGTGGGGCAAGCAAGGAGGACGGTACGGTGAAGCGTGCGATCCTAGTGGCGATTCTGTTGGTGGCGCTGCCCAGCGCGACGTTCGGGGCCGAGCAGTTCGAGAAGGTCGGCACGATCGGCGGGCAGTTCCTCAAGATCGGCATCGGTGCCCGTTCCGCGGGCATGGGTGCGGCGTTCGCCGCCGTGGCCGATGATGCATCGGCCGTGTTCTGGAACCCGGCCGGCGTGGCGCGCATCACGCGCAGCGTGATCTCGCTGAACCACTGCGACTGGGTCGCCGACATCATGCTCTCCCAGGCGAGCTACGTATTCGATCCGCGTTACGTGCCGGGCATGATGGCCATCCATGCGCGGAGCCTGTATATGCCCGAGCAGCCGGTGCGCACAGTCTATCGCCCCGACGGCGACGGCACGCAGTTCGACAATGGAGACGTGGCTGTCGGACTGACCTACGCGCGCTCGTTGACCGACAAGTTCTCCGCCGGGCTGACGTTCAACTACATCCACTCTTCCCTCGCGGACTTCAGCTCGCAGGCCTATAGCTTCGACTTCGGTACGCTCTACGACACGGGCTTCCAGTCGCTGCGCATCGGCATGGCGATCCAGAACATCGGCACGGAGATGGAGTTCATCGAAAAGACGGTCAAGCTGCCCACGGTCTTCCGCGTGGGGATGTCGATGAGCGTCTACGAGGATTCTCAGCTGCGGGTCCTTTCGACGGCGGAGTTCTCGCATCCGCCGGACAACAGCGAGCGCGCCAATGTGGGCAGCGAGGTCGGGTATAAGGACTTCCTCTACATGCGTGGCGGCTACTCGTTCGGCTACGACGCCGAGGGACTGGGTCTCGGCCTGGGCTTCAAGGTGCCCACGAGCATCAACTCCGAGGCGACTGTCGACTACGCCTTCACGGATCTGGGCTACTTGGGCGCGGCCCACAGGATCTCGCTCGACTTCCGCTTCTAGGAGGGCGCGTTTGGCGCACACAGGACATTCCGGGTGGGCGGGTGGCCGCGGAGCGGCACCCGCCCTTCTGTTGGCTCTCCTGATCGGCTGCGTGACGCAGGCGGCGGGCAGCGAGGCCGCCCCCCCCGCGCCGACCCTGCCGCTGGAGGCCACGGGGGAGATCCACTTCTTCGCCGATGGCGCGCGGTTGCTGGATGCCACCGGGCAGCCGGAGCTCTACTTCACGCTCGCCGTGCCGCAGGGCGAGCTGGTGTGCGCCGAACGCGAAGGCGCCGAGGGGCTCTGGCAGGAGCTGCAGATGGCCGTGGCCTCCCTGGCGTCTCCGGATCGGCAGGTCCTGCGGCAGGGGCGCGTGCTGCGGGTGCCCTGCGACGGCGAGCCGGTCGATGAGGCGGCGCAGGACGCTTCGGCGCGGCGCCTGCTCTATCTGCAGCTCGACGAACAGCCGGGCGTCACGCACTTCGAGATCACCCTCGAGGACCAGAACGCCGAGCGCGTCGGCCTGGTGCACCAGATGCGCGGCGACAAGAAGCAGGGCCGCGTGCGAGGCGCGGTCGAGGCCGGCGATCTTCGCGATGGCCGGGGTCTGAGCAGCCTGATCTTCCTGTGGACCCTGCCCCCGTATCCGGACCTGGAGCAGCGCGGCGCCTTCTGGTTCGGTCCGGCCGACAGCCTGCGCGGCTGGCTCGAGCCGAGCCCCTCGCGGAGTTACGGCCTGCTCAATCCGACCGCGCGCTTCTATCTGGAGGCCTACGGCCTGGATCGCGGCGAGGTCGAGCTGATCATGCGACTCCACGATCCGGCCACCGAGCGCACGCTCGTGCAGCGCGCGGTTTCGTTGCGGCTTCCCCAGCCCCGTTGTGGGATTCTGGGGGTGGTCGACCTCTCGCCCTTCCCGCCGGGCAGCTATCGCCTGGAGATCGACCTGGCGCCCTGGGAAGAGACGATCGATCCGTTTCGTATCCGCGGACGCCTCCATCTGCTGTGGGATCCGGCCTCCTGGTCGCGCACGCAGGCCGAGCTGCTCGAGGAGGTGCGCACGATCCTGCCCGATACGGACCGACGCCGCTTCACCAGCTTCGACCCGGGGCAACGCGAAGCCTACCTGGAGAGTCTCTGGGTGCGTCTGGGGGATCTGCCGGCCGAGGGGAATGCGCCGCATCGGGATCGCTTCCGGCAGCGTGTGCGCACGGCCGATGCGCGCTACGGTTGGGGGCAGACGCGCGGGGCGAGTACCGATCGCGGACGCATCTTCATTCGCTACGGGGCGCCGGATGAAGTCCACAAGGAGCTGATCCCGCGCTGGCGGGACCAGCTCTTCTTCTTCATGCGCGATCAGGTCGACGATCTGGAGCGCAGCGGCCTCGATCCGCGGGGCGGGCTGGAAGAGCCGAGCGAGATCGGTGCGCCGAAGAGCGAACGGCGTCCCCCGATCCACTGGCTCGACGATGCGGCCTACGAGGTCTGGACCTATGTGGGCGCCGGCGATCCCCTGGTACGGGGCTGGGCGCCGCCGAGCCGCGGCCGGGCGCTGGAGTTCATTTTCGTGGACCGCCTGGGTACCGGCGACTATCGTCTGGTCTACACGAACGTACTCGGTGGCCGCTGATCGGCTTCGCGGAACCTGTGCATCCCACAGAGCGCGCGAGGCGCAGCCGGGCCGTGAGCACGCGCAGTCGAATGGATGGGGCGCCGCCCCGCGCCGCAAAGGGAGGCAACCATGCAGACCGTTCGCGATCTGAAGCCGGCCGGACGGCGGGTGCTGATGCGCGTCGACTTCAACGTGCCGCTCGAGGAGGACCGCGTGCGCGACGATACGCGCATCCATGCCGCGCTGCCGACGATCCGGCACCTGCTCGACCAGAAGGCACGTCTGATCCTGGCATCCCATCTGGGACGTCCGAAGGGGGAGCGCCGTTCCGAGTTGAGCCTGGCTCCGGTCGCCCGGCGCCTCTCCGAGTTGCTCGATCGTGATGTGCCCCTGGCGCCCGACTGCGTGGGAGCGGAGGCCGAGGCGGCCGCGGCGCGGGTCGCCGACGGTGAGGCCCTGCTACTCGAGAACCTGCGCTTCCATGCCGGAGAGACGCAGAACGACCCGGCCTTCGCGGAGGCCCTGACGAGCCTGGCGGAGATCTACGTCAACGATGCCTTCGGCACCGCCCACCGGGCGCATGCCTCGACGGTCGGCGTGGCGCGGCTGCTGCGCGAGCGGGCGGCCGGCCTCCTGATCGAAAAGGAGCTGGAGTTCCTCGGCCCGTTGCTCGCGGGGCCCGCCGAGCCGTTCCTGGTGATTCTGGGGGGCGCCAAAGTGTCGGGGAAGATCGAGGTGATCGAGAACCTGCTGCCGCGCTGCACGGCGGTCCTGATCGGCGGGGCGATGATGTACACCTTCTGGCGCGCGGAGGGCGGCGCCACGGGACGGTCGCGCGTCGAGGAGGAGCATCAGGAGACCGCACGCCGTCTGCAGCAGCGCGCCCGGGAGCTCGACAAGCGGCTGCTGCTCCCGAGCGATACGGTCGTCGCGCGGGATATCGAGCAGGCGGATGGCGTGCGCGTGGTCGGGCGTGGGGAGATCGGCGAAGCGGAAGCCGGAGTCGATATCGGTCCGCAGACGCGCGGCGCCTTCGCCGCCGAGATCGCCCAGGCGCGCACGATCTTCTGGAATGGCCCGATGGGGATCTTCGAGAAGGAGCCGTTCGCCGCCGGCACGCTGGCGATCGCCGAGGCCGTGGCCTCGGCGACCGAACGCGGCGCGACGACCGTGGTGGGCGGGGGCGATTCGGTCGCGGCGGTGCGGCGTCTGGGCGTGGCCGATCGGCTGAGCCACGTCTCGACCGGGGGCGGCGCATCGCTGGAGTTCCTCGAGGGCAAGCAGCTGCCGGGAATCGCTGCGCTGGAAGGCAGCGCAGAGACGTAGAGGGGTCCGCGATGCGTACGACATTGATCGCCGGCAATTGGAAGATGCATCTGCTGAGCGAGGAGGCACGCCAGCTGGTGCGTGGGATCCTGGCCGGACTGGCACGGGTTCCATCGGAGCGCGAGCTCCTGCTCATCCCACCCTATGTCTGGCTGATGCCAGTCGCGGCGCAGCTACGTGAGACGTCGCGGGTCAAGCTGGGAGGGCAGGACGTGCATTGGGAGGGCGAGGGAGCCTTCACCAGCGCGATCTCGGCGTCGATGCTGCGAGATGCGGGATGCGAATACGTTCTGGTCGGCCACTCGGAGCGCCGCCACGTCTTCGGCGATGATGCACGGACCCTCGCGCGCAAGCTGCGTGCGGCTCTGGCCGGCGGTCTGCAAGCGATCTACTGTGTCGGGGAACAACTGGCGCAGCGCGAGGCGCAGGAGACCGAGGCGGTGCTCGATCGCCAGCTGCAGGAGGTCCTGGGCGGCCTCGGCACGGAGGAGATGCAACGCCTCACACTGGCCTACGAACCGGTGTGGGCCATCGGGACCGGGCGTACGGCCACGCCGGAGATCGCCCAGCAGGCGCACGCGCATCTGCGGAGACGACTGGCGGAGGAGTTCGGCGAGGCGGTGGCCTCGCAGGTGCGCATCCTCTACGGAGGAAGCGTCAAGCCAGACAACGCCGCGGAGCTCCTGGCGCAGACGGACATCGATGGGGCGTTGGTCGGGGGGGCCAGCCTCGCGGCCGAGAGCTTCCTGGGGATCGCCATGGCGGGGTCCGGCGTCTCTTGACAGCGTGACCGCTCTGGCCCTACACTTCCCTGCTTTGCCATCGCAAGTGTGGAGGATACGATGTTCGCGCTGCTACTCGTCATCCACATCCTGATCGCTGTGCTGTTGGTTGCGGCGATCCTCTTGCAGTCGGGCCAGTCGGGCGGGCTCTCGGGCGCGTTCGGCGGCGGCGGCGGCGGCGCAGCCGCCGGCAACCAGAGCCTCTTTGGAGGGCGCGGCGCGGCGTCCTTTCTCAGCAAGGCGACGACCTATCTCGGTGCCGGCTTCATGCTGATCAGCCTCCTCCTGGCGTACATGCAGGCGCATCGCACGGCGCCCGCCTCCGGAGGACGCAACATCTTCCAGGAGCAGTCCACGCAGCAGGCGGCTCCGCAGGGCATGCCGGGACAGCCCGCGGAGGCCCCGGCGTCAGGAACCGGCGCCCCGGGCGCGCCCCCGGGTGGAGCGAGCGAGGGACTGCTACCGCCAGGCGAGACGCCGGCCGCAGCGCCCACCGAGATGCCGGAGGAGACATCGCCCGGGCAGGGGGGTTCGTCCGAGGAGTCGCAGAGACCATAGCGGGGCGCGGCGCAGCACGGCGGGATCCGGATTCAGCACGCCGGGGTGGTGGAATTTGGTAGACACGCACGTTTGAGGGGCGTGTGGGGCAACCCGTACGGGTTCGAGTCCCGTCCCCGGCACAGGCAGAGCCTGCTCGATTCCTTCGGGCAGGCTCCTCTTCGTGCGCTGGTTTCCGGCGGATCAGCCGTCGCGCTACGGGCCCGCCGGCCGGAACGCGGCCTTGATCTCCCCCCAGCTCCGCGGCGCCAACGGGCTGCCCCCGCAGCCGACGCCCCAGGCGCCGATCAGCGACTCGCACTCCGGATTGGGCGGACTGCCCGGACGACAGGGGGAGAGGCAGTCGAGCTGCAGATCTCCCATCTCGACGCGGCAGAAGAGCGGATCGAGGGCGATGTTCCCGCGCAGGTCGATCTGCTCCGCGATGCAGGCGATCCAGTCGCCCTGCGCGTTGCCGAAGACATCGCAGCAGGCCAGAAACGCCGTTCCATCCTCGCAGAGCACGCCCGGGCCGTCGCGCGTGAGGGCCACGATCGAGCGCTCCAGGAGAAGTCCCGCGCCGCCCCAGACGCCCACGGCGGGGCTATCGAAGCCGATGTTCTCGGCGAAGCTGCTGCCCACCACCTCGCACGTCGCGTAGCTGAGGTCGAGGGCCGCGCCGCCGCCGGTGGCGGCGTTGCGCCAGAAGCTGCAGCCGTGGAGTTGAGGCAGGGACTGGCCTTCGGCGCTCAGGCCGCCCCCGGCGCGGGCCAGGTTCCCGGCGAACCAGCAGTCGCGAATCTCGGGGGCGGCGCCGTCGCGCAGGGCCAGCGCTCCGCCCCGTTCGGCTTGGTTGCTCTCGAAGCGGCAGTTGCGGATCTGCGGGGATGCGCCCCGGATCAGGATCGCCCCGCCCCACGGCTGATCGGCCAGGCGCACGTGGCCGCCGCGAATGGTCACGCCTTGCAGGACCGTTCCGAACCCTTCGCCGAAGACGAAACGGACTCCGCGGTGCGGCTCAGCGGGCGTGCCCTCGCACTCGAGAATGCAGACACGAGGGTCATCGGAGAGTGAGCGAACCGTGATCGCGCGGCCCTGGTAGTCGAGGTCACGATTGCCGGCGCCGCGGAAGACGCCGTCATGGAGTAGGATCAGATCGCCATGGGAGGCGGCGCGGATCGCCTCCTGGATCGTGGGGTAGTCGCCGCTGCCATCGGGCGCCACCTCGAAGGTCACGCCCCGGGCAGGCCAGAGCGCCAGCAGCAGCGGAACGGCGAACGGGACGAGGCGGCGCAGCATCGTGACCCTCCCTCCAGCGTCCGGACCTGGCGATCCCCGGCCGACGGCCCTCCTGAATCCAGTCTACTCGATTCGGGATCGCCCGGGTGCGGCTGTGACGACGATTCTACCCGCCATCGCGCGCGAGGGCGCGCAGCGCGGCGAAATGCTGCGGTGCCCGAAGCTCGCGCAGCGAGTTGTTCTGCCAGATCGGATCCAGAGCCAGCCGGGATTCGCGCGCCTGAGCCTCGGCGAAGGCGCGCGTACCCGGAACCGGGCTGAAGCTGGCGATCGCCACGCGTAGCCCGCGGCGGCGGATGCCTTCGATCGAGCGGGGCAGGGGGCCATCCGGCGTCTTCGGCAGGCCGGCGAGCAAGTAGGCGCCCAGCACTCGCGGACGCACCGACTCGGCCTCTAGTGCGCAGAGCGCGCGATCGAGATCGGGTGCCGCGAACTTGCCCCCGGTGGCGCGATGAAACGCCTCGTCCAAGCGCTCGACTCCGAGCCAGAGCGTCTCGACGCCGAGCCGACCGAGGCGCGCCGCCACGCGCCGGTCGAGCCAGCGCGCATGCACGGCGTTGGGCAGGTGCCAAACGAAACGCTCGCGACCATAGCCGGCCGAGAGGGCGGTGCCCGTCCATTCCAGGAAGTGGTCTCGGGCGTGATGGAGGAGGGCATCGTCGTATAGCGCTATGTGGCGGTGGGCCGGATCCCGGGCGATGCACCGCAACTCCCGCAGGATCGCGGGAGCCGGCCGCGGGCGCCAGGCGCCGTGGGTGGTGGGCGTGGCGCAATAGCTGCAGCGAAACGGACAGCCCCAGGAGGTCACCAGCGCGGCGTGTGGGGCCGGGGGTGCCAGGTCCCAAGCGGCCGCCAGGTCGGCCACCTCCGCCGCAGTGGGCGGGGCCACTGCGAGATGTCGGCTCAGCAGGGTCAGCGAGACGCCCAGGTCGCGGGAGGGAAGCACGGCGTCGATGCCCGGAGTCGTGCGAGCATGCTCGGTGGACAGCGCCGCATAGCCGCCCCCCAGGAGCGCGGGAATGCCGGGCCAGAGCTCCCGGGCGAGGCTCACGCTCTGGCGCAGCCCGGGATACCAGTAGGTCATTTGCGAGGAGACCAGCAGCGCGGCAGGCTCCCCCACCGCCGCGAGGCGTCTGCGGAGCTGCGCGGGCGAGATGCCGTACCGGCGATACGGACGGGGCAGATGCGCGCCGGAAGCGCGCACGGCGGGAGGATCGGGGATCGAGACGGAGCGGAGGCGCGCCGTGCCATCCCAGCGCGGACGACGACGGGCGCCATCCAGGGCATCGATCAGGATCGGCTCCCAGCCTCTCTGCCGCAGAAAGGAGGCGACCCAGAGCAGACCCAGGGGCTGGATCCAGAAGTCGTACGCGGCATAGTCGGCGATCCAGGGATGCAGCAGCAGGGCCCGCCGGCGCATCAGCCTCCCTCCGAACGGCGCGCGCGCCGCCGCTGGCGGACGAGGCGGCGGGCGTGATCGAGGAAGCCGTAGTAGGTTGGCTCGCGGAACTCCGGAAAGGTCCACGGCAAGGGCGTCCACCCCCCCGCAGCGCGCCAGAGGGTCAACTCGGCATAGATCCCGTCGCGCAGGTAGACGCGATGGAGCCCGGGCTTGGTCGAGGCAAGGAAGAGCCCGGTGGCGCTCAGATAGCCGGGGTCGAGGTTGATGCGTCGCCCGTGCGGCGTGCGCCACTGCCGCTCGAGCGCCTGCGTGCCCAGCTTCCAGTCGGCCAGGCGGCCGGGGTCGGCCGGCGCGAAGAGCAGGAAGCCGCGCCGCAGATCCCCGCCCATCTCCGGTTCGTAGTAGCGCGTTGCGGCGAACGGCCAGACCGGACTGCAGGCGATTCGCTCACCGAGCAGCGGTGCCAGGTGGGATGCGAGATGGGCGGGCCATGGCGCGCGTCCCAGTAAACCCAGCAGCGGCAGGACCGGCTCGGGGGAACGGAACTCACCCATCGCCTCACGAAACTCCCGCCAGGGCCCGGGGAGGGGCGGAGACTTGTCGTCCGATATCGCTTCGGCTACCATCTCGCCTCATGCATGCCATCTTCCTGTACAACCCCGCGGTTGTCCAGTTCGACTACGGTCGCACACATCCGTTCCGCCTAGAGCGGTTGTGGCTCGTCGACCATCTCTGCGAGCGCCTGGGGCTCTTCGCGGGCGAGCATGTCGCCCGCCGCTCCTTCGAGCCCGCCGTCCGCGAGGCGCTCGTGGGGGCCCACGGCCCGGGCTATCTGGACGCTCTGGAGACCGCTTCCCTGGGCCTCCATGCGCCCGCCATGGGGTCGCTTGGTCTGGGATCGGGCGACAACCCGGTCTTCCCGGCGCTCTGGGACTACGTCCTGCATACCGCAGGGGGGAGCCTGACGGCGGCGCAGCTGTTGCTCGAGGGGCAGGCCCAGCGAGTCTTCCATCCCGGGGGCGGACTGCATCACGCCCACCACGACCGCGCGGCAGGCTTCTGCTACGTCAACGACGTCGTGCTGGCGCTGCAACGGCTGGCCGCGGCCGGGCGGCGCATCTTCTATCTCGATCTGGATGCGCACCACGGCGACGGCGTGCAGACCGCCTTCTACGGCACGCGACAGGTGCTGACGCTCTCGGTGCATCAGGATGGTCGCACGCTCTTCCCGGGAACCGGCTTCCTTCATGAGACCGGAGAAGGCGAGGGGGAGGGCTACGCCGTCAACGTGCCGCTGCTCCCCGGCATGTCGGATCCCGAGTACGAACGGATCTGGACGGAGCTGGTCGAGCCGTTGCTGGAGGCCTTCGCGCCCGACGTACTCGTCACCGAGCTCGGGGCCGATGCCCTGCTCGGGGATCCCCTGGCCAATCTCGAGCTGCATCTCAGCACCTGGTGGCGCTTCTGCCGGGCCCTCGCGGCGCGCGAGATCCCCTGGCTGGCTGTGGGGGGCGGGGGATACGATCTGAGCAACGCCATGCGCGCCTGGACGCTGGTCTGGATGGCGATGGTCGGTGCGCAGCCCCCGGCGGCCGTGCCGCCCCCGCCGGAGGTGCTACCCAGTGCGGCGGCCGGCATGCGCTGGCCGGGGGACTTCTGGAGCGCCCCTGCGGCCGTTGAGTCTCCCTGGCGTCCGGGTCCGGAGGCGATCGATGCGCTGATCGCCGATCTGCGCCGGCGTATCTTTCCGCACCACGGACTCTAGCACGCCGCGATCGGTGTAGTAGCCTGGGAGGCGGGCGCGCGGATGCGTCCCGCGCGTTCCAGGCGATACAGCCGAGGGGAGTCACGATGTGCGATTGATCCCGCGCGGCATCACGTCGCATCTGTTCCTGGCCTTCTTCGCCACGGCCGTTCCGCTCCTGGTAGCCTCGGGCCTGCTGCTCGAACGCCAGGCCCGCGGGGCGCTCGAGGAGGAGCTGGGCCGACGGGTCGAGTCGCTGGCCGTGGCGGTGGCGGCCTCGATCCCGGCGGAGAGCTGGCGGATGCTCTTCTCTCTGGGACCGGGCGAGGAAGAGAGCCGCACCGCTCGCCATCTGCGCTCCCTGCTGCAGGCGGTGCTCGAGGGGACCGGCAGCGAGCGCATCACGGTCTGGACGCTGGAGGGGCAGGTGGTCCTGGACGCGGCAACGCCGCTGCTGATCGGGTCGCCGGC
>WJJG01000138.1 GCA_014729815.1 Candidatus Eiseniibacteriota bacterium
GCCCCGGACGGGCCGAGGCGCCCCGGGGCGTCGGAAGCGGCCTCGGGGGGGCTCGAGACTGTCCCCGGGGTGACCGGAGGTGCCGCGCGACTTCCAAACCCCGGGAGTGGAACCGGCCGGGGGCCAGGGCGTAGGATGGGATCCGGCAAGAGGCGCAGGGGACGTATGTCACCGGTAGCGAGGAGGTGAGGGATGCGTTCGACGGCAATCTACCGTGGAAGGATGATCTTGATCCTGTTGCTCCTGCCGGCTCTGATCGGGTGGAGCGGCTGCGGCTCGCGCACCAAGAAGGGCGCCGGGATCGGCGCGGCGGCCGGTGCTGTGACCGGCGCGGTGATCGGGCATCAGAGCGGTCACAAGACGGAAGGGGCGGTCATCGGGGCCGCAGTGGGGGGGGTGCTGGGTGGAGCTGTGGGCGCGCGTCTGGACAAACAAGCTGAGGAGCTGGCGCAGATCGCCGAGACGCGCCGCACCGAACAGGGCCTGATCGTCACCCTGGCCTCGAACAAGATCCACTTCGATGTCAACAGCAGCGTGGTCCAGTCGCCGTCACGCGATGTGCTGGTCGAGCTGGCCGGCATCCTGAAGAAGTATCCCGAGGATCTGATCCTGGTGGCGGGACATACCGACAGCGACGGCTCGGCCAACTACAACTTGAAGCTCTCGGAGATGCGCGCGCAGGCCGTGGGCGACATCCTGGTCACCAGCGGCGTGCCGGGTGAGACAGTGACGATCCGTGGCTACGGGGAGACGCAGCCGATCGCCAGCAACGACTCGGTCCAGGGCAAGGCGCTGAATCGCCGCGTCGAGCTGACGATTACCGTCGATGAGACCAAAGTGCCCGAGGGCTGATCGCCCGGCGCGCGCGACGCGCCCGACGAGCGGCGTAGCGGATGGAACGACCGCATAACGAAGTCATCCTCGATAGCATTGCCGACGGCGTCTTCACCGTCGATCGGGACTGGAATATCACCTCCTTCAATCGGGCTGCCGAGCGCATCCTCGGCGTCGACCGCGAGCAGGCGATCGGCCAGAAGTGCTTCGATGTCTTTCGTGCAGACATCTGCCAGAGCGCCTGTGCCCTGCGCCACACGATCGAGACCGGCGAGCAGCTCATCGACAAGCGCGTCAACATCCTGGATGCCGAGGGGCGGCGCATCCAGGTACGCATCAGCACCGCCGTGCTGCGCGATGAAGGTGGAGAGGTCGTTGGGGGAGTGGAGACCTTTCGCGATCTGACGGCGATCGAGCTATTGCGCAAGGAGGTCCGCCGCCAGTTCACCTTCGCCGACATCGTCAGCAAGAATCACGAAATCCAGCGCATCTTCGGCATCCTACCCGACATCGCCGCTTCCGACAGCTCGGTGCTGATCGAAGGGCCGAGCGGTTCGGGCAAGGAGCTCTTCGCCCGCGCGATCCACGATCTCAGCCCACGGCGCAAGAAGCCGTTCGTGGCGGTCAGCTGCGGGGCCCTGCCCGGCACGCTGCTCGAGTCGGAGCTCTTCGGCTACGTGCGGGGAGCGTTCACCGACGCCAAGCGGGACAAGCCAGGGCGCTTCGCGTTGGCCGAAGGGGGCACGCTGCTGTTGGATGAGGTCGGGGAGTTGCCGCTCCCGCTGCAGGTAAAGCTGTTGCGCGTGCTGCAGGAGCGCACCTACGAGCCGCTCGGGGGGACGACGCCGGTGCGCGCCGATGTCCGCATCGTGGCCGCGACGAACCTCCGGCTCAAGCAGCAGGTAGCCGCGGGACAGTTTCGCGATGACCTCTACTACCGCCTCAATGTCGTGCGCATCGACCTGCCCCCGCTCGCCCGCCGGCGGGAGGATATCCCCCTCCTGGTGGAGCACTTCATGGAGCGCTTCAATGCGCGGATGGGGAAGCAGATCGATGAGGTTTCCGACGAGGTGCTCGATCTGCTGATGGCCTATCCGTTCCCGGGGAACATCCGAGAACTCGAGAATGCGATCGAGCATGCCTTCATCCTCTGCCATGGCCGTCGGATCGAGCGCGAACATCTGCCGCGCGAGTTGCTCGACCATGACCCGCGGAGGGCGGAAGCGGCCGGCGGTGGATCTCCGGACTCCGCCCGGACGCCCGGCCGGACGGATCTGGCGCCGGACGGACAGGAAGATACGTCGTGGGGGGGGCCTGCCGGGGGGCATCCGCCCCCCCGGGATGCCCGAGGTACGGCGCTGAGCGTGATCGAGCAGGCGCGCGCGGGGGCGATTCGCGAAGCGCTGGCTCGCCACGGCGGGGATCGGCAGCGCGCGGCGGCGTCCCTCGGGGTCCACAAGACGACGTTGTGGCGCTGGATGAAGCGGCTGGGCATCAAGTAGGTTGTGGGACGAAGATTGGTGAAGCGCCTCTTGCCACGCCTCGATGAGAGAACATCTTGTGGCCGCAGAGGACATGAAGGGCCCGTGCCCCCACCGGTTCGGCGACAACGCCCAGTCAGACTCTGTCTTCCGCGCCCGGCTTCACCAATCTTCGTCTCACAACCTATCGAGTGCCCGGTGCGAATCCTCGTTCCACAATCCAATCGCCAGGGTTGTCCAGTAGTTGCATATGTGCAATCAAAGATTGCAGGCAGATGTTGCAATAGTGCAACACCTCCCGGTTGCAACCGGGATCCCTTGGATCTTGTAAGCCACTGCCAATCAGTAACGTGAGTACTGCAATCATCTGCTCTGCATCTCTGGAACACCTTGTGCAGCATCTGAGTGCGTTGCTTGAGAAGGGATTCATCATGCTCGCGATAGCGCAATTCGAAAGCCGGGTCTCTCCGCGGTTCGACCATGCCGCGGAGTTCCTCATCGTCAGCCGCCGGCCCGATGGTGAGTTCGAGCGCCGGCCGCTTCCCGCGGGCGATCTGACGCCGCGCGAGCGGATCTGGCTTCTGGTCAACCAGCGGGTGGAGGCGCTGATCTGCGGAGGGGTCGACGCCCTTACCGCGCAGCAACTCGCGGCGTGTGGCATCGAGCTCTTCGCAGGTGTCACGGGTGAGGTGGAGGACGCGCTGGAGTGCTTCCTCCGAGGTGAACTCGAACCGGGCATGATGATGGGACCGGGCGGCCGCTGTCGCGGCCGCTGGCGTATGCGCGGCGGCCGCGGCGCCGGCTGCGGTGGGCCCGGGCTTGGGCGCGGCGGGGGGCGCGGACGAGGTGGCGGTCAGGGGCGCGGAGCCGGTCAAGGGCGTGGTGCCGGACCGGGACGTGGTGCCGGACCGGGGCGTGGTGCCGGACCGGGACGTGGTGCCGGACCGGGGCGTGGTGCCGGAC
>WJJG01000012.1 GCA_014729815.1 Candidatus Eiseniibacteriota bacterium
CATCTCATGGGGGCCGGGATGATGCTCCTGCTGCTGGTTCACGGCCGGCTTCCGTTTCCCGGGGTCGGCGGAGGAGATCTGTGGGGTCTGCAACGCGGGGAATGGATGTGGTGGCCGCTCCTGGGCTATCTCCTCCTGGGACTGTCGTCCGCCCGCGAAGCCTTCCAGCATCATCGCCGGCAGCGCGCTGTGGCGATCTGGATCCTGCCGCCCGAGCGCCGGGCGGCATAGCCGGACGGGAGCCGGGAGAAGCGGCCGCTGCAGAGTAGGAGGCGCAAATGGGACTTCGAGGATCGCTCTCCGACATCGGCCCCGTGGAAGCCATCCAGATGATGGCGCTGCAGAACCGCACCGGCTGCCTCACGATTCGCGCCGGCGGCGAGAAGATCAGCATCGACTTCGTGGCGGGCGCCATCCTGGCCGCCCATCCGCGGCGCCTCGGCGGCCGCTCCTCGCTCCTCGGCCTGTTCGAGGAGCTGGAGATCATCGAGCCGCGGCAGCTGAGACGCTGGACCGAGCTGTGCGACCACTCCGACACCGATCCGATCGATATCCTGGCCCAGCTCGGCGTCCTCGACAGCGACGAGTTGCAGGAGCTCTACGGGATCTATCTCGACGCGCAGATCGGGCGGGTTCTGCGCCAAAACCGGGGGCGCTTCCATTTTCAGAGCACCAACCGCGGTCGCCAGGTGGCCGCTCTGGAGCCGCGCAGCGCCGACGCCTTGCTGCTCGAGGGCCTGCGCCGGCGGGATGAGGTGGAGGATCTCTTCAGCGGGCCGCTGCCGCCCGAGGCGGTGCCGGTCCTTCTGGAGCGCGGGCCGGAGAAGAACCCGTCCGATCCGCAAGCCTTGGAGGAGCGCAAGCGCCGCGCGGTCCATCGCCATTGCGACGGCCGCTGGCCGCTGCGCCAGATCCTCGAACGCTGCAGCCTGCCCGAGTACGACATCGCCACGATTCTGGCCCGCGACCTGGAAGAGGCGAAGGTCAACCTGGTCGGCGATCCGGCGCGCACGATCGCGCTGCCGGAGCCGCGCGAGGGCTGGGCCCGCCGCTGGATCCTGGCCGCGGTGGGCGGCTCGGCCCTGGGGCTCTTGATCCTCGCCCTGCGGGTCGGGCTCGACGTCCTCCCCGCTCCGCGCATCCAACGCGAGATGCCGCTCTCACCCCGCGGCGAGGCGGAGATGGTGCGGATGGAGCAGGAGACGGTTCAAGAGGCGCGAGAGTTGGTGATCCACGCCAAGGAGAACAACGCGTCGGTCCTGAGCTTTTCCAACCCTCCGCGGACGGCCGGTTCGAAAGGCGGCGAGCCGGTTGTCGAGAATGCGGAGCGGACGGGCTCCGGCGGGCCCCGCGTCGAGAGCCCGCACGGATCAAAGCCGACCGGGCAGGATTCCGGTCGGCGGACGACCGGCAACGCGGAGTCCTCACTGTCGCGCGACCGAGAGTCTTCGCCGTCGCACGACCGGGACCCCGGCTTGCGGGTTACCGAGAGCGCTGCGCGTTCAGAATCCACTCCGCCGCCGCTGGAAGGTCGTCCCGAATCGGAATCGTGACCGCTAGCGGCTTGCGCGCCTCCTCGGTCCCGTAGCCGGTCTTGACCAGAATCCCCGTCGCACCGGCGCGCGCCGCCGCTTCCACGTCGTCGAGACGATCCCCCACCAAGTAGGATGACGCCAGATCGAGGCCGAGGTCGTCCGCCGCCTGCAGCAAGAGCCCCGGCTCCGGCTTGCGGCACGGACAGGGACCATGCCAGCGCGGATGGTGGGGACAGACATAGATGCCGTCCAGGACGACGCCGCCGGCGTGCAGCATCTCCCGCAGTTTGCGGTGGATCCGCTGCAACTCGGGCCAGGTCAGAAGACCGCGCGCCAGCGCCGACTGATTGGTGACGACGACCAGGGCGAATCCCGCCCGCTCCAGAGTGGCCAGCGCCGGCGCGACGCCCGGATACAGCTCGAGCTGATGCACGCGCGACAGATACGGAACGAGACGCACCAGAACTCCGTCGCGATCGAGGAAGACCGCCGGACGTTTCTCGGAAGCGCTCATGATTGCGCCACCAGATCCTGCAGCTCGGACCAGACCCGATCCACATGCAATCCATCCCAGCACTCGAGATTGTAGGGACAGTCGGAGCGGAAGCAGGGCGAGCAAGCGACCTCATGGCGCACGATGCGGTTTGGGCCCAGGGGACCGGTCCAGCTCGGCTCGGTGGAGCCGAAGAGAGCCGCCGTGGGACACCCCGCCCCCTGGGCGAGATGCATGGCGCCCGAGTCGTTGGCCACGGCGGCGGTGCATTCCGCCAGGAGGGCCGCCGACCCGCGCAGGGAGAACATCCCCATGGCGTCGCGCTGTCGACCGCGAGCTCGCGAGGAACGGTCCAGATCCCCCAGCGACCCGGCTTCATCCGGCCCGCCGATCCAGACGACATTCCAGCCGTGCGCGCCAATGCGTGAGGCCAGTTCGCGAAACCGCTCCAGGGGCCAGCGCTTGGTGGGCCCGTAGCGCGCGCCCGGCGCCACGGCGATGACCGGCCCTTCGGCCCAGCCACGCAGCCAGTCGCGGGCGCGGTTGCGCTCCTCTTCACGCAGGCGGATCCGGGGCGGCGCGGAGCGCCAGCCGATGCCGAGGCTGCGCACCAGCTCGCCCAGCTCGGC
>WJJG01000139.1 GCA_014729815.1 Candidatus Eiseniibacteriota bacterium
CGGCCACCGAGGCCACCGAGGCCACCGAGGCCGCGGCGCCGCCTCCGACGCCGCGACCGGAGTCACCCGCGCGCCCGCCGGCACACCCCCCCTGGGCCCCGGAGAGGCTTCACGATGCGACCGCCGAGATCGCGCGTCTGAACCTCGCACGCGCCGAGCTCGATACATCCGGCCTCGTGCCGCGCGACCTGTGGTTGGAGATCGACCGGCTGCACGCCCGCAGCTCCGAAGCGCTTCTGGCTACGCTGCCGGGCGGCATCGCCCCCCGGCTGATCCTCTCCGACCCCGAGCTCGAGCAGTTCGTCGTCCTGCGCGATGCCTACGGCCTGACCGTCCTGGATGCCGCGGCCCAGGGAGAGGCGGAGGTCGACGTGGGCAGTCTCATCGCGCAGCTCCTGGCCTACGATCTGCAGATCCTGGGCACGGTGGGGCCGGCGCTGGAGCTGGCCGAGACGTTCTGCGCGGGATATGCCACGGTGGCCGCGATGCAGGCGGCGCGCCTGCAAGCGTACGCGGCCGCGGCGCTGCTGCGCTGCGCCCTGCGCGAGGCGGGTGGGCACGGATCGCCGGCGGTGCTGCCGCGCGAGGAGAGTGTGGCGACCCTGCTGGCACAGGGCGCCCTGCTTCTCGATCGGCCCTGGCCGTTCGGAGGGACGCGACCGCCGAGTGGGATGCCCGCCGAGGAGGCTACTGCGTCTCCGGCTTCGCTGGCGCCGGGAGCTCCAGGTTCGCGATCACCTTCGCGAACGCCTCTCCCACGGCCCCCTCGGGGTCGCTGATCACGATCGGGGTGCCGTCATCCCCGGCCGCGACGACCGACCCGTCGATCGGGATGCCGCCCAGGAAGGGGACATCCATCTCCTCGGCCACGCGTGCGCCCCCGCCGGTCTTGAACAGGTCGGTGCGCTCGCCGCAGTGGGGGCAGATGAAGCCGCTCATATTCTCGATGATCCCGAGCAGTCGCATCCCCATCTTGCGGCAGAAGGTGATCGACTTGCGGATGTCGGTCAGGGCCACCTCCTGCGGCGTGGTCACGACGATCGCGCCGTCGGCATCCGGGATCAGCTGACCGACGGTCAACGGCTCATCGCCCGTGCCGGGCGGGGCGTCGATGATCAGGAAGTCGAGGTCCCCCCATTCGACATCGCGCAGGAACTGCTTGATCAGTGCCATCTTGAGCGGTCCGCGCCAGATGACGGCATCCGACTGCTTGGGCAGCATGAAACCGATCGACATCAGCTTGAGATTCGGAGAATGCTGCACCGGGCGGATGACGTCCCCCTCCCCGGTCACGCGTCCGGTCTCGATGCCGAGCATCTTGGGAACATTGGGGCCGTGCAGGTCGACGTCCATCAGCCCCACCTGCTTGCCTGCGCGCGCCAGGGATGCGGCCAGATTCACGGCCACGGTGCTCTTGCCCACGCCGCCCTTGCCGCTCATCACCAGGATCTTGTGCCGGATGCGCGAGAGGCGCTTCTGCATCGCCTCGCGCTCGAGAAAGCGGTCGAGATCGGCTTGGCCCGCCGCGGCGCCCTGCCCCTGCGCGGCCTGCGCATCGGAGGCGGCCGAGTCGCCGCGGGATTGCGGATCGTGAGAGTCGGACATCGCGTGTCTTCCTTTCGAAGGGACACCGGATACCGGACCGGCGCGCGGGTCCCGCTACCTGCGGGGCGGCGGGGCCGGTCAGACCGAGCCCGAGCAGGCCGGGGTGGCGCATGCCGGGCGCGAGGCATGCTCCCCGCCGCCGACCACGCCGGCTGAAATCTGGCGCTTGGTGCGGCGGGCGCCACAGCGGGGGCACTTCTGGGGCGCGTCGCGTTCCGAGAGATTCAGGAAGAGGTCGAAGGACGCACCGCACTTCTGGCAGCGAAACGGATAGGTTGGCATCTTCTCCCTCCGGTTCAAACTCGGCAATCAAACCTACTCGGGGCCCCCACGAAGCGTCAAGCGGGGCCCCACGAGGGTTGCTCACCACCGGGGGCGGGGGCGGGTTCCCGGGGACGCAGCCGCGCCGGGCGGGCCGGAAGAGACCCGGTGCGCATTGTGGCACAGCGGCTTGCGCACGAGACACTTGCGGCCCTCGCCGCTTGCCGCTCCACGGGGCATCTCCTATCGTCGACACCGGGTTTGCGCGCCAGGCGGTAGCCTGAGGGGTGTGCCGGCGATCGGCCGCAGCGGCGTGCCATGCGAGCCGCCTGAGAGATGCGGGCGCGTTCGGGAGAGAGATGCGATTGGAGAAGACCCATCTGGCCGGCCGCGCGCATCTCGCCGAGATCACCGCCCTGCTACGGGGAATCCGGCTGTCGGATCGCTTCGCCGGTCTCTACGAGGCGGCCGATGCGCAATGGTGGTGGCGCCAGGACGATGCCTCCGATCCTCGCAGACAGCAGTTCTGGCGCACAGGCCGGACGACGGTCGCCGCGCTGCTGCTCTACGATGAGGGCGGGACATGGACGTGTGACTTCGTTCACTTGCCGTCGTTGCCGGCGCCCATGATGGAGACCCTGCGATCGGACATTCTGCGCACGCTATCTGAAATCCCCGAGCCAGCGACGCTGACCGTGCGCGAAGACGATGCCGCGCTGCGCACGGCGCTCGTTCGTCACGGATGGCGGCAGACCGGCCTATCCACCGTGCAGACCGTCCTCGAAGCGGCCCCCAAGGCCGCCGCCGTACTCCCCGAGGGATTCCAGTTCGAGACCCGCGCGGCAGCGTCGGGGCGACCGCATCCGATGACCCGCCAGAATCGGAACCCTGCGGACGTGGAGGAGCGATTCGCCGCCTGTTCCCTCTACCGCCCCGACCTCGACTACGCGGTCGTGCATCTCTCCGGGGCGGCGGTCGCCTACGCGCTCTTCTGGGCGGATCCGATCACGCATGTCGGCCTCATCGAGCCGCTGCGCACCGAGGAGGCGTACCAGCGCAGGGGAATCGGTTCGGCCCTGGTCCAGGAAGGCGTCCGGCGTCTGCGCCAGGCGAAAGCCGAGACGATCAAGGTCAGCTACCGGGAGGACAACCCGGCCGCGCGCGGCTTGTACCACAAGTGCGGATTTCGGGACCGATTCCACAAGCTCGAGTATCGGAAGAGGGCCGGCGCGGGGTAGGATCGCATCGTACGGGGCATCGCCAGCGAGAAGACCGGTCGGCGGCGCACAGAACACGGGCGCACAATCAAGGAGTCTGTTGCGAGCATGAGCCGCAAGCAGGATGCCGCATCACGGCGTGTTTGGTATCAGGAGGGCCTCCGCTTCGAGTGCACGCGATGCGGCCGATGCTGTCGCGACCGCGAGGTGCCGAGCTACGTCTTCCTGCGCGAGGAGGACATCCGCACGCTGGCCGAGCATCTGGGGCTCTCGCGCCACGGCCTGCTCGAGACGCACTGCGAGCCTCAGGACGACTGCTACGTGCTGCGCAACCGGCCCGGGGCGTGCGTGTTCTACGATGACGATCGCGGCTGTCTGGTCTACGAGGCGCGCCCGGTGCAGTGCCGCACCTGGCCCTTCTGGCCCTACAACCTGCGCCGGAAGAACTGGGAGGAGGCGGCCGAGTTCTGCCCCGGATGCAATCGCGGCGCGCTGCATCCACGCGAGGCGATCGAGTACGCCTGCCGGCAGATGCTGGGCGGCTGCGGGGATGGATCGCTCTGGCCGGGCGAAATCCCGTTGGCCGAGTGATAGTCCCAATCAGGGGGCACGCGGAGCATCTGCCGCAATGGAACGTGCGCCGCCCACGCCGCAGTCGCAGGGCGTCTCCCCGTACTGCCCCGTACAGATCCGGTGCACACCCCGCGCAGGCCCGGCGCCCCTGCGGCGGATGACGCCATCACCTGCCCGCGCGCGCACACACCAGGATCAGGTCGATCCACGCGCACGCCAGGGTCAGGACGAGCGGCGCACACTGCAGGGCCACGACGATCTACGCTCCCTTCAGGGTAACGACGATCTTGCCCTGGTGATCCCCCCGTGCCGAAGCGGATGAGTGCCTGCGGGACATCGGCCGGTCCGTATGCCCGGTCGATCCCCGGCACGACGGTCCCGGCCTCGAACTGCTTGCTCAGGTAGGCGAGGTTCTTGTTGGGCTTCAGAGCAACGATTCTCAGATGCTTTCCCGAAGACCGGCGAACGAAGGGCCCGAGAACCAGGGCTTGGAGCAGTCGCCCTGTGTCGCCGCCGACGGTGACGTACCTTCCGCCGGGGGCCAGAGCGCGCCCATACGTGAACGGCGAGCGGTTGGTCTTGACATCTAGGATCAGGTCGTACGATGTGCCGGTCTTGGTGAAATCCTCCCGGGTGTAGTCGATGAGGTGATCCGCGCCCAACCCGCCGAGCATCGCGAGCTTGTCGGTCTTGCCGACCGCGGCTACCTCGGCGTCGTGGAGCTTCGCGATCTGGAGAGCAAACGTTCCCACGCCACCGCCGGCGCTATTGACGATGGCTTTCATGCGTGCATCCTCGCGCTGCGTTGCGTCGCTCGTCACGGAACCTCTCGCCCAGCCGGTGGGAACTGGCCGCGAGGCCGGCATCGCGTACCGTTGGCCGCCGAGGATGTCACTAGGTCCTGCTGCGATTCTCAGGGAGCGGTCTGCTCCCCACCGGGCAGCATCGCATCGCGCAGATGATCGACGCCCATCAGATACTGCAGCACGCGCGAGATCTCGACACGCAACCTCCCTCGCATCTCGCACCCCGGGCATGCATCGCCATGCAGCGTTGCCGATGCGGCCCAGCCGGCGTGCGGTAGCAGGTAGTCGGCATGCGAGTCCGAATGCTCGATGTGGAGGGGAAGGCCGCCGCACTGGAAGAGCAAGGCCGCCTGCGCCTCGCGATCCAAGGCCGCCAGATCGCCCGGATCGAAGCCCCGCCGCTCGAGCAGCTCGATCGCCGCACCGGCGCGCAGACGGGGATGCGGGGTGAGGATCATGCGCCACAGACGCGTCGCATTGGCGCCACCGATCTGGTCCGCACTCAGCGTGCTGGCGACATGCTTGAGCAGCCGTTCACCGAGATCGCAGAGCTCCGTCAGATCCTCGGCGCGCCGCTCCGCCCCAATGACCACCGGGGCGTGCGAAGCAGAGGGCGCCGGAGCCCGGGCACCGCCGCGAGGCCTGCCCGAGACCTCCGTACCAGTTTCGCGGCGGGCGGCGTGTGGGGAGGCGTGCTGGTAGAAGATGCCCCCGCTTCCGCGCAACTCGGTCGGGTGCGCATCCCGGCCCGGAGCGCCGCCGCGTGCGGGCCGCACGGGGGGCATCTCGATGAAACCTTCCGCACGCAGGAAGAGACGCACGGCAGCCACGGCGCGCCGGTGGACCTCGCGGCGCTGCTTCAGCGGCAGGGGGCGTCCGGCCGTCTGATACCCGGTCGAAGGGGCTTGCACGTCGAGTACGCCGAGCGCGGGATCCGCCATCGGTACCTCCTTTCGACGCTCACGGACGTCGGATTAAAGGTGGTCACGAACCGGCCGAGAGAGGATGCGCATGGGCGCCAGTGGCGCGGATACAGAAAGGCCCCCGCACCGCAGTCGCGGCGCCGGGGCTTGCGGCTGCCATCCCCCTCGGATCACTCCGGTCTCCTTCCGGGCTCGCAGGCCGCGGTTAAAGGACCGCCTCAGGACCGCCCCGCATCCTGCCGCGCCCGGCCGGGCGGGTCAAGTCGCCTTTCCCCCCTGCGCCTGGCGGATCCCAGCCAGCGGGGCAGCACGCCAAGACGCTTCCCGCAGCACGGATAGGCGCTCAGCGCTGCCAGGCCACCCCCCGGCGGGAATGCGCGATCGAGGCGGCGGCCAGAGCGACGCAACTCCTGTTCGAGCAACGAGATCGGTAGCGTGCGGCTAATGATCCGCGGGCCCCGGGCCGACAGCATCTCTAGAGGCTCCGCTGCTCGTTCGCCAGCCTGGCGGCGCGACGGAGGGGCGCCTTCAACAGGGAGGAAGAACTGTGAGCACCATCAAGCCACGTACGCTGCGCGCGGTGGTCGCTACGATCGTACTGCTCCTGGGCGGTGGCTTCTCGGCGCGAGGTGACGTCCCCCCTGCCGAGACCTCGCAGCTCACCGACCTCAGCCTCGAGGAGCTGATGAACATCGAGGTCACCTCGGTGTCGAAGAAGGCCGAGCCGCTCTCGGAATCGGCGGCGGCGATCTACGTGATCACCAGCGAGGACATCCGCCGCTCCGGCGCCCGCACGATCGCCGACGCGCTGCGCATGGCGCCGGGCCTGCAGGTCGCGCGCATCGATGCCAACGAGTGGGCGGTGACCTCCCGCGGCTTCAGCGGGGAGTTCGCCAACAAGCTGCTGGTCCTGATCGATGGTCGCAGCGTCTACACGCCGCTCTACTCGGGTGTCTTCTGGGATGTGCAGGATGTGGTGCTCGACGACATCGAACGCATCGAGGTCATCCGTGGCCCGGGCGCCACGCTCTGGGGCGCGAATGCGGTCAACGGGGTGATCAACATCATTACCCGCGAGGCCGCGGATAGCCGCGGTAGTCTCGCTCAGGGCGGCGGCGGCACCGAGCAGCAAGGCTTTGGAAGCTTTCGGCATGGCTGGTCGTTGGGCGCGAACACCTACGCGCGCGCCTATGGCAAGTACGTCGGATACGACAACCTGGCCACCGTCGAGGGCGAGGACGCCGCCGATGGGTGGGATGCACTGCGCTTCGGTTTCCGCATCGACCACGACCTCAGCGCCGCCGAGGCGCTCACCGTGCAAGGCGACATCTACACCACCTCGATCAGCGAAGAGCACTACGTGCCTGTGCTCACCCCGCCCTACTACGACATCGTCGAGGACCATCCGGACAATGCCGGGGGCAATCTGCTCACACGCTACAGTCGGCAGTACGGCCCGGATGCGGATCTGGCCCTGCAGATCTACTTCGATCGAACCGAGCGCCACGGCTTCTATCTCTGGGAGAACCGCAACACCTTCGACGTGGACTTCCAACATCGCTTCCGTCTCTGGCCCGCCCTCGAGGTCGTCTGGGGCCTGGGCTATCGGATGACCGACGACTACATCGGGGAGGATTCCTTCGCCAAGGCGTCCAACGCGCGCCGCAGTGATGATCTGCCGAGCGCTTTCTTGCAGGGCGAGTGGCGTCTGTGGGACGAGCGGGTCCGCCTGACGGCCGGCACGAAGTTCGAGCACAACGACTACACGGGCTTCGAGTACCAGCCTAACAGCCGGCTCCTCTGGCTGCCGCACGAGAAGCACGCCCTTTGGGCGGCCGTCTCGCGCGCCGTGCGCACGCCTTCGCGCTTCGAGCACGACGTCCGGGTGCCCTTCCTGGTCTACCCGCCCGAGACGTCCGAGAACCCGCTCCCGATGCCGGTTCTGTTGGCCGCCTATGGAGACGAGGCGTTCGCCAGCGAGGAGCTCCTGGCCTACGAGTTCGGCTACCGTCTGGTGCCCTGCGAACGGATGACCCTCGATCTGGCGCTCTTCTACAACGAGTACGACCAGCTTCGCGCCGGGGAGCCCGCGACGGCGATCACCGACTCCACGCCCAGCTATCACCTGGTGATCCCCTTCGTGGCGAACAACGACATGGAGGGCGAGGTCTACGGAGGCGAACTGGCCGTCGATTGGGACCCGCTCGAGTGGCTGCGCTTGCGGGCCGCCTACTCACATCTCGAGATGGATCTGCGCACGAATCCGGGGAGCGACGCCCAGCCACTGGGCGGCGAGGAGGGCGGCAGTCCCGAGCGCCAGCTCTCGCTGCGCGCCGGCCTCGATCTGCTGCCACGGATCGATCTGGACTTCTGGCTGCGCCATGTGGGCGAATTGCCCGCTCTGGGGATCGACAGCTACGAGGAGCTGGACGTGCGGCTGGCCTGGCAGGCGCATCATCATCTGGAGCTTTCGCTGGTCGGGCAGAACCTCCTGCAAGAGCAGCACGCCGAGTTCACGTCCGAGATCACCGACGAACCGATCCAGGTACAACGCGGCTTCTATCTGGCCGCCACTGTGGGATTCTAGGAAGGCGTCTTGCACGGGATGCGTCACATTCGGCAGCGTCGCCGCAGCGTTCCGAGGCGCGCGGCGGCCCCGCTATGCACGAGCGCCACCGGTCCGCCCCGTCCGCGCGCGGCGGGCCGGCGCGATCTCGGCGCAGCGGTTGGGATCTGTCTCGGCGCGGCGATTTGGATCTGCCTCGGCGGGGCGAGCCTCTTCTTCCCCGGGGCCGGTGCAGCCGCGGCGGCTCCGCCGTCGGAGCACGAGGTGCAGGCGGCCTTCATCCACAAGTTCACGAGCTTCATCGAGTGGCCCCACTACAGTTTCCATTACGACGACTCCCCCTTCGTGGTCGGAATCCTCGGAGAGGATCCCTTCGGCGGGGCCCTCGAGGCGATCGTGCGGGACGAGGACTACGACGGACGGGCGTTCGAGATCCGCAGATTCGAGTCGTACGCAGACGTGGGTCATTGTCAGATCCTCTACGTCGACGAACGATGGTCTTCCCGGGCCGAGGATCTCTGGACGCAGATCGAGCGTGACGGCCTGCTGACGATCAGTAGCCACGAAGGGTTCACGCGCGCGGGCGGCGTGCTGCGCTTCTTCGTCGAAGAGAATCGTGTACGCTTCGAGATCAACATCGCCGCCGCGCAATTCGCACACCTGAAGATCAGCTCGAAGCTGCTCAGCCTGGCGCGGGTCGTAGACCACGCGCCAAAGGGGGGATTGCCGTGATCCGCTCCTTCCGCAGCTTGTCGATCAAGCGCAAGCTGACTCTGATCATCATGCTGACCAGCGGGGTGGCGCTGCTCCTGGCGGCAACGGCGTTCATCTCCTACGAGTTGATCACCTATCGCGCGCGCATGGTGCACAACATCTCCGCCCTCGGCGACATCATCGAGGCCAACAGCACGGCCGCGCTGACGTTTGGGGATCCGGACTCGGCCGAGGAGACCCTGCACGGGCTTACGGCCACCGAACAGATCGTCGCCGCCGCCCTCTACGGGCGTGACGGCCGGCTCTTCGCGCGCTTCACGCGTCACACCCATCCGCAGGAGTTTCCCGCGCAGGCCCCCGGAGAGGTCGGGCACCAGTTCGACAACGGCTATCTGCACCTGGTCAAGGTGATCACGCTGGATGACGAACCGATCGGCACGCTCTATCTGCGCTCCAACACCGATGCTCTGCGCGCGCGTTTCACCCAGTACGCCAGTATCGTGGCCATCATCCTGCTGGCCTCCTCGCTCGTGGCGCTGCTGCTCTCGGCAATCCTACAGCGGCGCATCTCGGGCCCCATCCTCCAACTCGCCGGCGTGGCCCGCTCGGTCTCCCGCGACCGCGACTACTCGGTGCGTGTGCAGAAGTGGAGCCAGGACGAGATCGGGTCGCTGATCGAGACCTTCAACGAGATGCTGGCCCAGATCCAGAAGCGCGATCGCGAGCTCGAGGACCATCGCGAGCATCTGGAGGAGGAGGTCGCGGCGCGCACCGAGGAGCTCACCCGCAAGAACGAGGAGCTGATCGAGGCCAAGGAGCGCGCCGAGGCGGCTGCCGAGGCCAAGAGCCAGTTCCTGGCCAATATGAGTCACGAGATCCGCACCCCGATGAACGGGATCATCGGCATGTCCGATCTCGCCCTGGGAACCGAGCTCACGGCCGAACAGCGTGAGTACGTCAGTCTGGTGCGGGCGTCGGCGGAGTCGCTGCTGACGATCATCAATGACATTCTGGATCTATCCAAGATCGAGGCGGGCAAGATGACACTCGACAGTATCTCCTTCGAATTCCATGAAGTGCTCGAGGACACGATGCGTGCGCTGGCGCTGCGGGCGCAGCAGAAGGGCGTCGAGCTGATCTGCCAGATCGCGCCCGACGTACCCGAGCGGGTCGTCGGCGATCCCGGCCGCCTGCGTCAGGTGCTGGTCAACCTGGTGGGCAACGCGATCAAGTTCACCCGTGAGGGCGAAGTGGTCGTGCGGGTGGAGTGCGTACCCGCGGCGGGGGGCGAGATGACCGTGCGCATCGCCGTGCACGATACCGGCATCGGCATCCCGCCCGAGAAGCAGAAGGCCATCTTCGAGGCCTTCACGCAGGCGGACAACTCGACCACGCGGGAGTACGGGGGCACCGGGCTGGGCCTGGCGATCTCCTCGCGCCTGGTGCACATGATGGGCGGCGAACTCGGCGTGGAGAGCACACCCGGGCAGGGCAGCACGTTCCATTTCACGCTGACCGTCGAGGCCGCCGGGGACCAACGATCGCTGCTGAGCCCCGAGGAGCGGGAGCGGCTGCGTGGCACGCGCGTGCTGATCGCCGACGACAACCCCTCCAGCCGCACCGCGCTGATCGAGATGGTCGGCGCCTGGGAGATGGCGTCGGCGGCCGCGGGGAGCAGCGACGAGGTGCTCGAGGCGCTCGATCAGTCGCAGGCCACCCGCCGACCCTTCGATGCCGCCCTGGTCGACGCCGACATGCCGCCGCACGATGGCTTCAGTCTCATCGAGAAGCTCCAGCAGGGCCCCGGTGTGCCCGACGGACTGGTCATGATCCTGCCCTCGACGGTGGGGTCGGCCGAGGCGGCCAAGTATCAGGATCGCGGCGTCAACGCCTGCGTGACCAAGCCGCTCAAGCGCAGCGAAGTGCTCGAGGGCATCCTCTCGGCGCTGGGCTTCGAGGCGCAGCGCAAGCGCGCCAGCGACCCGCACGAGCAGGCCAAGGCCACGCAGCACTTGCGGGTGCTCGTCGCCGAGGACAATCCGATCAACCAGCGCCTGGCCAGCCGTCTGCTCGAGCAGCGCGGGCACTCGGTGATGGTCGCCGACAATGGCAAGGAGGCCCTGGCCGCACTGGAGGGCGCGCAGTTCGATGTGATCCTGATGGATCTGCATATGCCGACGATGGGCGGATTGGAGGCGACCACAGCGATCCGCGCCAAGGAGAAGCTCACCGGCCGCCACGTGCCGATCATCGCGCTGACCGCCAACGCGATGAAGGGCGTGCGCGAATGGTGTCTACAGGCCGGCATGGACGGCTACATCGCCAAGCCGATCCAGCGCCAGCAGCTCTTCGAGACGATCGAGGAGGCCGCGTCCGATGCCGCCGCCCGCGCGGCGGCTGAGACCGATTCGGGCTCGAGCGATCCGACGGCGGCCGAGCAGACCTCGCCCGAGCCGGCGGCAGCCGAGCGGACTGCACCGGAGCGGACCGCGGCCGAGCCCGCGGCAGCCGAACCGAAAGCCCACACGCCGGCGTCGGCCGGCGCGCGCCCCGAGCCTCCCGTCGCAGTCGATTCGAATGCGGCCGATCCGAGCTCGGTCGATTGGGAAGAGCTCCTCGAGCGGGCCGGAGGCGATCGGGAACTGGTCTCTGAGATGGCGGCCGACTTCCGTGAGATGCGCGAAGCGCTGCTGGGCGAGATCGGCAGTGCGATCGATGCGGCCGACTACGAAGCGTTGGCGGGCCGAGCGCATATGCTCAAGGGCGTCGTCGGGAACCTAGCCGCGCACGCGGCCTTCGAGGCGGCCGCCGCGCTGGAGCATGCCGCCAAGCAGCAGGAGGGGGAACGGATCCCCGAGGCCTTCGAGGCGGCCCGCCGCGAGGTCGAGCGCTTGGCCGACGCGCTGCAGGACCGCTTGCGGCGCGCAGCGTAGGCTCGCATGCGGCGCGCAGCATAGGACCGCTTGCGGCGCGCAGCGCGGGATCGCATCCGCGGCTTGCGACCGGTCCCCGCGCCTTCTACATTCCCCCCCGTGCGGCGTTGCGACGGTCAGCGCCACCGATCCTCCATCCGGAAGGCCCGCTGTCCTCGTAGCCGCGCCGCGCGCTGGGAGGTACCGTCGATGTCCGTTTTCGATCCTACGCCCGCGCGCTCCCACTGCGGACCGCGCCGCGGACCATCCGCGGTCCGGCGCTTCTCGCTCCTTCTGGCCGCTGCGCTGGGGATCCTCTCGTGTGCCGGCGAGAACGAGGGGCAGTCGGGGCGCGATGCCCCACCCGCGAGCTCCGCAGGCGGGTCCGATTCGCTCCCCGATTGGCGCGCGATGTGGAACTTCTCCGATCCCGGAGCGACCGAGGCCCGCTTCCGCGAGACGCTGCGCAGCGCCGAGGCTCTGCCGCGCTGCTATCGGCTTACCCTGCGCACGCAGATTGCCCGCACGCTGGGCCTGCAAGGCCGCTTCGGCGACGCCAAGGCCTTGCTCGACAGCATTGCGCGGGCCTTCGAGGCGGAGGACGCATGCACTGGCGCGGCGCGCGCGCGCTATCTGCTCGAGCGCGGTCGCGTGCTCAACAGTTCCGGCGCGCCGGGGCGGTCGCAGCCGCACTTCATGGAGGCGCTGCGGGTGGCCGAGCAGGCCGGGGAGGAGTGCCTGGCGATCGACGCGGCGCACATGCTCGGCATCGTCGCGCCCCCCGAGGAGCGGATGCGCTGGAATCTCCGGGCGCTCGAGCTGGCCGAGGCATCCGAGAGCCGCTGCGCGCTGGGCTGGCGCGGGCCGCTCTACCACAACATCGGCATGACCCATCTCGAGGCGGGGCGTTTCGACGAGGCGCTGGGTTTCTTCGAGCGCGATCAGGCCTTCCGCGAGACCCACGGCAACCCGCTCAGCCTGCGCATCGCCACGTGGAGCGTGGCCCACACGCTGCGCCGCATGGGCCGCACCGAGGAGGCGCTGGCCATGCAGCGCGAGATCGAGGCGACC
>WJJG01000140.1 GCA_014729815.1 Candidatus Eiseniibacteriota bacterium
CCGCACCGACGGAGGAGCCCGCGTCGCGGCCGGGGGAGCGAAACCGGAGGCTGGTCGGGACGGCGGTAGGGTGTCGACGGGCCGCGGGGAGGATCGCATGAGGAATCGACTGAGTCGGCGCTGCTTCTTGCGCTGGGCGGGGGCCGGGACGGCAGTGGCCCTACTGCCCACGCTCGCGGCGCGCGTGCCGCGAGCCCAGCTGCTGGGCCAGACCGCGGGGGCGCGAGGCGCCCATCAGACCTACTTCGATCGCTTCGGAATTGGATCGGGCCTGCTCGAGCGCGTTCTCGACCGGGCTCTGGCCCATGGTGGGGACTTCAGTGAGATCTATCTGGAACACACGATCAGCCACTGGACCGGGATGGAGGACGACCAGGTCAATCGGGCCTACAGCTCCGTCGATCTCGGTGCCGGCATCCGGATCCTCAAGGGTGATGCGACCGGCTTCGCCTATTGCGAGGATCTCACCGAGCAGGCCCTTCTCTCGGCAGCCTCGACGGCCGCCGCCGTGGCCGATGCGGAGCGGGGGGTCTCGGGGCGCGCGCTGCAACGCGAGCGCGTCGTCGATCACGTCCCGATCGACATCGACTGGGCCGAGGTCGGTGTCGAGCGGAAGCTGCCGATCATCGAGCGCGCCAACGCCACCATCCGGGCCCGCGATGCGCGCATCGTCAAGACCAACGTCTTCCTTGCCGACGTGACCAAGCACATCCTGGTGGCGACGTCGGAAGGCCGGTTGGTGGAGGATGCGCTCCCGATGTGCATGATCTACGCGCAGTGCGTGGCGATGGAGAACGGTCGCGTCGAGACGGGGGGAGCAAGCGCATCGCAGCGCCACAGCATCCGCTACTTCCGCGATACGACGATCGATCGCATCGCCACCCGAGCCGCCGACTGGACGACGATGCTCTTCGAGGCCGTGCCCGCTCCGGTCGGCGAGATGCCGGTCGTCCTGGCCCCGGGCAACTCGGCGATCCTGCTCCACGAGGCGATCGGTCACGGGATGGAGGCCGACTTCAATCGCAAGGGGATCTCGATCTATGCCGATCGCCTGGGCGCGCGCATCGCGCCGCGCGGCGTGACGATCGTCGATGATGGAACCTGCGATCGTCTGGGGGGAACGCTCAATATCGATGATGAGGGCGAGACGTCACAGCGGACCCTCCTGGTGGAGGACGGCATCCTGCGCACCTACATGCACGATCGGATCTCGGCCCGGCACTACGGGGTGGCCCCGACCGGATCGGGACGGCGGCAGTCGTTCCGCTACCCGCCCAATCCGCGCATGCGCAACACCTACATGGCCAGCGGCAGCCACGATCCGCGGGAGATCATCGCCTCGGTCAAGAAGGGAATCTACGCCGAACACGTGCTCAATGGCGAGGTGGCGATCGGCGCGGGGGACTTCGCCTTCTACCTCAAGCATGGCCGCATGATCGAGAACGGCAGACTGACGCACATCATCAAGGACGCCAACCTGATCGGCAACGGCCCCAAGGTGCTCGAGCAGATGGACATGGTCGGCAACGATCTGGCGTTCTACTCCGGCGCCGGGATGTGCGGCAAGGACGGGCAGGGGGTGCCCGTTGGATTCGGGATGCCCACGGTACGCGCGGGTGGGATCTCCGTCGGGGGGAGGAAGGCATGAGCCAGGAGCTTCTCCAGAAAGCCGAGGCAGTCGTCCGCGGCGCGCGCGCTCGCGGCGCTGAGGGAGTCCGGGTGACCATCGGACGCAGCCGCATGAGCCGCGTCGAATGGCGGGATGACGCCCTGGAGCGCGTCCGCGAGAACACGACCATGCAGCTCGGACTGACGCTCTACGTCGACGGGCGCTATTCGGCGCACGGGACGAGCGATCTGCGCCCCGAGGCGCTGGAGGCCTTCCTCGACGAGACCGTCGCCATGACGCGACTGCTGGCCAGGGATCCCCATCGCGGCCTGCCGGATGCCGTGCACTACGAGGGGATGTTCAGCGGCGATCTCGGCCAGTACGACGCCCAGGGGGCGGCCGCCCTGAGCGGCGTGGATCGTCGCCGGCTGGCGCAGTCACTGGCCGCGGCCGCGCGGGAGGCTCCCGGGGGAGACCGGATCGTCTCGGTCGCGTCCGGCGTCACCGACACCGAGAGCGAATCCGTCCTGGTCAACTCGAACGGGATGGAGGGTACTCGGCAGATGACCACCTTCTCGCTGTTCGCCGACTGCACCGTGCGGGACGAGGGACACCGCAAGCCCCGCGGGTACTGGTTCAGCTACGACCTCCGCCGCGATCTGCTCGAGTCGGTCGAGGCGGTGGGGGCCGAGGCGACGCGGCGCGCGCTGGCGCAGGTCGGCGCGCGCCCGCTCGAGAGCGGGATCTACGCCTGCGTCATCGAGAACAGCCAGGGCGAGCGGCTGCTGGGGAACCTCGTCCAGGCGCTCTCGGGAGCCAACATCGAGCAACAGCGCTCCTTCCTGGCCGACGAACTCGGCGAGCGGATTGCCAGCCCGGTTCTCACGGCGACCGAGGAGCCGCACATCGTGGGCGGTTTCGGATCGCGCGCCTACGACGAGGAGGGGATGGCCAGCCGCAGCTTCCCGATCATCGAGCGGGGAGTTCTGCGCAACTTCTATCTCGATACCTACTACGCCCGCAAGCTGCAGATGGCGCCGACGACCTCCTCGCCGAGCAATGTGGTCTTCGATCTCGGGAAGCGGGATCTCGACGGACTGCTGCAGGCGATGGGCACGGGAATCCTGATCACCACCTTCCGGGGCGGCAACGCGAACTCCGCCACCGGCGACTTCTCGATCGGGATCGGCGGACACCGGGTCGAGAACGGCAGGATCGTGCGCCCCGTGACCGAGATGAACCTGGCCGGCAATCAGATCGAGTTCTGGAAGCAGCTCGCCGAAATGGGGAACGATCCGTTCCGCTACTCCCACGTGCGCTGCCCCAGCCTGCGCTTCGCCGAGGTGCAGTTCTCCGGAGTCTAGGGGCTTCGCGCGATCTGCGAGCTCGGCGCACAAGCATGGTCCTTTGCCGAATCGCGCGAGCCCGTTCGAATCGCGCACGGCAGGCGCCCGGGCCGCGAGCGGGTTCCCATGCCGAGGGATCCGCCCGTTCTACTCCCGGCCGGTCACCAACCAGCGCAGCACGTAGTTCATCGTCGTGCGCGTATGCTGACGGTCGAAGTAGTAGGGATGGAACGCGAAGGTCACCAGCCGACCCTCCCGATACCCGGTCACCGTATCCGCCCAGGCGGCTGGCGAGCGCCAGGCGACGGGCAGCGAATCGGCGGGGCTGCCCGCTTCCAGTGTGCGGGACTGATAGAGTAGATCGAATCCACCCGCGGCGGCCTCCCGCGCGTACCACGGATCGTTCGGCGGCTCGTAGAAGTGGTGACGCAATCCTTCGAAGCGCACGATGCCCCGCGGGGTGCTTCCGCAGCGCCAGCGCTCGGGACTGAGCACAAGATCCGGGTACAGAGGATGGAGCGCTTCGGCGCGGATCATGCTTTCGGGCGCCATGTGGATGCTGCTGCCGGTCGGATCACGCGGCTTGTCGACACAGCCGCGCAGATGGAGCTGGTTCCAGAGAAAGCCCTCACCCGACTTCCAGGTGCCGTGGGTGCCCCCGGACCCCACGCACATGCGCGAGGAGAGGATGTGCTGGAACCCGACCAGGGTCGTGATCGGCCCCCGGTCGCAGAGTAGCAGGAGATTGCCGCCCGCCTCGACATAGCGCGACAGGAACCGCTTCTTGAGGGACTCGAGCAGTCCCGTCTCCCGCCCTGATCCGCAGTCCCAGATGGTGTTCTGATATCGGCCGAGCAGTTCGAGGAACGTATCGGGCAAGCGAACCTCGGCGCCGTATTCCTCGTTGCCGAACATCGAGAACTCGCCCCACTGCTGGTTGGGGGGGAGGAGGTCACCGAGCGCGTCGCCGAAGAGATCCAGACGGGCCGCGTCGGTCACCGCATCCGCAGGCGGCGCGCCGAGACAGGGCTTGGGGGCGCCAAAGAGATCGTCGACGAGCAGGAACTTTCGATTGAACGCGAGGTTTGCGATGTAAATCTCTACAACACAACGCGTTTCGGTTTCGGGGAGATCGGTCAGATCGCGCATCTTGAGATACAGGTAGTGTGTCTTGCCCGCGTCGGTGAGCGGGAAGGCGATCGCCTCGCGGAGTCCGCTCCACATCCCCCATCCGATCCACCCGCCCCAGCCGTCGGTATCGCGCAGGCTCTGGTCGAGGGGGTCGGCGATGTCGAAGGCGTAGTTGCTGGCGCCGGGCTGCGAGCCGGTCTGGCTGGCATCCCCGATCCAGGTCGGTCGGAACCGCTGCCCGGGCGCGATGGTGACTCTCCAGACATCGTCGAAGCTGCCGCTGCTGAACGTGCGGCAGCCGATCATCGGCTCGCAGACCGTCAGGCGGATGCGCTCGTTGCCGACCCGGAAGTGCATCGTGTTGCGCTGCGGGATGAGCGTGGGCTCCCGCGCGCCCGCTTCGTCCACGGCGCGCACGACGAAGCAGTAGCGGCCCCCGATCTGCAGATTCTGCACCAGGGCCTGGCGCGATCCCGATCCGGGCGCGCGCACCCAGGCCCGGCGGGCCTGCTCGTAGTAGTCGCCCATGGTGCTGTCCGGATAGTCACGCGGATCGAGGCTACGCAGGAAGATGTTGAGACTCTCGGCCAGCGCCGTCTCGATCGCCTCGAGCGAGGCCGGCTGCTCGAGGCGCATCAGCTTGTATTCGAACCAGGCCGGGATGCGATCGTCGCTGGAGGCATCGGGATCTTCGCCGCTCCAACTGATGCGCAGGGCAGAAGCCAACTGCGACTGCGGTTGGGGAGAGACGATCCAGGACGAGGGCGCGATCGTGTGGGCGTTGAAGTAGCGCGCGTCGGGCGTCGATCGACTGCCCTCATTGTCCACGGCGCGCAGGAAGAAGGTGTGCCAGGAGGCGGCTTCCTGTTCTCCAGCCGGCGTGCGAGCGGTGAAGGGAATCGTGGCGTCGAAGCGTGCGCTGCGTTGCCAGGCGCGTTCGCTGACGGTTTCGTCGACCGCCCACTCGAACCAGCGCACGACACCGTCGGGATCGGAGCCGGTCCAGCGGAAGTGGACCTGGGCGGCCGTGGGCGTGCTGTCTTCGACGACGCCGGTCACCACGCGGGCATGCGGGCGCCGATTGGGGCTCCGCCGGCCGGGCGTCCCTTCCTCGGGCACCAGCAGGCAGTGGGGGGAGAGAAGCAGCAGGCCGAGGGTGCACAGAAGCCGCAGTGCGATGCCGCGCATGCGTCTGACGCCCGACATTCCGTCAGAACCTCCCTCGCGAGCCACAACCGCCAGCTTCGGGGCAGGATACACGATCCCGAGCAGAGGGGAAGCACGACGGTCGCCGCATCCCCCCGTGGCGAATATAGGCGGATCGCGCGGCGCTGGGCGCTGCCGGACACCGCGCGCGGACGGTCGAGAGATCGGAGGGAGCGGTCGATGGGAGGAGGAGGGGGCGACCCAAGAGGAGGCGGAGCGCGTACGAACCGGAACCGGCGCCCCGGCGAAGGAGGTTGCCATGCTGCAAAGGCGGATCGGGACCACCGATGGGATGAGATGGGCGCTGGCCGTGGCGCTGGGATCCGTGCTGGTCTCCGGCTGCGGCTCCAAGGGTGGATCGGCGCCCCAGGAGACCTTCGATCCCCTGCCGGCCGGGGGCAGCGGTGTGGCCTACATCCCCTGCGCGGAGGTCGGAGAGGTGGCCGTGCGCATCGAGCTGCCCGACTCGGCACGCTATCCCGAGGGCGCCCCGGTCGTGGTGCACGCCGCGACCTTCTTCGCGGGCGAGAAGACGTTCCATCGCGTCTTCGACACGCCGCGCATCGGGGTGATCGCGCTCTCCTACCTTCGTCCCGGTACCGTCGATCCGGCTACCGGGCACCGCAGCACGGGGGAGCAGGATTTCGGTGGGCCCCTGCATCTGGCGGCCCTACGGGATGTGATCCGGTTCGCCGGCGGTAGCCTCGCCGATCTGGATGGGCGCACGATCCAGGATTGGTGCGGGCTTGCGCCCGAGGTCGGGAATGTGGGGCTCTTCGCCTCGTCTCACGCCGGCATCGTGGCGACCAACGTGATGGCACACCACGGAGATCGGCTCAGCATGCTGCGCTACTTCGTGGGCCGGGAGAACCCGACCCGCGACGAGATGTACCCGCTCGAGTTGGGCTACTTCGATGCGGTTCGCAACCAGATCTACAATCCGTTCTACGATGCGTCGCAATACACCCGCACGACGGTGGAGATCGACTACGAACGCGTCGGCTGGATCGAGAACGAGATCCACCCCCTGGGCCGTCCCGACTTCCTCGACGATCAGGGACGACCGCTGGGCCTGCTGCATCCGGAGATCGTGCCGCGCATGTGGGAACGCCGCTACTACTCGCGCGGCCTGACGCAGGCGCTCCACGAGAATGGTGCCCTCGACACGCTCGACTGGCCCGCGGACCTGGCCACCCCGCGCCAGACGCAGGAGGCCTGGCCGTTCCGCACGACGGTGCACAACTACGGTGCAATCGGGGTGGCCCTGCCCGAGCTGCGCGTACTGCTGACCTTCGCAACCAAGGATCATGTGCAGGCTGCGCCGGACAAGCCGCACATCCGGCAAGCCTACGACGGCTTCCGCAAGACCGCCGGGCTGACCTGGGTGCGTCTGAATCCCGACCGCGCCTATGCGCTCGCCCTCGATCCATCCTACGGGGCACAGATGCCGGACAACCCGGCCAACGAGGAGCCCGGCACGTGGATGGAGGCCGAGAGCTGGGGATATCCCGGGGTGACCGCGCAGACCAAGTACGATCTCCCGGTCGCCGGTGTCGCCGAGATGGCCGACCGTACCCGCGCCGGAGAGTGGGCCTACGACCTCGACGCGCCCCTCTGGGAGTGGCCCTAGGCCTCCCCGCGCGGACACGGGGCGGCCGGACGCCCTCCGCGCGTGCCCCCGCCTGCGAGGATGTCCAGGCGCGAGCCGCCTTGCGGCGCGCGAAGGCGCCTGCCAGAATCCGGCGAGGGCCACAGGAGGGGAGGGTACGGATGCGCACTCGGTGGCAAGCAACAGATGGGTTCGAGCGCCGGGGGCTGCGGGCTCCGACGGTGCTGCTTGCGGCAGCCTGGGCGCTGATGACGCTCACGCCGGCCGCGCAAGCCGCCCCGGCGGTGGGCACCTTCTCGATCGTCGCCGGCGACACAGTGACCGGCGAGGTCGGGGTGGCGGTGCAGTCCCGGGTCTTCGGGGTGGGCCCGCGGGTGGCCTGGGTGCGCGGTGGGATTGGTGCGATCGCCACCCAGGCGCAGTCGAACGAATCCTTCGGCCCGCGCGGGCTCGACCTGCTGGCCGCGGGACTGGATGCGCGCGAAGCGCTGGACTGGCTGCTCGCACACGATCCGGGCGCCGCGCATCGCCAGGTGGGCATCATCGATGCGCGCGGCGCAGTGGCGACCTGGACCGGCGACTCCTGCATGCCCTGGGCGGGCGATTCGGCCGGTGTGGCCTTTGGCTGTCAGGGGAACATCCTGGTCCGCGCCGAGGTCGTCGCCGAGATGGCGCGCGCCTTCCAGCAGACCGCCGGTGAGGAACTCGCCCGCCGATTGATCGCCGCGCTCGAGGCGGGACAGGCGGCGGGAGGCGACTCGCGTGGCCGCCAGTCGGCAGCGATCCTGGTCGGTCGCCCGCATCCGGAGTTCCCCGAATATGCCGAGCGCTATGTCGACATTCGCATCGACGATCATGCTACGCCGATCGCGGAGCTGGCGCGGCTCTACGAGATCTACGAGTCACAGGGGCTCGTCCAGGCGCATCTGCGCTTCGCGGAGTGGCAGGACGCGCAGGGCGACTCGGCCGCTGCGCGCCGGGAACGCGAGCGAGTGGGCCAAGTGCTGGTGCGCATGCTCGCGCAGGAGCGTGGCGATGCACAGATGCTCAACTCGCTGGCCTGGTTCACCGCGACCCATGACATCTACCTGCTCGAAGCGCTGATCGCCGCTCAGCGCGCCGTCGCCTTGGCGCCCGAGGACAGCAACATCCTCGATACGCTGGCCGAGGTGCATTTCCGGCGCGGAGAGATCGAGCGTGCGATCGAGACGGCCCAGCGGGCCCTGGAGCTCTCGCCGGAGGACGTCTACCTGCGCGGACAGCTCTCACGCTTCCAGGAAGCCGCGAAGGCGCCGTAGCGCGGGGCGGATGACTCGGGACCCGAGTGCGGCGTGAGGGGTAGTAGCCCCCTTGCGGGCCGACGAGCGGTCGCAACCGAGCAGCCAGCGCTGGCTGGAAGCCGAACGGGTGATCGAATCATGAGGAAGAGAGGCATGGACCTTCTGATCGTGCTGGCCTTCATCGCCGGGTGGGTACTGCTGCAGGCGGTGATCCTGCCCCGCCTCGGCGTGCGCACCTGACTCGCTGCGGTCTGCCAGGTGGCGGACGAGCCCTCG
>WJJG01000141.1 GCA_014729815.1 Candidatus Eiseniibacteriota bacterium
CGTGGATGGCTACAGCTCCAACACCGGTAACTACGGCTTGGCGTACCAGGGCCCCAGTGGTCCTTCGCCGGCCGACGACACCGCCTGGGGCACCATCAAGGCGTTGTTCCGGTAGGTACGGACCGTCTCCTGGATCGCCTAGCGGCGATTCGAGGAAACGAGCGTTGCGAGGCAGACCTTCGGGTCTGCCTCGTTTTTTCTGCATGCGTTCGCTGCCCTGCATCCAGGCCCGAGACCCGCACGAGGTCGCTCCGGACAGATGCCACGGCGTTGCTTGACTGAAGTCGCCCCCCCCACTCCGCTTCAGTGATTGGCGTGCAGCGCCGATCTTGCTAGCATCGGATGCAAGCCCTTGGGGCACGGGCCCCACGATCCACGAACCACAACGCGAGACGTGCGTCAGGCATGAGTAGTGCGGCTTCCCCCACGGCCGAATCCCACGCCGGCTGGATCCACTCCACCCGCCTGCATGTCTTCCTCTACAGCTTCCTGCTCGTCGCCACCCCCTTCATCATGCTGCGCGAGTACATGCAGGAAGTCGTCGGGCAGATCACCGCGGTGCACGTGGCGCTTTTCGGCCACGACCTGGTGGTGGTGCCCTGGGCGGCGCTGATCGTCTTCGTGGTCTTGATCGTGGCTGTGCGCCGGCACCTGACTCCGTTGCGCATCGTCGCCGGGCTCATCGCGCTGGGTCTGATCGCGCTGGCGCAGCAGATCACCGACTACTACTTCCATCACAACTTCTACGACATCCAGCAGAACTGGCATTACTTCGCCTACGGCGGATTCGCCTTCATGCTGTATCGAGACCTGGTTCCGCGAGGGATTTCGCCGCAACGCATCATTCTGCTGACCTTCGGTTTTGCGCTGCTCTTCTCGACCTTCGATGAGGCCTTCCAATACTGGATCAACACACGCACCTACGACACGAGCGATATCGCCAAGGACGCCTGGGGCGTGGTCGCGGGCATGTCCCTGCTCTACCTCGGGGAAAACCCCACTGGCGCCCTGTTGCGCAACGTGCATCCGGTGAGACACCGGCGTTTGCGTGACTACTTCGCCCATCCATTCAGCACCTTGCTGGTCTGTTTCCTCTTCGTCCTCTCCTTTCTCTGCATCAGCTCGGTGCTCAGTCAGCCCGAATACACCCTGCTGACCTACGTCCTGACTGTAGCCGCCTTCATCCTGCTCTTCCTGATTCTGCACGTCTCACAGTTCCGCGCAGGGCAGGTGCTGCTGCTGGCGCTGCTGGCACTGCTGATCCTAGTACAGGGCTACTTCTACGTACGCCATCGTGAGGACGGCATCGTCCATTGCGAGGATGGTCTGGTCGTCTATCGCGGGATCCCGATTCCGCTCTTCGATGTCATGATTCGCGCGGATGGGAGCTTGCGCATCGTCGACCGCAAGAAATACTTCTACGCACGCGACCGGCAGTTCTTCATCCAGCAGGAGCCCGACATCCTGCTGATGGGCAGCGGGATGACCGGCTCCGGAGGCCGCGGGTTTCCGCATCGGGAGGTGCACCAGTTCAACTGGAACTACGAGACCGACCGCGGCATGCAGGTCATCATCCTGCCCAACCGACCGGCCTGTGTGATCTTCAACCGGCTGATGGCCGAGGGGAAGAATGTCCTCTTCGTTCTCCACAACACCGAATGACGATCGCGCGGGCGCCCGTTCGCCCGAATCGCCGGGGCGCCGGCCAACGCACCGGCGCACCGCGATCACCTGGGGTCTGCTCGCCCTCTGGGCGCTGCTGATCGCATTCGGAATCGTCGGGCAGTTCGATCCCCCCTGGCTGCGTGCGCTCTCGCATCATGGGCGCACCATCGAGGTCTCGGATATCAAGAACTTCGGCGACGATGCCTTTCGCCGCGGCGCCTATCGCCAGGCCATCGAGCAGTACGAGCGAGCGCTGGAGATCGATCCGGAGCGCGTCTCTGTGATCCTCAATCTCGGTGTCTCCTATGTCCGCCTCGGACGGCTGCAACGGGGCGCCGAGCTGCTGCGCGACGCACTGGCCCGCGCCGAGAGCGAGGTCAGTATCGGACTGATCCACTTCGCGCTCGGACACATGGCCGAAGATCGCGGCGATCGGGAGGAGGCCCTCGAGCACTACCGGGCCTCCGTCGCGCAAGGCTCCGAGCTCGACAAGCGGTACGTACAGATGGGCAAGCTCTACCTCGAGATGGAGGAGTTCACGCGCGCGCGGGACGCCTTCCAGCACGCGCTCGATGCGCGCCTCGATATCCGCCGCTCCTATCTCGAGATGCTCTACCGGGCCCGGGATGCCTTCGAGGACGACTCGACCGAACTGGCGATTATCGAGGCGCAGATCGCCGATCCCCCGACGCGGGAGGAGATGCAGCGCTACGACCTCGATACGATCCGCCAGCTACTCCAGACCGATCGCGAGATCGCGGTGCTGCACAACTACCTTGGATGGGCGAATGTGCGGCTGCAGCAGTTCGCGCAGGCCACGCGGCACTTCGAGGAATCGCTGCGCATCTGGCCGCGCGGCAATCGCAATGCGACCGAGAATCTGCGCGTGCTGCGCCAGATCCAGTCCGATAGCGCCCACGGCGCCCCGGCCCCGTAGC
>WJJG01000142.1 GCA_014729815.1 Candidatus Eiseniibacteriota bacterium
CGCGCAGCGGACGACGGCGACGGGCCGGGAGGCGCGCAGCGCACCGGCAGCCGCCCCTTCCGAAGAAAGCCGAAGCCATGTCAGAGCAGACGCCTCGACCCGCTCCGCGGCAGCGGCCGCGCTCACGGCGCACGGGCCTCGCGCGTCCTAGAGTCCGCGACCACAGCCAGACCGATCTCTTCAACGGCTTCGCCGGACGAGCGCCCGGACGGGGCGGCGAAGCAGCGCCGTTCGAGCAGTGGTCGCGGGAGCAGGGCCTGCCCGATCCCGCCCGCCGCCAACCGGGTGCGGTGCGCGTGGGCACCTCCGGCTACAGCTTCCCGGACTGGGTGGGGCCGTTCTATCCACCGGGGACGAAACGGCACGAGATGCTCGACTACTACCAGCGCTTCTTCAACACGGTCGAGATCAACGCCACCTACTACCGCATTCCGCCCCCGGCAACCATGCAGCGGATGGTCGAGCGCACGCCGCCCCATTTCGACTTCATGGTCAAGCTCCCCGGTGCCCTGACCCACAAGCGCGAGAAGCAGCGCGAGCCGGTCGAGAGCTTCCGCCGGTGCGTCGAACCGATGCAGGAGGCCGAGAAGCTCGCCGGCGCGCTGGCGCAATTCCCCTACTCGTTCCACCGCTCTCCGCGCAGCGAGGCCTATCTGGCCTGGCTGCGCGAGACGCTGCCCGAGATGCCGCTCTTCGTCGAGTTCCGGCACAGGTCGTGGGACCGCAGTGATCTCTCCGCGCTGCTCGAGGCCCTCCACCTGGGCTTCTGCTCGGTCGACGAGCCGGCCCTGCCGGGGCTGATCCCGCGCCGCGCGCTGACCGTCGGGGATGTGGCCTATGCCCGCTTCCATGGCCGCAACACGGCAACCTGGTGGGGTGGGGGCAGCGAGCGCTACGACTATCGCTACGACGAATCGGAGCTCGCCGAATGGGCGGCGGTGCTCGAGGGGATGGCCGAGCGCGCCACGCGCAGCTACATCTTCTTCAACAACTGCCATGCCGGGCACGCCGTGCTGAACGCCAAGATGATGGAGGACCTACTGGGTCTCGAGACGATCGCCGAGTCGTAGCGCCCCCCGCGCGTCTCGGAGGAGCCTGCGCGCGGCGAGGGCGACGAAGGCGCCGAAGAGCAGCACCAGCAAGGCGGCGTTCAGATTGGCCGTCCACAGCTCGAAGCGCGAGAGGGGGCGCGCGAGGTCGGGGTGGTAGAAGGCCGACGGGCCGCCGATTCTCATCCAGAGCGCATGGGCCAGATGGAGATCGTGGATGGCCATGTTCACCAGGGCCGAGAAGCCCACCAGGGCGCAGAGCCACGCCCAGCGCTTCCCCAGGCCGGCGAGCAGGATCAGACCTGGGAGCGCAGCGAAGAGATGGTTCTCGTGCATGTGCGTCGAGAAGAGGAAGAAGGAGAAGGCCACGGCCGTGAAGGCGATGTACCAGTGCATCTGCTCGCCCAGGGGGTGCGCTCCGCGCCCGATCGGCGCCCGGCCGGCGCGCTTCCATTCGATCTGGAGCGCGAGCCCCAGGGCACCGAGGTAGGCCAGGCCGAAGAGGATCAGACCGAACAGCGTGGGCGTGAGGGGGCCGATCCAGGGGACGGACGCGTTGCGCCAGGAACCGATCAGCCACCAGAGGTTGTGGGAGTTGACCGAGGTGTAGGGCATCAGGGTCGCATCGCTGATCAGGCGCTCGAAGACGAGTGCGCCCCGCCCGGTGACCAGGAAGGGCACAAAGACCAGCAGACCGGCCGCCCCCGCCGCCAGCCCGCCGCTGCACAGACGCACCCAGCCGGAGCGCACGATCGTCGCCACTGCCAGTAGGGGCAGGAAGGGCAGCGCCAGGGGCTTCATCAGGCACGCCCAGGCTGCCGCCGCCCAGCCCCACTCGGGACGCCCGCGCAGGATCAGGGTCAGGGCCAGCAGGACGAACAAGGTATGGATCGAATCCGGCTGGCCCCAGTAGGTCGTATCGAAGAGCACCGCCGGAAAGGCCAGGTAGAGCAGAGCCGGAAGCCAGCCGCGCCGCGCGCGACCCGGGGGCCAGAGTTTCTTGCGGAAGGCCAATGTGGCCAGCAGCAGGGCGGTCAGCAGATCGAAGATCTGCGGCGGCAGCTTGACCAGGATCGAGAAGGTCGCCGAGTCGCCGCGGCTCTCGGCCGCCTGCGGGGCGATCGCATGGTACAGATGGCCGACCGGCGTGAGCAGCAGACCGTAGAGCGGCGGATAGTCGTAAGTAGTCTGAGGATCGTCGTAGATCGTATGAACGCCCTCGAGCGCAGCGGTGAGCGCCCAGCGCTTGTAGGTGGTCAGGTCCGGGGGATACCCGGGCAGGGTTGCCAAGTACCAGCGCAGAAGCAGCAGGGCGAGGAGAATCCAGGGCAAGGCACGCGGCCGCCGTTCGGGAGGGACGCCGATCCGATCCACGGCATTCTCCTGCAACTAGCCACTCCGTAGTCGGTTAGATCATCGAAACACCCCGGGTCGCAGCGATGCCTCGCGCGGGCTCGCGGATCGTACCAGCGGCCCAGCGCGAGGGTCAAGAATTCGGC
>WJJG01000143.1 GCA_014729815.1 Candidatus Eiseniibacteriota bacterium
GACTTAACCCAACATCTCACGACACGAGCTGACGACAGCCATGCAGCACCTGTGTACCGACCCCGAAGGGAGAGTGTGTTTCCACACCTGTCCGGTACATGTCAAGTCTGGGTAAGGTTCTTCGCGTTGCATCGAATTAAACCACATGCTCCACCGCTTGTGCGGGCCCCCGTCAATTCCTTTGAGTTTCAACCTTGCGGCCGTACTCCCCAGGCGGGGCACTTAATGCGTTAGCTGCGGCACGGAAGGGGTCGATGCCTCCCACACCTAGTGCCCACCGTTTACAGCTGGGACTACCAGGGTATCTAATCCTGTTTGCTCCCCCAGCTTTCGCGCCTGAGCGTCAGGAGCGGGCCAGAAACGCGCCTTCGCCACAGGTGTTCCTCCCGATATCAGTGCATTTCACCGCTACACCGGGAATTCCCGTTTCCTCTCCCGCCCTCAAGCCTGACAGTATGAGACGCACATCCCCGGTTAAGCCGGGGGCTTTCACGTCTCACTTACCAGGCCGCCTGCGCGCCCTTTACGCCCAGTGATTCCGAACAACGTTTGCTCCCCCCGTGTTACCGCGGCTGCTGGCACGGAGTTAGCCGGAGCTTCCTCTGAGGGTAACGTCAAACCGAGCAGCTGTTGACTACCCGGCGTTTCTTCCCCTCTGACAGGGCTTTACGACCTTCCGGCCTTCATCGCCCACGCGGCGTCGCTCGTTCAGGGTGTCCCCCATTGACGAAGCCTCTCGACTGCTGCCTCCCGTAGGAGTCTGGGCCGTATCTCAGTCCCAGTGTGGCTGACCATCCTCTCAGACCAGCTACCCATCAAAGCCTTGGTAGGCCGTTACCCTACCAACAAGCTAATGGGACGCGGGACCATCCCCAAGCGCCAGCTTACATGTAGAGGCCAGCTTTGACGACCAGACCAGGTGATCCGGTCGTGTTATCCGGTATTAGCACCCCGTTAGGGGTGTTATCCCCAACTCAGGGGCAGGTTCCCCACGCGCTACTCACCCGTTCGCCGCTCTACTAGCCTCCCGAAGGAGACGTTCGCGCTCGACTTGCATGCCTAATCCACGCCGCCAACGTTCGTTCTGAGCCAGGATCAAACCCTCCGTGGTGAAAACCTCGGAGCTCCTTCCCGCAGGAAGGAGATCATTGACCTGTCAGTGACCGCTGGAGTCAAAGGTCAAGCGGATCCGGCACCGAGTCGCCGGATCCTTCGACAAGGGCTCACTCGCCTTCTCTCTTCCGTTTTCAAAGATCGACAATCGCGCAATTCAGCGCAAAACCAGACTGTAGTCCCACAGGCCCTTGCGGTCAAGGGATTTTGTGGGCTCCCTGCCGGAGGACCAACGCCACCAGGCGGGGGCTGTCCTTCAGCGGCCGCGTAGACTACATCGTCGCCCCGGCCGGGATCAATACCCTTTTTTCCGTCCGGCGCTTTTTTCCTGGCGTCTTGCAACCACTTGATCCATAGTCAGTTGCGTCGGGCCCGCGGCCTGCGGCACTGATCCGGCGCCCGGCATGCGGCGCTTGGGAGGATCTGCCGTTCGTGAAGAGCTTTGCCATTGCCCTACTGGTCACTCCGCTGCTTCTGGCTGCCGCGCTCTACGCTCTGTTCCTCATCTTCGGCCAGGACCTGCCCTCTCCGCGCACCCTCCGCGAGGTCGAGCCCAGTGTGGCCACGCGGGTCTTCGACGCCGACGGCGAGCTCATCGATGAGCTCTACGTCGAGGATCGCGTGCCGATGCGCTTGGATCAGGTCCCACGCCACTTCTTGGACGCCATCATCGCCAGTGAGGATCGACAGTTCTACTCGCACTGGGGACTCAATCCCGTCAGCATGCTGCGCGCGATTGGCGTGGATCTGGCCCAGGGCCGCATCGCACAAGGCGCCTCGACGATCACGCAACAGCTCGCGCGCAATCTCTTCCTGCACCACCAGCGCACCTGGATCCGCAAGATCCGCGAAGCGATTCTCGCGCTGCGCATCGAACGCTCCTTCGGGAAGGACGAGATCCTCGAACTCTACGTCAATCAGATCTACTTCGGAGAAGGCGCCTACGGCGTGCATGCCGCCTCGCGTCGCTACTTCGGCGTCGCGCCCAACGACCTGACGTTGGCGCAGTGCGCCTTGCTGGCCGCCCTGCCGAAGAACCCGGCGCGCTTCTCGCCCCGCCGCTATCCGGAAACCGCTCGGGCGAGGCGCAATCTGGTGCTGCGTGCCATGCAGGACCACGGCGTGATCGATGCCGCAACCTACCGCCGCGCAGCAGCGCAGCCACTGGGCGTCCACGGCCCGCACAGCAGCGATCGACCCGGCGCCTATTTCAGCGAGATGGTGCGCCAGGAGCTCGCCGAGCGCTACGGCACCTCTGCCGTCTACCATGAAGGCCTGCGCATCGCGACGACCCTCGATCTCGATCTGCAGCGCGCAGCGGAAGCCTCGCTGGAGGGGCACCTGCAGCGGCTCGAGGAGATGCATCGCTATCCCCAGACGCCGGAGGAGCTCGCGGCGCGCCTGGCGGAGTTGGAGCTCGACAGCGCCGTGGAGCTTCCCGTGCCCTTGCAGCTCCAGGGAGCCGTGGTGGCGATCGAACCGTCCAGCGGAGCGATTCGCGCACTGGTCGGCGGGCGCGACTTCGGTCAGAGCGAGTGGAACCGGGCCGTGCAGGCACCGCGGCAGGCGGCCTCGGCCTTCAAGCCGTTCATCTATGCCGAAGCGCTGCGGCAGGGGTTCCGCCCTACGGATTTCCTGCTCGACGCGCCGGTCGAGTTCGACATCGTCGGCGCGCGTGATAGTGTCTGGAAGACGCACAACTTCAGTGAGACCTACCATGGTCCCGTAACGCTGGCATACGCACTGGCCAAGTCGATCAACGTACCCACGGCGCGCCTGCTGCACGAGATCGGTGTGGAGCCGGTCGTGGAGTTGGCGCATGCCATGGGGCTCCAGCGCCCCTTGCCCCCTGTGCTCTCGCTGGCGGCGGGGAGCGGCGAAGTGACCCTCCTCGAGATGACCGCGGCGTATGGTGTGCTGGCCAACCAGGGCATTCGCGTCACGCCCCACAGCATCGCGCGCGTGCTCGATCGGCGCGGCCACCCGCTGGAGGTGCACCAGCCGGAGTCCCGACAGGTTCTGGATGCCCGCACCAGCTTCATCGCGACGAGCATGATGCAGGCGGTCATGTCGGTCGGTACCGGCCGAACGGCGCGCTCCATCTACGGATTCACCGCCCCGGCGGCCGGCAAGACCGGCACGAGCGATGACTATGCCGACGCCTGGTTCGTGGGCTTCACGCCGGATCTCGCCGTCGGTGTCTGGGTTGGTTTCGACGTGAAGATCCCGATTGGCGGGCGACACACCGGAACCGGTGCGGCCGCCGCGCTTCCCATCTGGGCGGCCGTCATGCAGGCTTCTCTGGAGATCTACGGGGTGCGTGACTTCGCCGTTCCAGAGGGGGTCGAGCGCGTTCGCGTCTGTCTGGCTTCGGGAGAGCTGGCCACCGACAGCTGCGAGGAGGTTTTCGATCTGGCCTTTCTGCCGGGAACCGCTCCGACGCAGACCTGTCGTCTGCATCGCCCCGGAGCGCAACCCGCGGATGACTTCCGCGATCTCGATCGTCGCCGCAAGCCGCGCGATCCGTGGGCGCGATCGCGCTAGGTGGATTCGCGCAGGATCGGATCGATCGGGACGCGCCAGGGATCCCGATGCGTGCTGCGCGGCGTCACCAGCGCGGCGATGCGTGGCCGGCGGGTCGGCGCCCGCGGACCGATCTGGACGAGATCGTCGAGCACCGGCAACGACGCCGACGACGCGTCCGAGAGGTGCAGGGTCGCGAGCGGATCCCCCCGCGCGACCTGGCTGCCTACGTGGCAATGGAACTCCAGCCCCACGCTTCCATCGACAACGCTGTCGATGCGCCGCCGACCGCCCCCGAGTTGCAGGCAGATCTCGCCCGCACGGCGGGCATCGATCCGCTCGACGAAGCCCGCGCGCTCGGCGCGCACCAGATGGGTCTGTGCGGACACCGCCAGAAGCGATGGATCGTCCACGACGCGCGGATCGCCCCCCTGGGCACGAATCCAGTGCTGCGCGGCGAGGCGGCCGGCCCCACTGCGCCGTAGCTGCTCGATCCGCTGGGCGCCGGCGGCCATGTGCGGTGCTCGCGCGGCGAGAGCCAGCATCAAGCCGCCCAACCCGCCGACCAGTTCGGAGAGATCTTCGGGCGGCGTGCCCGCGCCGAGGAAAGCGAGGGCCTCGCGCATCTCCAGCGCGTTGCCGACGCTCCGGCCGATGGGTGCATCCATGCGGGTCAGCAGCGCGAGTGTCGGCAGTCCGAGTTCGCGGCCTACGCGCACCAGGACGCGTGCCAGATGCTCCGCCGCATCGAACCGCTCCATGAAGGCGCCTCGCCCGAACTTCACATCCAATACGAGACCGTCGAGTCCGGCCGCCAGCTTCTTGCTCAAGATGCTGCTGACGATCAACGGCACCGAATCCACGGTGGCTGACACATCTCGCAAGGCGTAGAGGATTCGATCGGCGGGGGCCAGTTCCGCGGTCTGCCCGGCGATGAATCCTCCCTCTGCGCGCAGCAGCACCTGCAGATCCTCGATCGGCAGGGCGGTGCGGTACCCCGGGATGGTCTCGAGCTTGTCCAGTGTGCCCCCGGTGTGTCCCAGCCCGCGTCCCGAGATCATCGGCACGCGCAGGCCGGCGGCCAGAGCCATGGGCAGCAGCGGCAAGGAGATCTTGTCTCCCACGCCGCCGGTCGAGTGCTTGTCGATGCAGGGCGCACCCTCGCCGGTGGAGAGCCGCGTCCCCGAAGCCACCATCGCCGCCGTCAGGTCCCGGATCTCCCCGGTCGACATGCCGCGCCACAGCACGGCCATCATGAAGGCGGTGGCCTGATAGTCCTCGATCTCCCCGCTGACCAGACCGCCGACGAAGCGAGTGATCTGCTCGGCGTTGAGCGCCTTTCCGTCCCGCTTGTGCGCGATGATCTCCGTGGGCAGCGGCGTGGGCAGGACAGCCGCCTCCCCGGCCCGCGGCAGAAGCTCCGACGATCGCCAACGCCGCAGCGCACCCTGCCGGCCGATCGAGACAATGCTGGTGCGCGGCGCGAGCTGGCGCAGCGCCTCGCGACATGCGCCGCAGGGGGGCGTGGGGACGGCGCTGGGGGTGACGATCACCAGGCAGTCGCCCGGGGCGAGGCCGCGCGACAGCGCCGCGAAGAGCGCCGCGCGCTCGGCGCAGATGCCGAGACCCAAGGAAGCGTTCTCCACATTGCAGCCCGGGACGATCTCGCCGGTCGTGGTGCCCAGCGCGGCACCGACCGCGAAGCCGGAATAGGGCGCGTACGCGCGCCGGCGCGCCCGCTCAGCCACAGTGCGCAGCGCATGCTCCTGGGATGTGATCGGCTCGCTCCTGGGCACGGGATCTCCAGCTTGTTGGGTCCTGCAGGGCCATGGTAGCGTCCCGCCATGGAATCACAAGCCTCCTACGATTGGGAGGGGCTGCGTCGGCTCTGCCGGCGCCTGCGGGCTCGCGGGGGATGCAACTGGGACCGGCAGCAGACCATCGAGAGCCTGACGCCCTATCTGCTGGAAGAGACGCACGAGGTCCTCGAGGCCGCCGCGGAAGGTTCCGATGCACGCATCGTCGAGGAACTCGGGGACCTGCTCTACTTGATCGTCTTTGCGGTCACGATCGCCGAGGAAGAGGGCCGCTTCACGTTCCGCGATATCGCCGGTACCATCAGCCGCAAACTGATCGCCCGACACCCGCACGTCTTCCGGAGCGGTGAGCGGGATCTCGACTTCGAGAACGTGCGCCAACAGTGGGAGTCGATCAAGCAGGCCGAGAAGGCCCGTCGCGGGGACACGCGCGACACACTGGCCCCCGGCGCCACGGGTGTCCCGGCCCTCCTGCTGGCCTACCGCGTGCAGGAGAAGGCGGCCAGTTTTGGATTCGACTGGCCCGATGCCCGCGCTGTGGTGGCCAAGGTGGGCGAGGAGTACACGGAACTCCAGGCGGCCTTCGCCGGCACGCCTCACCCATCGGAACCGACGGACGTGCCGCCTCACGGTCCGCAAGTGTCGGCACGCGCCAGTGTGGAGGAAGAAACGGGAGACCTGCTATTCACCGCGGTCAATCTCGCGCGCCATCTGCGCGCCGATCCCGATCGTCTGCTGCGGCAGTCGGTCGCCAAGTTCCGGCAGCGCTTCGCGCGCATGGAGGCGCGTCTGTCCGCAGAGGGTCTTTCCCTGTCCGACGCCGATCTGGCAACCATGGAGCGAGCCTGGCAGGCCGCCAAGGCCGACGAAGGCTAGGAAGCCTCCCCATCGTCGCTGCGCGGCAGACCGCTCGGCGCCCGCACGATCAGCAGCTCGGCCGGAGCGCGATCGACGACGATGCGGGGAACCTGCCCAAAGCGCGCATGCAGGCTCCCGCCCTGTGGGAGTTCATAGGTCGTCTCTTCGGCCAGCAAGCGCAGGGCTCCCGTCGTGACGTAGAAGCAAAGATCGCCGGGTTCGACGCCGTCGAGCGTCCCTTCGCACGCCCGATCGATGCGCAGTCGGGAAAGCTCGAGTTGCCCGCCCAGCACCCCGGGGGCCAGCGGCTGCAGCCGGGCCGCGCGATCCAGTACCGCCCGGCCATCGCCATCGGCTCGTGCCACCGCGACCTCCTCGAGCAGGCGCTCTTCGAGGAAGTAGCAGGGGTCCCTTCCCAGGGCCGCAGCGATTCTCACCAGCGCATCCACGGTGGGGGTCGTACGACCGCGCTCGATCTCGCTGATATGTGTGGAGGAGAACCCCGATAGACGCTCGACCTGCTTGAGGGTCAGTCCCGAATCCCGTCGCGCCTCGCGCAGGCGCCCGGCCATGATCTCGCGGCTCGGCATGCTTCCCTCCTTCGCGGTGATTCCCCTACCGTGTGCCAACTAGAGTGCCGCTCGTGGGCTGGCGATCCAGAGGAAGCGGGCGGGGCTTCCGCTGGCGTTGCGCACGCCGTGCCGGCTCGTCGCTCGGAACTGCAGCGATTCCCCGGCGGTCACCACGTACGGGATCTCACCATGGCTGACCTCGATCGCTCCCTCGAGGACATGGCAGAGCTCTTCCCCCGGGTGGCCGGGCTCGGTCTGGAAGAGCGCTTCTGGGGGAAGTGTGACCACACAGGCCGAATAACAGCAGGGCCCATGTGGTTGCGTCAGAACCTCCACGACGGCGCCTTCACTGAAGCTGCGGCGACGTCGCTCCGCGGGCCGCGCGAAGAGCGGCAGCAACGCCTGGTTGGGACCGAGGAGGTCCGTGGAGCGCACACCCAGCGCCTCCCCGATACGCTCGAGAACCCCCACGGTGGGCGAGGTCTTTCCGCGCTCGACTTCGCTGATGTGAGTTGCGCTGACTCCCGAACGACTCTCGATCTCACGCAGGGTCAATCCCTGCTCCTGTCGGACGCGCCGCACTCGCCTGCCGAGGACCTGGGCCGTATCCTGATCTCGCATCTCCTTCCCCCGTGCTGGTTCGCAACATTCACTCGGATGGACCTACTCCGAACATGTTCACCCCCCTGGCACGCTGTCCCCCGCCTGGTGCCGCGCATGAAAGACGTAGCTGATCAACTTGTATGTCAAGCGAGCCGCCAAGAAGTCGGGCGCGATCATACCGGGAATCGGACTCAGTTCCGTCAGATCGCACCCCACGACGTGCCGCTCCTCGGCGACGGCGCGCAAGAGCGTGGTGATCGCATCCCATGTCAGCCCGCCGGGCTCGGGCGTGCCGGTGGCGGGCATCACGGAAGGATCGAGGCAATCGAGATCGAGCGTGATGTAGACCGGGTCGCCAAGCACGGCTAGTACGCGCGAGATCGCATCGTCCGGGTTGCGCATGAAGGCCCGCGCGGGGAAGACCCGCTCCGGTTGTCGCCAGAGGGGCTCTTCCTCTTCGGCACTCCAGCTACGCAATCCGACCCGCACGCACTCGAAATGCTCCGCGGCGTGCGACATGACGGACGCATGACTGAACGGACTGCCCTGATACTCTCCGCGCAAGTCGGCGTGCGCGTCGAGTTGCAGGATCCAGAGATCCTCCCAGGACTCGCTCAAGGCAGCGAAACAACCGATCGCCACGGAGTGGTCGCCGCCCAGAACGACGGGGAACTTCCCGCGATGGAAGAGGCTCTCGACGGCATCGGCGATGATCGGGATCATGGCCTGCGGCCCGGCGGCCACCGGCTCGATCGGTGGCAAGGTATGGATGCCGATTCGGCTAGCGTCCCAGCGCAGCTCTTCATCGTAGAGCTCGACGTTGTGCGACGCCGTCAGCAGCGCCCGAGGTCCGAACCGCGCCCCGGGCTGGTACGTGGTGGTCAGGTCGTAGGGCACCGGGAGTACCGCGACGGCAGCCTCCTCGAAGGGATCCTGGATGCCGAGATAGGCAAGCGCTGCCGGAGGATCCGTCATCGCGCTCCACTCCCTCCCTGGATGTTCGTGGCGTGTCTCCCACCCGCTGCCGGCGGGGCCGCTCCCCCGATTCTACGGATGGGCGAGGAATACGCCAAGTTCCCGATCGCCGCAAGGACTTGCTTGTGGATCGCCGATTCGATCCGGAAGCCGTCCGCGCGCCGACCGCACAGCGGTCAGCCGGCCTCTTCCAACAGACTGGCCAGAATCCGCAGGTACGCCTCGTAGCGTTGACGATCGACGGCCCCCGCGTCCACTGCCCCGCGCACGGCGCAGTCCGGTTCCGCGCGATGGAGGCAGTCGGGAAACCGGCACCGGTCGAGATGGTCCCGCATCTCGGGGAAGCAGCCGGCCAGCGCGGGCGCCGTGGTCCAGGGCTGGACCGCCCGCAACCCCGGCGTGTCCAGGACCACACCGCCTCCGGGGAAATCGAGATGGTCGACCCGTGATGTCGCGTGGCGCCCCTTGCCCGAGGAGCGGCTGATCTGCCTCGTACTCTGAGTCAATCCCGGAATCAGACGATTGAGCAGCGACGACTTCCCCACCCCGCTCGGCCCCAGGAGAATGCTCACCTCATCCTGCAGAAAGCCGCGCAGTCGCTCCAGCCCCTCGCCCGTCAACGCGCTCGTCTCGAGGATCGGATAGCCGGCACGCCGGTAGGGCGTCAGGGCCGTCGTGATCTGGGCCCGACCGCTTAGATCGATCTTGTTCAACACCACCGCACAGCGCAGATTGCCAGCCTCTCCCACCACCAGCAGGCGATCGAGCGCGCGCGCATTGAAGCGCGGCTCCGCGACCGCCTGCAATGCGAGGAGCTGCGTGAGATTCGCGGCGATGACCTGCTCGCGTCGGGGCCGCAGCGATCCCACGCGCGAAACCTTGGAGGTGCGCGGCAGCAGCCGGCGAACCACTGCGCCGCCGGAGGGGAGGCGCTCGAACCTGACGCGGTCTCCAACCGCCAGGAGTGTGCGCTGCTCGCGCGGCCCGCGAATCAGGCCCTGAGGCAACTCACAGTCGTACTCCTGGCCGTCCGCGCGCACGCGTGCACGACGCGGGCGCACGGCGATCACCGTCCCTTGCTGCACCGTCATGTCGGGCTCCGCCCGCCTCCCTCTCCGTCGCCACGCGCAGCGCATTTCGGGTGTCGCTCGGTGCGATGGCCGGAGTCTAGGGAGCACCTCGGGCGGCGGTCAAGACGCAGCCCCCCGCCGGAATCACAGAGGGGCAGCAGCGACGCGCAGGCCGACGAGGGATGCCTGCCGCGCGGGGCGGCGGCAGGCGCCGCCGCAAGACGGATTCGCGTGATCTCGCAAAGGATCATTCTCGGGTCTCGAGCGCGGGGTCACGCGGACCCTCTAGGCGGCCAACGTGCGCACCTCCAGCTCGGCGTTCTTGAAGGCGCGCTGGAAGCCCTCCACGACACGCGGATCGAACTCGGTCCCCGCGCACCGCACGATGATTCCCTTGGCCTCGAAGGGAGACATCGCCTTGCGATAGGCATGATCGCTGGTCAGAGAATCGTAGACATCCGCGACCGAGATGATGCGCGCTTCGAGCGGCAGGTCTTCGTATTCGGCGGGTCGCTTGCCATCCGAGTCCAGCTTGTCGACATGCGCCAGAACGATCGGAATGATCCGACGCAGCAGCCCCCCGGCTGTGGCGATCGAGATCTCGGGCGACTTGCCGTCGGCGGTCCCGCGGGCACGCTCCTCCTCGCTCAGCTGGGCAGCCTTTTGCAGCAGGGTGCGTGTCACGCCCACCTTGCCCACATCGTGGAGCAGGGATGCCGCGCGCACGTCCTCGATGCGATCCTGGGTCAGTCCCATGTAGGACGCGATCTTGGCCGCATAGACCGAAACGCGGTAGCAGTGGCTCTCGGTCTGTTGATCCTTCGAGACGAACTGCCGCAGCAAGAGCAGCAGGCCGTGATAGGTTTGACGCAGCTCGCGCAGGCGACGCTCGTGACGCTCGTGCAGCGACCCCATGGCGGCCCCCATCACGACCAGGATCCCGCCCCAGGCAGCGATGTCGAACCAGTAGCTGGGGGTGAGGCTGGCTGCCTGCCCCGAACCGAAGAGATTCGGCTTCGTGTAGGTCAGAAAGGCCACCAGCACGATGCTGGCGACCGCGGTCAGCATGGCATGCCGCCGACCGTAGAAGTAGGCCGAGAACATCGTGGGCAGCACGTAGAGGCTGAGAACCACGCGATGGCCCGTAACCAGGTAGTTGAGCACGGCCCCGATGACGAGCATCGAGAGGATCAGCCACAGCTCTTTGTTGACCTCGGCCAGCTTCACCAGGAACCGCGGTCGGCTCCCCAGCTCCGAGTTCCCCGCTTCTTCAGCAAAGGCGGAGAGATCCGCAAGGGTCGGCTGCGATCCGACCAGATCCGTGAGGCGTTGCTTGGGGGCGCGCCGCCCTCCCTCCGCGGAGTGGTTAGACATGCTCGGTCCTCCAGCTCGATCGACGTGAAGCACAAACACCCATACGCCTAATGAATCGGCGCCGAGCAGGCCTCGGTTTACCCCGATCTGTGGATCGGGGGAGGAACGGGCACGATGCGCGGTGACTGGTAAGATCAAGCGCAGTACCTCGTTGCCACGGAGGCCGAAGGCTGAGACGATCGTCATGCGGGAGGGAAGTGGATCGCTCGGGCGCCTGCAGGGCCCGAAACGGGAACCGCGAACCAGGGCTCGAGGAGGCAGGCAAGCAGATGATCGAACCGGACGCCGCCGACCGAGGCGCCATCCGCGGCTGGGTCCGCGAGGGCGAGACCCGCGTAGCAGTCGACGCGGCCGGAATGCGCCTCGATCGCTACCTCGCCGCGCGCTTCACCTATCGCTCACGAACCCAATGGGGCGCCTTGATTCGCTGCGGGCGGATCCGCGTCAACCAACAATCGGTCAAGCCCGCCTGCGTGCTGCGAGCAGGGGATCGTATCGGCTACGTGCCGCTGCAGCGCGCCGAGCCGCCCATCGATCGCAGGATCGCCCTGCTATACGTCGATGAAGCGGTGGTCGTCGTGGCCAAGAGCGGCAACCTCCCGCTGCACCCTTCGGGCCGCTACTTCCGCCACACCCTCCTCCACCTGCTGCTCGACACCCATCCCGAATGGGGACGCCTGCACGTGGTGCATCGTCTCGACCGCGAGACCAGCGGGGTCGTGGTCTTCGGGCGGTCGCGCGACGATACGGCGCGACTCGCCAGCCAGTTTCGGTCGCGCCGGGTCCGGAAGGAGTATCTGGCGATCGTCGAGGGGCGTCCGGAGTCGGAGCGCTTCGTGATCGATCTGCCGCTGGGATCCGCACGCGATTCACAGATTCGCAAGGCGGTCGCCGTGCGCGAGGATGGAGTGACGGCGCGCACGATGATCCATGTGCGTCACCGCGGACAGGACTGGGCGTTGGTCGAAGCCGTCCCCGAAACGGGACGCTTGCACCAGATCCGCGTCCATCTGCGCGCAGTGGGCCTGCCCATCCTGGGAGACAAGGTCTACGGCCAATCGGAGCGCTTCTTCCTCAAGTTCGTTGCCGGGGAGGCCCTGACCGCGCAGGAGCGCTGCCGTCTCGGGCTGGCGCGCCAGGCCCTGCACGCCTATCGCCTTGCGCTGCGCCACCCACGCAGCGGACAGCCGATTGCATGGCGGGCACCGTTGCCCGAGGATCTGGCCGCGGCGCTGCGCGAGCGGGGCTGTGACCCGGCGCTCTGGGCGGCCGGGGAGGCTTCGCAGCGCGGCCCACAGGCGTCGTAGCGCGGGGGGAGAGGATCCCGGCGCCCCAGTCGCGGCCCGCCGGCCCGTCCCGTGCGGCGCCGTTCGCCGGGGCTTTGAGGTGGCGCCGATCGGCTCGGGGGCCGAAGATGGGAGCGAGGGACCGATTCGAGCACGCCCGCATGGAGGGGGTCGATGAAGGCATGGAGCTGGCGGTCGGCCGGAGCCGCGTTTCTTCTCAACGGAGTTTGCGCGGTCCCGATCGCCGTCGCCGAGCAACTCCTCTCGGGACGCGGTCACGTCGGCATGCCGGCCGGCGTCGGTGACTATCTCTACGGGATCCAGGCCCATCTGCTCATCGCCCTCGTAGCCGCGTTCGCCACCCGCATCGTCGACTGGAAGGCCAGCCAGACGAGCTATCCGGTCATCTCCTTGAGCGTCTTCCTGATGCTCGAGTTCGGTGTCGTGGGCGCCTACTGGGCGGGAACGGCTGACGTCGTGCCACGCTTCCACACGCGCGAGGGGAAGCTGGTGACGGCGGCCCTCCTGGCTGCCGGCGCATTCGTGGGCCTGCTGGTAGCCTATCTGATCGGTCGCGTCTTTCCGCGCGAGCGCTGGCAGCAGTCCGCGCGCCGAGGACTGGGCGCCGCCGGGCTGCTGCTGGCCGTGGTCCTGATCGTGGTCACCGGACTGCGCCTCTGGAATGCCTGGCCCCGCCCGGGGAAGCACGCCGCGCGGCCCGATGCGGATGCGTTGGAGCGCGAGAGCGTGATCGTCCTGCTCGTCGACACGCTGCGCCGCGACCACCTCTCCTATTTCGGCCATCCGCGGCCGACGAGTCCGCGGATCGACGCCCTGCTACGCGAGAGCTGCGTCTTTCGCAACGCGTACACGCCGAGCACCTGGACCATCCCCAGCGTGGCCAGTCTCTTCACCGGCTTCTATCCGACCTCGCACGGTGTCACCTCGGCGCTGGATGGCATCCCGGAGGAAGCGCCCACGCTGGCCGAGCACTTCCGCAGCTACGGCTATCGCACGGCGGCCTTCGTGGGCAACCCGATCCTGACCGGCCGCAACGGGTTCGCGCAGGGCTTCGGACACTACTTCCCGCCCGATCCTCCCTGGTGGTCGTATCACAACCGCACGGCGATCGAGCGCATCGCCACCCAGCTCCGCCGTCCCGGCACGCAGGGGCTGGCCTGGAAGCTGGTCGAGGAGGCTCTGGAGTGGGTGCGACGCGATCCGGAAGCGCCCCTCTTCCTCTACGTGCACTTCATGGAGCCGCACTCTCCCTATGCCCCGCCGCCGCGGGACCGCGAGGCGGTCGCGCCGGCCACGCCGCCGGGGCCGGTCGAACCGCCGCGTCTGCACGACCATCTGAGCGAGATCGAGAATCCCGAATGCCACGATTGGGAATGCCTGGACGACCCGCCGCAGCTGCCGGCCTCCGAGCTGCTCGGGATGGTCGCCAACTACGACGGCGAGATCCACAGCCTCGACGCCGGAATCGGCAAGCTGCTCCGCGGCATCGAGGAGCTGGGTCTCCTGGATCGCAGCCATCTGGTCTTCTGTACCGATCATGGTGAGGAGTTCTTCGATCATCGCGGCTGGTATCATGGCAACTCGATCTACGAGGAGATGACCGGCTGCCCACTGGCCTACCGGCCACCCGGCGGGCTCGCGGGCGGCCGGACGATCGGTCGGCCGGTCGGACTGCTGGACATCGTCCCCACGCTCTGCGAGCGCTTGGGCATCGAAACCCCACCGCTGCACCAGGGCCGCATCATCCCCGAGCTCTTCGGTCGCGCCCCGCTGGCCCAACCCACGCCGGTGCTTTCGGAGTGGCCGCGCCATCTCTTCTCGCTGCGCCTGGGTCCCTGGAAGCTGATCCGCCGCGGCAGCGCCGAATCCCCCGAATGGCGGCTCTTCCAGATCGAGCAGGATCCGCGCGAAGCGCGTGACCTCGCGGCACAGTTTCCGGATACTTTGGCCTATCTGCGCGGCTACCTCGAGGGCCTGCTGGCGGAATACCGGCAATGCAGCCTCGGAAGCGTCTCACGCACGACGGATCCGGAACTGCTGCAACGCCTCCGATCGTTGGGCTACATCCAGTAGATCGTGGCAGCGAAGTGCCGGCCGCCTGCCGGGGGTCTCTGTCTGCCACCCCCGGCGTCCGGCGACGGCTTCCCATCGTACGATCCATCCGCGACGGCTCCCACTCGCCACCCGGTCAGGACACCGTCTGGATCGTACCCCCGCCGAGCACGAGATCCTCCTGCTCGGCATCGTAGAAGACCACCGCCTGGCCCGGCGTGATCGCCGACTGTGGCTGATCGAAGACCACCTTCAGCGCATCCTCGCGATCGCTCTCGCGCAGCTCAGCCGGGGCCTCGGCGTGCCGATAGCGAATGCGCGCCCGCACGCGATACGGCAGTCGGGGGGGCGGCCCGGCGGGCCAGCAGAGTTCGTGGGCCACCAGCGCGCGGCGCAGCAGCGCGGCCTTCGGGCCGACCACCACCGCCCTGTGCGCCGGATCGATCGCGATCACATAGAGCGGCTCGGCCGCGGCGATGCCCAGACCGCGTCGCTGACCGATCGTGTAGTAGACGATGCCCCGATGCTCGCCGAGCCGCCGACCGGAAAGATCCAGAATCGGGCCCGGCAGGGAGTCTTCGAAGAGCGCTCCGTGGTCGCCTCCCATGAAGTCCTGGCTCTCTGTGGCGGTCGCCGCGAGCACCCCCAACGTACGCGCCCGCGCGCGGACCTCCGCCTTGGTTCGCTCCCCGAGCGGCAGGAGCGTCGTGCCAAGCTGCGCTTGCGAAAGGCCGTAGAGGAAGTAGGACTGATCCTTCGTGCGATCCCACGCCTTGCGCAGCGTGCAGCATCCGTCGCTGGCGCGACGGGTGATGCGCGCGTAGTGACCGGTGGCGAAGCGCGCGAAACAGATCCCGCGGTGACGCACCTCGCGCAAGAGCGCGCCGAACTTCACGCGGGGATTGCAGCGCACGCACGGATTGGGAGTCCGCCCGGCGCGGTACGCCTCGCGGAACGGCACCAGCACCTCGCGCCGAAAGGCCGCCTGCAGATCCACGGTCGCGTGGGGAATGCCCAGTCGCCTGCAGACGTCACGCGCCGCGGCGATCTGCCCTTCCGCGGCGGGGCCGTAGCAGCCCCCGGCAGGACCCCCCGGTGCGCCGCACCGCGGCCCGGAGGATTCGGCGGTCGGCTCGCGGGCGGCCGGCTCGTCCGCGGCCCAGATGCGCATCGTCACCCCGGAGACAGCGAAGCCCTGCTCGAGGAGTAGAGCCGCCGCCACGGAGGAGTCCACCCCCCCACTCATTCCCACGAGCACACGCAGCGCACCCATCACGGTCCGTCGTCGTCACCATGATCCAGGAACGACTTCATGCGATCGGCGTAGTCGAGCAGTGTTTCATCCACCTTGCCGAAGACCGTGTTGGGCGGGTAGTGGCCCTCCTTGCCTCGCGCGCCGGCCGGGACACCGGTCAGGATCTCGATCCCTTCGGTGATGTTCGCGATGGCGAAGATGTGGAAGCGGCCCTGCGCGACGGCTTCCACGATCTCATCCTCCAGCATCAGATCGGCCACATCGACGGCGGGAATCATCACGCCCTGCCGGCCGGTGAGCCCGCGCGCCTTGCAGACCGCGTAGAAACCCTCGACCTTCTCGTTGACGCCCCCGATCGGCTGGACCTCCCCATGCTGGTTGACGCTGCCGGTCACCGCGATGTCCTGCCGCAGGGGCAGTCCGGAAAGCGCCGAGAGCAGTGCGTAGACCTCGGTCGAGGAGGCGCTGTCGCCATCGATCCCGCCATAGGCCTGCTCGAAGCAGATCGTGGCATGGATCGTCAGCGGCTTGTCTTCGGCGAAGAGACTGCGGAAGTAGCCTTCCAGGATGAGCACTCCCTTGTTGTGCGTCTTGCCCGAGAGATCGGCCTCTCGTTCGATGTTGACGATGCCGGCGCGCCCGAGAGAGCATTTGACGGTGATGCGAGAGGGCTGACCGAAGGCGTAGTCCCCAACGCTGAGTACCGAGAGACCATTGATCTGCCCGATCTTGCTCCCCTCGGTATCGACCATCAGGATGCCCTCTTCGAAGAGCTCCTGAATCTTCTCCTCGCTGAGGTTCACCCGCTGCCGGCGTGCCTTGATGGCCTGCTTGACGTGCTGGGCCTTGATCTGCGGGGCCTTCTCCTCCCGCGCCCACAGATCCGCCTCGCGGATCACATCCGCGATCTCGCTGAAGCGTGTGGAGATCTTCGTCTGCCGGCCGGCGAGACGGATGCCATGCTCGACGAGCGCGCCCACGCCGCACTTCGCCATCGGCTGCAGCTCCTCCTCGCTGGTGATCTTGGTGGCGAAGTTGACGTACTTGGTGACGTTCTCGTGATCCTTCTTCATGACGCGATCGAACTCGGCCTTGACCTTGAAGATCTTGGGAAAGTCCTCGTCGTAGTTGAAGAGAATCTGATAGGCCCAGGCATCCCCCAGCACGACGACCTTCAGGTCGAGCTCGATCGGCTCGGGCTTGAGCGCCGAGAGCGAGTAGAGATAGAAGGGATCGAAGGTCTGGATGTCGATCTTCTGGTACTTGAGCGTACGTTTGAGCGCCACCCAGACGCCGGGCTCGATGATCGCATCCATCAGGTTGATCACCAGCGTGCCACCATTGGCGCGCAGCAGACTGCCGGCCTTGATCTTGCTGAAGTCGCTGACCCAATGACCCGAGCGATCGACCACGCGCTCGATCGTACCGAACAGATTGCGGTAGTTGGGGCTCGTCTCGACGATCACCGGGGGCGCCTTCGTCTTGGAGTTGTCGACGAGCACGTTGACGGCAAAGTCACGGAAGCGCGCGGCGGCCTCCTCGGCCGCGCGCGGCTGCCCGGCCTGCGCAGCCGCTTGCTGCTCATGCGACTCCTCTCCGTCCGTGAAGCGCTGCATGTTCTCGAGGATCGCGTCCCGCACTTCGTCGAGGTAGGTGAGGATGTCGGGGTGCTCGTATTCGGCTTTCAGATCCTTGATGTAGTCGCTGACCGCCGGCGAGCCGAACTCCTTTTGCAGTTTGGCCATCGCCTCACGCAGCTCGCGCTTGAGATTGCGCGAGGCCTTGAAGGTCTGCTCCATCGCGGTGGAGAGCTCATCGTACCTCTTCTTGAGCCGCTCGAACTCCTCCTGGCTGAACTTGCCCTCGGAGGTCATCGCCTCGAGCTGTTCCATGGTCACTGGCTCACCGGCGATCACCGGTGCGATCTCCGGCTTCGAGAACGGACCGAGCTGAACCTGAATCAGGGCGAAGTTCTCCTTCTTGATCCGCTCCTCGAAGCTGCGCAGGATCGTCTTCTCCCGCTCCTTGAACTCCTCGATCAGCGCCTTGATGCGCTGCTTGTAGTCCTCGCTCTCGTAGATCTGCGCGATATTGCGCCGCATGTTGCCGATCAGGACCTCCATGTCGCGCTTGAGGCGACATCCCTGACCGGCGGGCAAGCGGATGGCGCGCGGCATGTCGGGGTTCTTAAAGTTGTGCACGTAGACGATGTCGGGCGGCACACCGCGCCCCGTCTCGAGCGTCCGCAGCAGATGCTTGACCGTCGTCGTCCGGCCCGTGCCGGGCATCCCGGCGACGTAGACGTTGTAGCCCTTGCTGCGCATCTTCAGACCGAGCTCGATGGCCGCCACGGCGCGATCCTGGCCGATGATGCCATCGAAGCTGGGCAGCTCGGCGGTGCTGTCGAACTCGAAGCGGTCCAGGTCGCAC
>WJJG01000144.1 GCA_014729815.1 Candidatus Eiseniibacteriota bacterium
ACTCGAGCCAGCTGTTCTCGGCGCTCGTGGGAGCCGCCGCCAGTGAACCGATCAGGATACAGAGCAACAGCGCGGCGCTCGGCCTCCCGCGCGCGCCCACGCGACGTGCCCGCGCGTCCCGGCTGTGTCCCTCCCTCGCCATCGCTCCCCTACCGTACGATCGCCAGCTTCCGCAGCTCGCGTTGTACGTGTCCGCCCGCTGCGGCCTCGATCTGCGCCACGTAGAGCCCCGAGGCCAACGCGCCGAGATCCAGCCGCAGCAGGTCGCCGGCCTGCCCCGCCGCGGGATGATAGAGCTTCTCCCAGACCTGATGGCCGCTGGTATCGCGCAACCGCACGCGCAGCGATCCCCGCTCTCCCATGCGCACCCGCAGCCAGGCATAGCGCTCATCGACCGGATTGGGCGTGAGTCGCAGGTAGTCGCCGTCGAGCAGCCCGGCGAACGCGCGCATCTCCGGTTGCCAGCGCGCCGGATAGCAGCGCGTGCGTCCGGCGTCCACGTCGCTGCGCCACATCTCGCCCGCGCGCGGTGCGCGCGCCGGCAGCAGGCGTGGCGGATGCAGGATCGTCGCGAATCCGGCCTCGTCCGCCGCCAGCAGATAGATCGCCGACTCCCCCGGCCGATCCGACCGCGGCACGATCAAGGGCACCGGACCGCTGGTCACCGTGAAACCAACCGCCAGCGGGCTCCCCGCAAGCGGATCGCCGTCGGCATCGAGAATGTGCAGCGTGCCGTCCCCGCCACCTTGCAGGATCTCGGGCCGTCCGTCGTCATCCATATCCAGCAGGAGCGGCCCCGCCCCCAATGCTCCGAAGGGAGCAACATCGGGATGCCAGATCGAGCGCGGCCAGAAGCGCTCCGCTTCACCGTCGAGGCTCCAGACGTGGATGCGCCCGTCGATCCCGGTGGCCACGATCTCCAGCGCACCATCCCCGTCCGGATCCCCGACCGCCGGCGCACCGGCGGGACGCGACTCCAACGACTGCGGCCACCCGGGGCGGGCGGTTCCCTCCGCGGAGAAGAGGGCGATCCGACCCGCCGCATCCAGCGCCACGATGTGCCCCGCTTCCGCGGCTCCTGCGCCCGGTCGTCCGGCAATCAGCAACAGCCAGCGGACCGGATCGCTCGCTGGCGAGAGCGTCTGCGGCCAGCCGTCGGTCACCTCGAAGCCGCCCCGCTGCGATCCGTCGGCCACATAGATGGCACCGATCGCGTTGCCCCAAACCAGCTGCGTCTCTCCCCTGCCCGTCAGATCCCCAGCCGCCAGCGCCGTCACCGGGAAGCCGGACGGCGCGGTGCGCCAGCGCAGCTGCGGCTCGGCATCCGGGAGCAGGCCGCGCACACGCCCCTGCGCATCGCCGACGATCAGGATCGAATCGCAGAGCATCGGCGCGGTGGTGAAGCGCAGCGTCGCATGATCGAACGGATCGGGCGGATAGGCCAACTGGCGCGCACCGTCCGGGCTCCAGGCCTCCACGCGACTCGCGCTCGCGGCCGCGAGCAGGGCCTGTGTGCCCCAGACCCCCGCGAACGCGTCCTGCACCGCCACGCCGGGCCGCAACAGGCTATCGGTCACCGCCAGCAACCCGGCGCCGCCCAGCGATCCGTAGCCCTGTCCCTCGGAATCCAGGGCCACCACGTAGCGACCCGCCGCACTGACGATCTCATCGGCGCCATCGCCATTCAGATCGACCGCGGACAGATAGTCACCGCCGGCGGGCGAGCCCACATAGAGCGGCCATCCGCCGCGCACCAGATCGCGCGTGATGGCCACGCGCATCGAGGTGGCCGCCGAGTCGAGCACCGTCATGGAGATTCCGGTGCGCCCCCCGCCGGCCGAGCGTGTGTTCGGATCGGTCTGCTCGCCGAACTGCGTGAATCCGCCGGTGAACCAGTAGTCGTAGACGCCCCCGGTCCACTCCACGCTGAAGATGTCCCCCAAGTCCTCGATCCCGTCGGCTTCCTCGATATCGACGCCGCGCCGGCCCGGCAACACGTTCGTGCAGCCGTAGCAGACGCGGAAGGCATCGCTGAGCGCCTGGTTGTCGACGTGCCAGATCAGGATCCCGCTGCCGGGCAGCAGGAAGTCCTGCTCGTACGCGCCCAAGGCATCCGCCGCCCACCCGAGCGAGTCGGTGACCTCGTCCGGGATATCCATCGGGCCGAGGATCACGCCGCTCGTCGAATCGGCCTGCAGGTAGACCGTGCCGTCGCCGTTCAAATCGAAGGGACGATTCTCGAGGATGAAATACTCGGAGAACTCCAGATACTCGTTGCCCGCACCGTCGAAGACGCGCTCACCACCAATCGGGACGACCGCCAGCTCCCCGCCCGTTTGTACGGCTTCGAGCGCGACTTCCATCTCCTCGTCGACGAAGACCGCATCCAGTCCGTCCCGGAAGAAGGGATGCGTCAGTTTGTGCCAGGGATCGATGCTCGCGGGAATCGCGCCGCGCACGAAGGTCTCGATCTCCCGATAGGGATCCCAGACCGAACCGTACAGGTTGTCGCCCGAGTCCATCAGGCTGAAGATCCCCACCTGCGGGAAGAAGTTGAAGACGTTGTAGAGATCGAAGAAGCCGAGCTGGTGGGCGAACTCGTGCGTCATGACCCCGTTGAGCGCACCCAGGTAGCCGTCCTGGCTGACGTACTCCGGCATGACCATGATCAGATCGATCAGGAAGGTCGAGTCCTGCACGGCGACCGGTTCGGCGAGCTGGATATTGAAGCTGGGAATGTCGTAGGGCGAATCGCGATTGACGTCGCCCTGCAGATCCGCACCGGCATGGAACATGATGAAGCCGTCGTAGGCGCGAAAGTCCGGGGGTGCGTCGCTGCTGTCGACCACCGCGAAGGCATCCCGCACCAGTTTCTCGGCCAGATCGAGAATCTCCGCATCGGTGCTGCTCATCAGCCAGGGTCCGTATTCGGCCGTGTCGCTGAGGTGGTACGCCGAATCGGGCTCCTGCGGATAGAGCTCCCACTCCAGCTCCAGCATGCCCCCGCTCTGCTTGCGGTAGTAGCGCGTCACCGCCTCGAGGTGCGCGGCGAAGTAGTCGTAGTCGTGCGGTGGCGGGTCGATCGCCACGCGCGCGGAGTCGGGGTGTCGCAGATCGAAGCCCCCTCCAACCGTGGTGCTCTGGCTGCCGGGGGTGTCGGCCAGGAAGTCGAAACGCAGCGCCAGGATCCGGAAGACGATCGGTTCCTGCCTCGGGAGCAGCGGATCCGTCGGACCCAGCGGATTGCGGAGCAGATCCAGCGGACGGATCTGCGGGTGCTCCTCGCGCAATCGCCGCCAGAGCAGGCCGTCGGGCTCGAGCGGCAGCTGCGGATCACGCAGGACGCTGGGGAACTCGCGCGGCTCAGAGTCGGCCGGCAGCCGCGCGGGGGAGAGTCGCGGCTGCGGCAGTCGCAGCGTCGGCCGCCCCGGCGCCTGCAGACTGAGTGGACGGACCGGCGGCGCATCTGCACCGGCGGCCCCCGCGGTGAACGCGAGGACCGCCAGGAGGAACCATGCTCGTGCATACCGTTGCATCACTCGAAGAGCACCCCCACGGAGATGTAGTGCACGCGATCGAGATCGAGCGCCTGCGGGACGCTCGAATAGTCGAAGCGCAACAGGTAGTCCCCGGAAACGTTGACGTCCAGTCCCGCACCGAAGGTCGGAGCCTGGATCTCGCCTTCTGGATCGTCGACATAGCCGGCGCGGAAATTCAGCCGGTCGTAGAAGGAGACCTCGACACCGGAATTGAGCAGCTCCTCGGTGTTGCCCCAGCCGAACTTCGGTCGGGCTTCGAGATTGTTGGTCGCATCCGGGTAGTCGATCAGCGCGCGGTTGTAGTCGAAGGTGGCGATCACCCGGAAGGCCTCGCTTCCGTAGAGCTGGAGCGCCAATCCCGCCTTCAGGTTCCGCGGCAACGGGTCACCCTCGTCCGCCTCGATGTAGACCAGCGTCGAGCCGAGGTTCTGGACGTTGACCCCCAGGGCATAGGGCAGGAAGAGCTCGCCGGCCCACAGCATGCCCAGATCGACCGCGAAGGCATCTGCGCGGCCGTCTTTCTGCACGCCGACGATCTCCATGGCCCACTCCGGCGCCAGGTCGACCCAGACGTACTTCAGCGCGACGCCCACATCGATCTCGCTGACGATCGATCCGGGCGGTCCACCGATCAATTGCGTACCGAATCCGACCGAGGGGACGAACTCATAGCTGGTGAAGAAGCCCCAGGAGGTACCCTCGGTGTCCACGGCTTCCGTTTGGCCGTAGGAGAGGTACATGATGTTGGCCGCCACGCCCCCCCAGCCCTCGAGATACTTGGCACCGGCGACATTCATGTAGTAGACATCATCCGCCAGCCCCGGGACCAGCTTGGCAACGGTGAGTGAACCCTCGGCATTGCCCACCTGCGCCAGAAGCGCCGGATTCCACCAGATCGAATGGGCCCGCTGATACAGGGCCACGCCGGACTGCCCCATGCCGGAAGCCCGCGCCGCGGGCTTGATCTTCAGCACGCCGGTTCCGCCGTAAGTCTGCGCCTCGCCCACCGGCCCCATACAGGCGACGATGATCAGCAGACCCAACCCCGCCCAGACGAATCGCTTCGACTTGTTCATGAACCACCCTTTCATGCAGAGCCGCTGCAGGAGCCCGGGGAGCTCCGCAGGCCTTACGGTAACACCACCTCCAGGACAGGGTTTCGGCCCTTCAGCGGCAATTCCTCACGTCCCCATCTGTTGCACCGCCGCGCACGGGCTAGCGCAGGATCGCCACACGCTCGAGGCGCTCCGGATCGCTCCCGCCGCAGCCGCGAGCCACCAACCTGTAGAAATAGACGCCGTTGGCCAGACGGTCCCCTTCCGCATCGCGCCCGTCCCACCAGATCCCGCTCTCGGCGGCGCGCGTGGGCGTCATTCCCGAGGCGTTCAGGCGGCGGAGCCTACGTCCGGACGCGGTGAAGATCGTAACTTCCAGATCGGCCGTCTCTTCCAGGTCGCACAGGAACCGGGTGCCCTCCGTCTCGATCGGATTGGGCAGCGCGAAGACCAACCCCAGACAGCCGCCCCCGCTCCCCGCGTCCCCCGCCAGGGTGAAGGCCAGTGTCTCGCGGCTCCGTCGGCTGACGTTGTCGGAGGCCTCTAGGGTCAGCTCCAGCGGCTCCCCCGGCGGCAGGCCTTCGGGCAGCGCGTAGTCGAGCGTGGCCTCCCGGAAGTCTGCGCCGAACTCGACGTCGCCCGCCAGGTCCGTGGCCACTAGGATGCGCTCGTCCTCGTCGCGAATCGTTACCACCACCGAGCGCGAGGGCGCCAGCGCGGCCACGTAGATCCCGCTCGAATCGCGCAGCGTCGCCTGCACCATGCTTCCCGGTGCCGGATCCTGGTCCGGCTCCGCCCAGCGCAGCTCGATCTGCGGTCCGGTCTCGTCGCTGCTGGGCACCACCCGCTCGGGGATCTCCAGATCGGTGCGCGCGCCGTTGGCCGTCTGCACGTCCGCGCCTCCCTGGAGGACGTAGGCGTAGACGCGCGCCGGTCCCCGATCTCCGGTGCGCAGCGCCGTGGGCACGAAGAAGGGACAGTCGAACTCGCCACCGCTCACCGGGACCCGGCCCGAGAAGATGCGGGCCCCGGGCAGATAGTAGTCGCTGGCGGTCGAGCTGCCCACCGGCTGGCGCAAGATGTCCGAATCGAGCACCCAGACGTATGCCTCTCCCCCGAACGAATCGAGCAGCTGCCCGTCGCCCCCCACCACGCGGCCATGCACGCGCGCGGGGGCGCCGCGCACCAGCACATCGGTCTCCGCCGAATCCGCCGGGACATCCTCGATGGCCAGCTCGATCTCGTGACTCGGCACGGCGAAGCGTGAGGCCGGATCCCCAAAGAGATTGTAACGCCGGTCGTTGGCATCGCTGTTGCGCAGCTTGGCGGTCTGCAGCGCGGGACCGAAGGCCACCGTCTCGCGCAGCGTGCCGCTGGGGAAGAGCGCCTGCAGCACCTGCGTATTGAGCAGCGCGTTGATGGTGCTCGACGCCATCGAGCTCGCACTGAGCACCGCCAGCGCTCCGCGCTCGGCGATGCGGATCATGTTCAGCCCAAGCCCGTCCCCCCCGTGCGCGAACTTGCCCACGGCGCAGGATGCCGTGATCATCAGGAAGGGTCGCTCGTAGTTCTGCAGCGCCGGAATCGTCGGCTTCTCCACCAGTCGTTCGTCGGCGAGCTGGATCTCGCTGCCGTGACCAATGAAGTCGAAGATCAGCGTTCCCTCCTCGAGCGTCTCCAGCAGATCGGCCGTCGCCTCGGGCTTCCGATCGTAGATGCAGTCGGTCCCGTATTCGTAGAGGTAGATCTTGCGCTGCCGGGCGTCGCTCGGCACGCCCGAGCGACTGAGCTCCTCGGTCTGCTTGATGTGCTGGAAGCCCAGGCCATCGGGACGCGATCCCTGACAGACATCGTCGGCGGCCAGCGTGACATGGGTCTGCCACGGTCCGGCCGGCGCCGACGTGTCGTAGGCCATGATCTTCGAGATCATGTTGCTGGCCTGCTGCGCGTTGGCCGCCGGAATGCGCGCCACGGCCAGATCCAGCCCCGAATCGTCGGGCCCATCGAGGAACGCGAACCAGTCATCGCCGAAGTAGGCCGGTGACCAGGAGGGATTCAACTGCCGGAACCATTCGTAGTAGTGGTGGCTCGGCACATCGTCGGCCGGGCCGCTTCCCAACAGATGACGCGGGTCGTAGTAGGCGTTGCCCAGCAGGCAGAGGTAACGCAGCGCCGGCGCCTCCTCGCCGCCCCGCCAGTGCGCTCGCGCGAAGGCGCAGAAGTTGCGCAGGGCGGTCGGATCATGCAGACCGAAGGCGAACTCGTCGGCGATCTCCTCCATGGTCACCAGCGCCACGCGCCCGGTCGTCGCGCTGTCGCCGTCGGCGCCCGGGAAGTGCTCGCTGCGATGCGCCGCGAGTGTCGTCGCCGGGTCCCGGTAGGCTTCACTGGTCACGATCACGTAGTCGATCGGCGCGGTGCGCTCGCGCAGCAGACCGGGGCCTCCTTCCCGGTGACGCGTCCAGAGCGAGAGGGAGGCCGGCTCGGCCGCGTCCGTGGCCTGCAGCAACACCAGATGCGCCTCCTCGCCGTCCGCAAGGACGCGCAGGTCGCAGACCGTCTCCCCGCCCACCTCGGAGAACACCGGATTCAGGCGCCGAGGCGCCCGCGGATCGGAGGCGTCCAGCAGCAGCCAGCCTTCGTCGCTCGTCAGACCCCGGATGCGATAGGCCGATCCCGCCGCCGAGTCGGCGTCCACGAAGAACGCCAGCGAGTCGTCGACCGCCGTCAAGGCCCGCAGGTAGTCGACCTCCACCCAGTCGAGGTAGATGTCGTCCTCGATCTCCTTCTCGCCGGCGAAACGCACCGGGACGCTGAGATTGAAGGCGCTGTTGGCCGTCGCGCTGCCCGTCTCTCCCGAAAGGATCGCACGCCCCAGATCGTCCCAGATCCCGGCCGCCACGCTGTCGCCGTCGACGTAGGCGATGGCGAAGTGGTCCTCCGATCCAGTGCCCGACGCCCAGCTCGCGCCGAACGCGGCGCAGCGCACCGTCGCCGGTGCCAAGGGGGAGATCCCCGGCAGCGCGAGGCTCACGTAGCCGGTCTTTCCGGCCCGAATGAGGACGTGGAAGAAGGGATCCCA
>WJJG01000145.1 GCA_014729815.1 Candidatus Eiseniibacteriota bacterium
CTGGCGCAGTCGCCGTATTGCGCAGCGGCGGGGCCAGCCCCCCCAGGCCGTTCGCCCAGCCGCTGCATGTTCGATCTCGGCGAAGGAGACCCGGCTGTGATTCATGGGACCGTCCGCCTCGAGCGCCACGGTGCGTTGGCGCGCGTGATTCTCGATCGCCCCAAGATCCGCAACGCCTTCAACGATGAGATGCTCACCGACCTCCGTGAGATCTTTGCCACCTTGCGAGATGCATCCGACGTGCGGGTCATCATACTCACGGGGGAGGGTCAGGCCTTTTGTGGCGGCGCTGATCTGCACTGGATGAAGCGCGTCGTCGACTACACACGCCAGGAGAACTACGTCGACTCGTTGGCGCTGGCGCAGATGCTGCATGAGATCTATACCTGTCCCAAGCCGGTCATCGGCCGCATCAACGGCCCGGCGATCGGCGGGGGCACGGGTATGGTGGCGGTCTGCGACATTGCCATCGCCTCCCGCGACGCCTTCTTCGCCTTCAGCGAGACCAAGCTGGGCCTGACGCCCGCGGCGATCTCGCCCTACCTGCGCAAGCGGATGGGGGAGCGCAATCTGCGCGAGTATTTCCTCACCGGAGAGCGCTTCACCGCCGAGCGAGCCGTAGCGCTGGGTCTGTTGAATGCGGCGGTACCGCCGGAGAAGCTGGATGCCGCAGTGAGTGCCAAGGCCAACCTGATCCTCACGGGGGGACCCGAGGCGCTGGCCGCCTCCAAGACGCTGATCCGCGAGATCGCCGAACGATCGCTGGCCGACAGCGGTCCCTACACCGCCGAGGTGATCACCGATCTGCGCATGGGCGCCGAGGGACAGGAAGGCATGCAGGCCTTCCTCGAGAAGCGCAAGCCGCGCTGGGTCGAGGAGTAGCCGCGCAATCGATGGGATGGCGGAATCGATGTTCAAGAGAATCCTGATCGCCAATCGGGGAGAGATCGCGCTGCGGGTGATTCGCGCCGCACGCCAGCTGGGGGTCGAATCGGTGGCCGTATACTCGGAAGCCGATCGTGAGTCGCCCCACCTCGAACAGGCCGACCAGCGTGTCTGCATCGGTCCGCCCAAGAGCGCTGAGAGCTATCTCGACATGCCGGCGATCATCCAGGCCGCCGAGCAACACGACTGCTGCGCGATTCATCCCGGTTACGGCTTCCTGGCGGAAAACGCACTCTTCGCCGAGCTTTGCGAGCAGGCCAAGATGAGCTTCATCGGCCCGCCGGCGGCCGCCATCCGGGCGATGGGGGACAAGGCGACCGCCCGCGAGACGATGCGCGCGGCGGGACTGCCGGTGATCCCCGGCTCGCGCGGGACCTTGCGCAACATCGAGCAGGGGCTGACACGCGCCAAGGAGATCGGCTTCCCGGTGATTCTCAAGGCCACCGCCGGAGGCGGCGGCAAGGGGATGCGACGCGTGAATGCCGAAGAGGAGTTCGCTGCCAAGTACCGCGACGCCGCGCTCGAAGCCGAGAAGGCCTTCAGCAATCCCGGGCTCTACATGGAGAAGTACATCGTCGACGGCCGCCACATCGAATTCCAGGTCATGGCCGATGCTTTCGGGAACGCCGTCCACCTGGGCGAACGCGAGTGCTCTGCCCAGCGCCGCCACCAGAAGCTGGTCGAGGAGTCGCCATCGCCGGTCATGACGCCCGAGCTGAGAGACGAGCTCGGCGAGAAGCTCCGCCGTGCGCTGCAGCTGGTCGGATATCGCAACGCTGGCACCGTGGAGTTCTTCCGGGATCAGGATGGGCATCTCTACTTCATGGAGATGAACGCCCGGCTGCAGGTCGAGCATCCGGTGACCGAGCAGGTCACAGGGCGCGATCTGGTCGTCGAGCAGATCCGCATCGCCGCCAATGAGGAGCTCTCCTTCGACCAGCAGGAGATCACCATGCGCGGCCACTCGATCGAGTGCCGCATCAATGCCGAGGATCCATACGAGGACTTCCGGCCCTCTCCAGGCCTGGTCGAGACGTTTCAGCCGCCGAGCGAGATCGAGGGCGCGCGCGTGCGCATCGACTCTCACGTACGACCCGGCTATCGCATTCCAGTCTACTACGACTCCCTGATCGCCAAGCTGATCGTGTGGGGCCAGGATCGCGATGCGGCCCGAGAGGCGATGATCGATGCGCTGGAACGCTTCGAGGTCGGGGGCGTGAAGACCACGATCCCGGTGCACCTGCAGATCATGCGCAACGAGCAGTTCGCCGCGGGCGACTACGACACCGGCTTCATCGAGCGGCTTCTCGGCTAGCGGACTGCGCGCGGTCTCGGACGGGACCGGCTCGCCCGCCGCGAGCCAGGGCCGGGCTCGGGGAGAGCACGGCGTGCTGGATTGGCTGCTCATCCTGGTTTTCTGCACGGCGGGGCTGGGGCTGCTCTTCGGCCCACGACGCCTGGGTGTGAGACTGCGTTTCCGGGGCTCCACTCTCTTGGGATTCCTCCTGCTCAGCCTCGGAATGACCGCCCCCCTGATCGTGCGTCTGGATCGGCTGATGCTCGAGTCCGGCATGGGCGCCGATGCCTACATCGGCATCTGGAATCTCTGGTGGACCAAGACGGCGATCCTCTCGGGGAAGAACCCGTTCTTCACCGACTGGCTCTTCGCGCCCCAGGGAACGAGCCTGGCGCTGCACACCCACTCGGTGACCTACGGGCTGCTCGGCCTTCCCCTGCAACTGGTCCTGGGACCTTCCGGCGGTGATGGGCTCTATCCCGTCTACAACCTGATCGTGCTGCTCTCCTTCTGCCTCTCGGGCTACTTCGCCTACCGCTGTGCGCTTGCCCTCTCGGGTCATCGAGAGGCTGCCATCCTGGCCGGGATCTTCTTCGCCTTCGCGAACTTCCGTTTCGCCAACACCGTGCGCCTGCACGTCCTGGCGACTGAGTGGCTGGCCTTCTTCCTGTGGCGCTGGATCGTGCTGCTCCGCTGCCCATCTCCGCGGCGCCTGCTCTGGCTGCTGGCCGGCGGACTGCTGCTGCTCTACAGCTCGTTGGAGTACGCCACGTACGCGCTCCTGGCCGCAGTGCTGATCGGCTTGATCGAAGGTGTGCGCCGGCTCCGCGCACGGGGCGCCATGGAACCGCCCGCATCCGCCGCCCCTCGCGCGCCGCGCAGAGACTGGCTTCTGGCAGGAGCGGCGTGCGTGGCCGGCGGCCTGATTCTGCTCTGGCCCTTCCTGGTGCAGCTGGCCGCGCGCCTGCGCCAGGGAGGGATGGCGTTCGATTCCCGGCTGGCGGTGCACTTCTCGGCCGATCTGCTCGACTTCCTGCTGCCCAATCCGCGGCATCCACTCTGGGGGGATCTCACCCACCGGATCACGGCCGGCTTTCACAGCGGGGATGGGGGGTTCGGACTTTCGATGGGCATCGTGGCCCTGGTGCTGTTCCTGATGGCGGCGCTGCGCTGCTTTCGCCACCGCGAGGGTCGGGGGTGGGTGCTGCTCACCGGGCTCTTCGCCCTGTTGACGCTGGGGCCGCGGCTGCATCTGGCCGGGGACGTACATCCGATTCCCTTGCCGCAGGGGTGGCTGGCAGAGGTGCCTCTTCTGGGCACGTCGCGGACCCCGATCCGCTACGCCGCTCCCGCGCTCTTCTGCTGCGCGCTGGTCCTGGCGATCGGTCTGTCACGCGTCCGAACCCGCACGGCGGGCGGCAGCCGATCGCCGGGCGACGAAACGGCCGGGTCGCAGTCGGCAAGGCGGCGGCGCTGGTTGGCGATCGCATCAGCTCTGCTGCTCTTCGAACTCCTGGCAGCGCCCTGGCCGATGACCGCGCGGGAAATTCCCCCCGTCTACGGGGCGCTCGGAGATCGGCCGGCTGCGCAACCGCCCGCTGCCCTCCTGCATCTGCCGGGTCTGCCGGCGCGGGAGGCGCTGCTCTACCAAACCGCGCACCACCGACCGACAGTGGCAGACGTGAGTGCGGCGATTCCGCTGCGCAGTCCCGGCGTCGCGCCGACCTTGGCGCAGATCCCGCGTTGGCGCACGCTCACGCTTGCCCTGGCGGGGCGCCGGCTGTCGGATCTGCGGCCCGCGGAGCGTGCCGCGGTGCTGGACGAGCTGCGCGGCGCTTTGCGCCAGCGAGGGATCGGGTGGGTCGTCGTTCTCGGGGATCCCCGGGCGCAGCATGCGGGGAGCGGAGGACGATTGCCTCGCGAGCTCCTCGGCGCGCGCGTCTATCGCCACTATCTGCAGAACCTGCAGCTTCTGCAGCCGTGCGATGTGCGGGAACTGAGCGGCGACGCGTTGCTGCGATTCTGAGGCGCCACGCAGACGTCCCGCGGAACCGGCGGCATCCAGTGCCGCCGGCGGATCGCCGGGGCGGGGGGCTGCGACCGCCGCGGAAGCACCAACGATGGCCGGGATGCCGATCGAGGTCGGAACAGGCCCCGCTGGTGGCTGTATTCCCCTTCGGTGCGACGACGCGGCCGGAGCGACTTCCCTTCCGTCGCCATCCCGGGTAGCGTTCGCGGGGCGGGCCGCGAGTGCGCGGGGCAGTGTGTCGGCGCAGTCCCGGCCTGTTGCGGAGGTCGCAGAAGAAGCAGATGAGAAGTGTCGTGGTAAAGATCGCATCCCTGCCACTCGGTTGGATCGGTCTGTTCGCGCTCACCGGGGGCTGTGGCGGCGACGATCTGTTGCCCGACTACAGCCAACCGCCCTCGCCGGTGATCGACTCGATCTACACCATCGGAACTCCCGTGCGGCCCTTCTACTCCAACGGCGACCTCTGGATGAACACGTGGGCCGACGACGGGAATCTCTACAGCGCCTGGGGAGACGGGCGCGGCGTGCGACAGGACGCGGGCTTCACAGACTGTGGCATCGCGCGTTTCGCGGGCGATCTCCCGACGATCGAATCCCAGGAGCAGCGTCAGGAAGCCCCCACGACACTGCCCAAGGTCGACGACAAGCCCTCGAGTCTGATCTTCGTCGACGGCAAGCTCATCGGGCAGTTCCATTCGCCCCTGCGGAATCCCTGGATCGGGTATCTGGCCTACTCGGAAGACTACGGTCGCAGCTGGACGCGACTCGGGTTCTACGAAGAAGGGGCCTCCGCGCCCCCGGACGCATCGCCCTGGACGCGTGACCGCGGCTCCCCCTTCCGCTGCCTCTTCTTCATCAACATGGGACGGAACTACGAGCTGAACGAGGACGGCTTTGTCTACGCACTGGGCATCGGTCGCGAGTGGACCTGGTCGGGCGGTCTGCGCCTGGCACGCGTGCGTCGCGAGCAGATTCTGGACTATGAAGCCTATGAGTATCTCGCCGGATACGCGCGCTACCAGCCGCAGTGGTCCACGCATCAATCGGATGCGATCGTGATGCGCGGCATCTGGACCACCGATCAGGGCTCGGCGATGTATCATCCCGGCATCGGGCGCTACCTCTTCCTGAACGCCCGCGATCTTTTCGAGGCCCCTTTCCCCTGGGGCCCCTGGACCCATGCCGGATCCTGGGTGGAGGCTGCCCCTGAGGAGTGGCAGGGGGGCTATCAGCCGGGAATCGTCACCAAGGGCGCCACAGAGAACAGCTTCTGGTTCACCATTTCCGGCCAGAATGCCCTGCCGCGGATCATCTACCGCCTGAACCTCGGGCGGATCGGGATGGTGACCAAGGCGGACGTCCCGGAAGAGTGATCCCCGGCGCACGAGCGCGCCTACCGAAGACGCAGCATGCGGGTCCGCCCACGGTCGCCCGCGGAGCGCACAACCGCGTAGTAGACGCCGGCGGGCACCCGGCGTCCGTGTCGGTCTTTCCCATCCCAGATCAGCTCGTGCGCACGGGCTTCCAAGTAGGTGGACGCCAGCATCCGCACGCGCCGGCCCTGGAGATCGCGAATCTCCGCGCGGCAGTGACTCCCGCGGTCGAGCTGGAGATGGATGCGCGCGACGTCGACGAACGGATCGGGCACGGGCCTCAGCAAGACAGACCCGGGAGAGATCCGCTCCGTAGCGACGGCCGACGGCCTGGCGCTCGCATACCAGAGATGTCCGTCCCGGCTGTAGCTGATGTGCGGCCGACCCTGGCTGTCCAGCGCGATGCAGGAGTGGCGGCCGACCTCGAAGCTGGAGATGCAGTGGGGATCCTCATCGACGACTTCGTACTGCCAGGCGGACCCCATCGTAGTAGCCGTAGAGCAAACGATCGCAATCAGCGGGAACATCGGCGCCCCAGAAGCTGATGTGCAAGTGATCGTCGCCGTCGATCGCGAGCGAGCTGTGATCGCCGGTCGTCACATCCGGATCGAGGACCTCGGTGTGCCAGGATCCATCCGCGAAGTAGGAGTAGCGCAGGCCGACGAGCCAGGGACCGGTGTGAAGGATGCGCGGGTTGCCGGAGCCATCGAGCGCGATCGAGGTGCCGCGACCCGAATCCACCGGACCGACTTCGGTTTGCCACTCCCACGCGGCGGAGATTCCGGAGCCGGTGGACAGAATGAGGACGACAACGAACGTGTACCGCAGAGCAGTCATCGCATTCTCCTCTCTCGTCTGGCCGGTCGGGAGACGATTCGGCATCGCGTGGCCCCGGGCATGCGTGCCAGGACCTGCCCACCTTGATCGAGGCGTAGGATGGGCCACGCGGATGAGGGCCCCTATCCCCCGGAAGAGGCGGTGGGGTATCCTCTGGAAAGCGGGGCAGCCGGGTCGCCCCGCTCGGCTCGAGCAAGCAGCGAGAGATGGGGCCCCTGCCAGAGATCAGGCTCAGCGAGCTACGCGATCTCTATCGGCTTCGCGGGGAGTGCTGCGCGTTGGGCGCCGACCCGCTGGCCTGGCATGGCCGGATGGCGGAGGGGTTGTCGGCCCTCCTGGGCTGCCGCATCGGCGTCTCCGGGATGGCCGCCTGCGGGGACCGGCGCGAGATCCGGTACACGGGCACCATGAACCTGGGCGTCTTCGACTGGGGCTGGGCGAATCGCGCGCAGCGCGAGAGCGACATCGAGTACTGCACCCGGGGGCTGCCCGCCAGCGATCCGACCCTGCGGGAGATCTCCAGGATCGACGCCCGCGTCATCTGCCGTCGGCGCTGCGATCTCGTCGCGGACGATGTCTGGTTCCACTCCCCGCACCATCGGGACTACTTCCGCCGCTGGGGAATCGGGGACTTCCTCTACTCGCTGACGCGTCCCGATCCGCGTTCGGGCGTCTCGCGGCACTGGATCAACCTCGGTCGGGATGCCTCCGCCCCGCGCTTCTCCCACAAGGATCGTCGACTGCTGCTGCTCTTCGTTACCGAGGTGCGCCGCGAGTTGGGCCGGAGCCTGGCGCCCTTCGGCAGTGCGCGGATGCCCAAGCTCGCGCCGCGACTGATGCAGGTCCTCGACCTGCTGGCGCAGGGGCGCAGTGAGAAGCAGATCGCATCGCGGCTGGGGATCAGTCCCCACACGGTGCACGGCTACGCCAAGCAGCTCCATCGCCGCTTCGGGGCCACCAGCCGGGCCGAGCTGCTCGCGAGGTTCCAGGCCCTGCGTCCTCGGCCACCCGCGGTTCCGCGCTCGGCCCCTCGCCGCACTCGGGAATCACGCGCAGCCATTTAGCGGACCACGCACAGGCGCATCGTCTTCGTCACCCGGCCGCTGTGCAGCAGTGTGAAGTAGGCGCCAGCCGGCACGTCCCGCCCGCTGCTGTCGCGACCGTTCCAAACGGCGCGGGCTTCGCCCGGGGCCGAGCACTCGAGCCGGAGGGTGCGGACACGGCGCCCGAGGAGATCGTGTACGGCCAGGCTCGCGGAAGGGCCGTTCGCGGTCCGAACGCGGAACGCGATCCGATCCACCAGCGGGTGGCCACTCACGATCTGCAAGTCCAGATCCGGTACGCAGCGGTGATCCGCGGAGGCGGGTGCCGAGGAGGTGTCCTCCCAGTAGCGCGGCGCGCGGGCGACGCGTGTCTGCCCTGGGAGGTTGTGCTCCCAGACGGTCGCGCCCGTCTCGGAGACCTCGAAGATGTGGCCCGGCTCGCAGTAGGTGATCAGCGTGTTGCCGTTGGGCAGACGATACGCCCCGCACTGGGTGGGCCCGCCATACGTCTCCGGGCCACCGTAGGTCCAAGTCGGCGCGCTCGGACCGAACGGTTCTCCGGGGGCGATCTCGTACGTGCCGTCCGGATTCTGCGGCGTGACGAGCTCGTCGACCGTGGTGTAGTCGTCGGCGCCGCCCGGACGATCGCCGTTGTTGAAGATCAGGAGGTTCCTCGAGCCGGGCATTCCCGCATCGATCCAGTTCACTCCGTGCGGCGCGAAGAAGTATTGGTCGTCGGGCAGGCCGCGATCGTAGGTCTGCGGGTTGCCCCAGCGGTAGAGGATGTCACCGCCCATGCCGCAGTTGCCGCCCTGGTGCCCCGCGGCTTCCTCGGTCGTCGTGCTGTGATCGATCACGTAGATCTCGCCGAACGGCCGCGAGGAGAAAACGATCTGATCGCGGATCGGATCGTAGTCGATGGCATTGATGTGCAGCCAATCCCCGGTCTCGGGGGGGATCTGGCCGTAGTTGATGTCGAAGCGCTCCGGATGCTCCGATACCACTCCGTAATTCGGCTTCTGCGGATCGACGTCCTGAATCAGATGATCCCACGCATGCCACGCCCAGACGATCGTACCGCCGGAGGCACCCAGAGGCTCGATCTCGACGATCAGGGTGGGCCACATCTCACCGAAGACCTGCTGGCGACCCGCGCCCAGCGCCTCTTCGCGGGACTTGTGTTCCCAGGCCACAACCAGCACGTTGCCGTTGGGTAATGGCTCGACATCGTGATGCTGCTGGTAGTCGTCGGTGGAGAAGAAGTAGTCCCAGACGACCTGATCGTCGGGATCGATGCGTTGGATGCGGCCCCCCGTGCCGCCGCCCGAGAAGTAGCCCCCCGGATCGACACACGGGCGCAGCACGGAACCATCGTCGAGCAGGTACGCCATACTGGCCGGGCGAGAGGCCCCGTGCCACGTATGAAGCACAGTCCCATCCAAATCGATCAGTTCGGTGTAGGTGGCGTTCATCGGCGCGATCAGGGTCTGGCCCTCGAACGGCTCCTGCCCGCTCGCCAGGGTCGTCAGAGCCAAGAGCAGAAGGGCGGTTTGCAAGAAGGCGCGCATGCCGAATCTCCCATGCACCTCGTCTGCGCCCATCGGGCCTGTCCGAGCCTGCGTATCTCTCGTCCCGGTCAGCGGACGAGTAGTATGGTTGTCGTGGCGGTGCACCGTCGGCACCGCAACTGCGCGAAGTAGACCCCGGGCGCTGCCATTCTGCCGTCGGCGCCCCGGCCATCCCAGAGCAGCGTGCCTTCCCGCGGGATGGCTGTGCGATCGACGACACTCCGTAGGTGCCGCCCCGAGGCATCGTAGATGCGCAGAGAGGCGCGGTCCTCGGAGGGCAGTGTGTAGCGCAGACGGGCTTCTCCGGGGGCGGGATTGGGCGTCGCCTCGAGACGCGGTCCTTCGCCATGCGCTTCACCGGCGTCATCGTTCCCACTGAGCTCGTCCGCATCCCGCACGCAGCGCACGAAGTTGAAGATCCGGATGGCGTCGCCCTGAGGGCCGTGGCCGTAGGGCCAGTCGTCCGGGTCGCCATCCTTCGGGTCGCTCCGTTGCGCGCCGGCCCCGTGGACGTCCACCCAGCTCTCCTGACCCGGCGGGCCGAAGTAGCCCATCGCCCGCCCGAAGGCCACGTAGGCCCCGTAGGTGCCCGGATCACTCGACCAGTTCGCGTGCGTCGTGCTGGACCAGAAGCACGGGTAGTCGGCCTGATCCGCCTCGTTGACGATCTGCGTGCAGTCGAAGATCGGATGGATGGCCGCCGAGCCGGTCGTCGAGGGGGAGCGGGTGTAGTCGACGATGCTCTGGAGCTCCTTGGCATTCGGCAGCCGCCAGTCGTCGCATCCGGCGAAGACCAGCTCCTCGGCGTAGGCCAGCGCATCCTCCCAGATGAGGCCTTCGCCGTTGTCGGCCCGCGTCCACATGAGACCGGTGGTGTGATCGGTGATCGTGCCGTCCCCGTTGTCGGTCAGATCGTTGACGCCGCAGCCGGCATCCCCGCGCACGTAGCGGGCGAACTGGGTCATCGCGCCGCCCGGACCGAAGTCGCGCGGGTAGCCCTTGATGCGCCCATCGGCGAAGTTGACCCCGAAGACCGCCGCCTCGCCCCCGAAGACGGTTCCGACGTACTCGGTGTTCGACCAGTACTGGGCATCGATGATGCGCTCGCCGGCGCTCTCGTCGCCGTAGACGAAGTCGAAGTAGTCGGTATCGATGAAGGGGATCAGGTCCGGATAGGTCGGACCGGACGGGTCGACCCCGCGGAAGTCGATCAGGGAGTAGAGCTCCTTGATCGTCGGCGTGCGCCAGTCGTCGAAGCCGCCGAACCGGGCTGCGTTCAGCGTGGCCGGGTAGTTCTGGAACTCGCTCCAGGTCAGCTTGTCGTCGGAGTCGAGCGTGCCGTCACCGTTCGTGTCGGGCGACTGCACCCAAGTGAGTCCGGTGTTCTGGTCGTAGACGGTCAGTCCGTCCTGGCTGAGCGTGTAGCTGGGTACGGCTCCCTCGTACTGGGCGTCCTGTCCGTGGAAGGGCTGACCCGGCAGGGGCGGATCGATCTCGTCGGTGGCGTCGTAGCACAGAACCTGCCCGGTATCCACGACCGGGGCCGCGCTGGCCGCGCCGGCCAGCAAGGCCGCGGAGGAGAGCAAGGCCGCGGAGGAGAGCAAGGCTAGCGCCCACTTCGTTCTGCCCAGGGCTCCGATGCGTTCCATGACGACCTCCCTTGCGCAATCCTACCACGTCGGGGATGGGGTCCGTCTGGCCCGGGGGGCGGTTCGGGACCCTTTGGGGGGAGGACAGCCATGGGGGGGGCGTTCGTTAGGCTCGAATCGGCGGAATCCGCTAACGCTCCGCACTGCCGATCTGTCTTGCCAGTGGAAGAGGGATCTGCCTTGATACGGCGGGATGAACGTGAAAGGACCCAGCGATGGCACCCTGGTGGCCCGGGCCCGGCGCGGCGATGCGGCCGCTTTCGGCGCTCTGGTGCAGCGCCACTACCGGGCGTGCAACGCGGTCGCCCTGGCGATTCTACGCCGCCGCGCCGACGCCGAGGATGCCTGTCAGGATGCGTGGGTCCGGGCCCTCGAGAAGCTGGACACCTGCCGGAACCCGGAGCGCTTCGCCTCCTGGATGCTGCAGATCGTCCGCAACCATGCCCGCAACCTTTGGGCCGCGCGCCGCGTGCGCGCCGCCGAGCCGCTCGACTCGAATGCCGGGCTTGCGGCGGCCGTGGGGCGGGAGGACCCCACTCGGGATCACGAGCGGGAGCGATTGCGGGCGAGACTGGAAGGCGCCTTGGCAGAGGTGTCCGAAGTTCAACGAACGGTGCTCCTGCTGCACGATCTCGATGGGTGGCCCCATCGGAAGATCGCGACCGCCCTGGAGATCTCGGAGGTCATGTCGCGTCAGCATCTCTTCCAGGCGCGGCGCAAGCTCCGCGCGATGCTCGGCGACGAGACTCTGCAGCAGCCGGAGTGAGAGGCGCGTAGAAAGGGACTACGATGGACGCGAGCGATAGAAGAAGCAGAGAGCCGGCGCCAGTGGATCTTTCCGCGCTGGATCCGACCGCCGATCGGGAGCGTTTCGGGCGCATCGTGGAGAGGATCCAGATGGCGGGAGCCGCGGAGCTGCACCGCCGCCGCCGGGAGGCCGGGATCTGGGGCGAGGTCGCGCGCTGGCGGCGTGGCATCTTGCTGGGCGCGGGGGCCCTGGCCGCTGCCTCGGTCTTGACCCTCCTTCTGACGCGCCCGAGTTCCGAAAGTCAGGCCGAGAGCACGACCGTGCTCGGGATCCCTTCGCAGTGGTCGGAGTGGGTGGCCAGCGGAGAGCAGCCCGGACCGGGAGATCTGCTGACCATCGAACGGAGTGAGTCATGAGCAATCAACTCGAATCGCTCGGACGCCTGCGCCTGCAGGGGATGCTTCTCATCGGGGTGGTCTTCGTGATCGGCGCCCTCGCCGGCGTGGCCTTCGAGCGTGCCCGCGAGAGTCGTCCGCGGCCGCCGCATCCGGCGCCCCACGGCGATGCGATGCCACCGTGGCTGCGGAACGAGCTCCGGCTGACCGAAGAGCAGGCCGAGCGCGTGCATGAGATTCTCGAGGCTCACAAGGCCCCCACGGATGCCGTACTGCAGGAGTTCCTGCCACGCCTGCGGGTGGTGGCCGACTCGATCCGTGCCGAGGTGCGGGCCATCCTGACGCCCGAGCAACAGGAGATCTTCGACCGTCATCAGCCACCGTTGGGCGAGCATCGGCCCGGTGTCCACCCCGGCTTTGGCGAGGGCCACCCGCGAGGCGCGCCGCCCCGCGGCGGCCGGCGACCGCCTGATGCGCCGCCACTTCACGGTGGGCCTCCGCCCAATGGTGGGTCGCCGCCGCACGGTGCACCGCCGCGAGGTTCTCCACCGCATCACGACACCCCGCCGGCAGACGCGAACGACTAACGCGCGCCATGCCTGGGCTGTCTTCCCGGCAGAACGGAGACGGCTCGCCGAGGCAGCGGGTCCGGACGCAACCCCGAGAAGGGAGGTGCAGCATGAACGCACGACGGAGCTCGCAATGGCTGGCGCTACTCGGCATGGCCCTGGGCATCTGTGTCATCCTCGCGCTGGCCGGATGCTCGTCGGAGGATGTAAGTGGCTCCCCGCTGGCCCTCGCCGACGCGAGCGCCAGCGAGGCCGACGGGGACCAGGACGCAACGGATGGCCAGCAGGACCGGCCGGAGCCGGGCCCCCATGCCTATCTGCCACGCCCGATGCGCGGTGAGGAGATCCCCGCCGGCGGCGTCTACGATGCGAGCACGCAGTGGTTCGTCTGTCCGCCTGAAGTGGAGGAGCACGGCGTGACGATCGAGCGCAGCTACGCCTTCTACGACGCGTCCGGCGCGCATCAGGAAGCCTATGACGAAGAGCTCACCGTCGCCATCGGCCTCCGGCTGCAGCTCGAGGCGCATCCGGAACAGGACGGTCGCAGCGGTTCGATCCTCGCCCAGCACGATCTGCTCGTCAGGGGGTTGGCCGGTGCCGAGGAGAGCCGCGCCTGGAGAGGAACGATGACCCTCGAGACCGAAGGTGTACCGCCACATCCGCGTGGCGCGCGCCCGCAGGGCGGCGAAGGTCACGGTGACGGCGAGCGGCCCGGCGGCCCTCCCGGTCGGGGTGAGCGCCCCGGCGGCCCTCCCGGCCAGGGCGATCTGCCTCGTGGGCTGGGTGGTGGCGACAGACCGGGCGGTCCTCCCGGTGGCGGCGACCGGAGGGATCCTCAGGATCTCATGGTGGCCGAGACTACGAAGATCGAGGAGGTCGTGCTGCCCCATCCGCTGGGGGAGGAGAGCTGGCCGCTCTCCGGTTCGATCGTGCGCGAGATGAGGATCTCCGGAGGCCCGGAGGATCCGATGCACAGCGCCAGCACGCTGACTTTCAACGGTACGCGCTACGCAACGCTGACGGTCGACGAGGAGTCGCAGGAGCTCGACCTGCTCGATCCGCGGCAGCCGCCGCGTACCCCACAGCAGTAAGTGGATGCCCGCCCGCCGACCAGCGGGTGGGCAGGGAGATCAGCAGTGCGGAGCCCGGCGGGGCGGCCATGCGGTCGCCCCGCTCACGTCTCTCGCCCAAGGTCTGCCGCCGGCACGCCACTGGCTGCTCTGCGCCACGTGGCTCGCCAGCGCGGCTCCCTCCGCCAACCCAGCACGCGCCGAGCGGATGCAGGGCGGCAGCGAGCGCGACCAGGCGCACCCACCGAACCGAGCACTCGATCCTAGCCACGATTCCTTCGGCCGGCTGGACATCGACCTTAAGGACGACCCAAGGCTTACCGAAACAAACAGATAGCGAGCAGCAGCCGCCCCGCGGCCCGCGGCAAGCGGCATCGTGTCGGGTCTCAAGACCTGGGAGGACGGACGCATGAATCCCGAAACGCGGACGCAGACCACTCGTGGGGTATCCACGGCGCGGGAGCCGATCGAAGTCGCGCGCGAACTCCGCGAGGCCATCGGTGGAGTGGAAGCGGCACTGACGATCTTCTTCTGTGCACCGACATACGATGCGCAAGCCATCGGGCGCGCGATGTCCGACCAGTTTGGTGATGCTCCCTTGATCGGCTGCACGAGCGCCGGGGAAATCACACCCGGTGGATACCTCTCCGACTCGGTCACCGCCGTCCGTCTGCCGGCCCGCCAATTCCAAGTGGCGACCACCTCGATCGAGAACCTCGGCCGAACGGAGATCTCGGAGATTCAGGCTGTCGCGAAGGAGCTGCGACAGCAGCTGAGCGACGCACGCGGCAATCTCGATGGGGATCACTGCTTCGCGTTCCTGCTCATCGATGGGCTCTCACTGCGCGAGGAGTACGTCGCAAGCGCTCTGCACGCCAGCCTCGCCGGCATCCCGCTCTTCGGAGGATCCGCGGCCGATGGGCTCGACTTCGGGCACACCTGGGTCTTCCACAACGATCGCGTCTCCGAGAACGGCGCCGTAGTGGCACTGGTGCGCACCGAGATGCCGTTCGTCGTCTTCCAGACGCAGCACTTCAAACGCACCGGCCAGAAGATGGTGGTCACCGTAGCCGACAGCGAGCGGCGCATCGTCCGCGAGATCAATGCCGAGCCGGCCGCCCGCGAGTATGCGCGGATCCTCGATCTGTCCGTCGAGGATCTCGATCCCGCGGTTTTCGCGGCCCATCCGGTCGTAGTGCGCATCGGTGGCCAGAACTACGTGCGTTCGATCCAGAAGGTCAACGCCGATCAGAGCCTGACCTTCTACTGCGCGATCGATGAAGGCATCGTCTTCACGCTGGCCCGCGGGGAGAACCTGGTGGAGAACCTCCGGCAGGCCTTCGCCGACGTTCGCGCGAAGGTCGGCGAGCCGCAGCTCGTGCTGGGGTGCGACTGCATTCTGCGCAATCTGGAGATCGAGCGCCGGGGTATGCGGTCCGAGGTTGCCGTGATCCTGCGAGCGAATCAAGCGGTCGGATTCAGCACTTACGGCGAGCAGATCGGCGGGATGCACGTCAACCAGACGTTCACCGGCGTGGCCATCGGCAGGGAGGCGCAGGTGCATGACTGATCCCCGGAACCCCGAGCCGCGCTGCTGCGACTGCGAAGCTCATCGCGAGCGGATCGCCAAGCTCGAGCGCATGAATCGTGTGCTCGTACAGAGCGTCGAGCGCAACATGGAGACGCAAGGCAGCGCCTTCGGGATGTTCCAGACGGCGATCCTACTCGAGAACCGAGTGCGCGAGCGCACCCAGGAGCTCGAGACTGCGATGCAGACCCTGGAGCGGTCGAACCAGGAGCTCCAGCACGCCAAGGAACAGGCCGAGAGCGCGAATCGGGCCAAGAGCGAGTTCCTCGCCAACATGAGCCACGAGATCCGCACCCCGATGAACGGCGTCATGGGGATGATCGATCTCGTCCTGCAGACGGAACTCAGCGACCTGCAGCGCGAGTACCTGGAAGTCGCGCAATCCTCGGCGGACGCCCTGCTCGGCGTGATCAACGACATCCTGGACTTCTCCAAGATCGAGGCTGGCAAGCTGGAGCTCGATCCGCTGCCTTTCGACGTGCGCGAAGCGGTCGTGGACGTCATCCGGGGGATCTCGATCCCCGCGCACGAGAAGGGCCTCGAACTCACCTATCGCGTGGCGCCCGAGGTCCCGCTGGTGGTGGTTGCCGATCCGGTCCGCCTGCGCCAGGTCCTGTTGAACCTGGTCGGGAATGCGATCAAGTTCACCGAAGAGGGGGAGATCGAGGTTCAGGTCCGCATGGCTTCGCCGGGGGAGTCGCCGGACCTCCTCGAGATCGCGGTGCGCGACACGGGGGTCGGGATCTCGCCGGAGATGCAGCAGAAGATCTTCGGTGCGTTCACCCAGGCCGACGGTTCCACGACGCGGCGCCATGGCGGCACGGGTCTGGGCCTCAGCATCTCGCGTCGTCTGGTCGCGCTCATGGGGGGACGCCTGTGGGTCGAAAGCGAGCCCGATGTGGGCAGCTGCTTCCATTTCACCCTGGGTTTCGACCGAGCCCCGCGTGCCCAGGCGCCCGTGGCGACGCCGCCCGACTGCCTGCGCGGCGTACGGGCGCTCGTCGTCGATGACAATGGCACCAATCGCCAGGTCATCCGTGAGACCCTGACCTCCTGGGGTCTCGAGGTCAGCGAGGCGCCCGATGGGGCGCGCGGACTGGCGGCCTTGCGTGCGGCTGCGCGGGATGGGCGCGCCTACCGAGTGCTGATCCTCGACGGGCAGATGCCGATCATGGACGGGGGCCGAGTTGCCGCCGAGGTGACGGGTGACGCGAGCCTGGCGGAAACCGCCATTGTCATGCTGACGTCGAGTCTCGATCCCGAGGAGACCAGCCGTTGCCGGGAGCTGGGTGTCGTGGCCGTTCTGCAGAAGCCGGCCAAGCAGTCCGAGCTGATGGAGCAGGTGGTCGCCGCCGTACGGCAGGCCCCGTGTGCGGAGTGCCGGGAACCGGAACTAAGGACCGCGGGGAGCGAGACGGACGACTGTGGTTTGGCGATCCTCCTGGCCGAGGATGATCCCGTCAACCAAAGGGTGGCGGTCTCCCTGCTGGAACGAGCCGGGCACTGCGTCACGATCGCGGCGACCGGTGCCGAGGCGGTCTCCACCTGGCGGGAGGGCGACTTCGACCTGATCCTGATGGATGTGCAGATGCCGGCGCTCGACGGACTCGCAGCGACGCAGGCGATTCGCGAGGCCGAGTTCGAATCGGGGAAGCGCATCCCGATCGTGGCCATGACGGCGCACGCCATGGCCGGGGATGAGGAGCGCTGCCTGTCCGCCGGCATGGACGGGTACTTGACCAAGCCGATTCGAGCGGAGCTGCTCCACCAGACACTCACGCAGTACGCGGCCGCCGGCCGTCGGGCGCGCAGCGCCTGACGCGGGCGGCGACCCCTCGCCGGGGCCGATCCTACACCCACCGCCCGTCAGTCCGACGATCCCACCAGGGTGATCCGACCCAGATCCTCTCCGGCCGGAGAGCGGAGTCTGACCAGATAGACCCCGGAGGAGGATCGGGAGCCCTGCTGTTCCCCGGCTCTCCAGGTCACGGTGTGGCGGCCCGCAGGAAGCGATCTCCGCAGCGGCGTGGCCAGGACACGTCCGGCAACATCCAGGATCGTCAGCTCCATGGGACCCGCCGCCGGCAGGGTAAAGTGGATCCGTGCCGCGCTGGCCGGGCTCCCGGGAGTCAGGTTCAGAGGATTCGGGCAGATCCGGTCCAGGGAGACGCGCAGCGGCAGGCCTGGCGGCTCCTCGGACACGCTCCCGGCCCCACCCACATATACGGCCGGGGCGAAGGGGGAGGTCTGGTACCCCCCGGGGTATCCGCCGGTCACCGTGGCCGTCACGTAGTCGTACGGATAGCCGCTGGCCACCAGCGTCCAGTCGTACGTGCTGGTCACGACCTCGCCGATCAGGGCCCGTCCCTGGTCTCCATCGTCCGAGAAGACCTGTACGTGGGCCGGCAGGGTGATGCCGGCACTCAGGCTGCCCCCCACGTTGTAGGCCTCGTCGGCGAACGAGATCGTCGGAGCGGGGATCGAGAGGTTGCCACCGAAGGCCAATTCGATGCCGAGCGCCGCGTTGTCGTGGATCGAGTTGCTCAGGATGACGACGTCGGTCGGCACGAGTGCCGCTCCGCTCTCGCCGACCAGGACGCCGTCGCCGGCATTGTGGGCGATGCGATTGCCGAGATCGGCGGTGCCGGCCAGTCCCCCGATCACGCAGCCGACGAAACCGTTGCCGACGTAGACGCCGTGGCTGCCGTTGCCCATCACGGCCCCGCTCGAGTTGACGCCGATGTAGTTGCCGGTGATCTCGCCGTTGGCGGTGGGGAACATAGTGGACGCGTTGCGCCACTCGATCCCGCAGCCTCCGTTGTCGACAATGACGTTGCCTTCGCCCAGGTTGGCGTCTCCGCCGACGGTGACCTGGGCGCCCTCCATGCGGATCCCCGCGCCGCCGTTGCCGAAGAAGGCTGTCTCGGAGGCGTCGGTGCCGATCCAATTGCTGAAGTGATCGTTGCTCTCGCTGGTCGCCAGGCTGCCGTGATGGAGGTTCCCGGAGATCACGTTGGCGGGTCCGACGATGCAGTCGGAGGCGCCCTCGACGATCTCGATGCCGAAGAAGTTCGGCAGCACGGCGCTCTGATCGGCCACCAGGCCGATGACGTTCTCGCGGACGATGTGGCCGTAGGTGTTGTCGACCCGGATCGTGATCCCGGCCTGGTTGAAGACCGAGTGTCCGGAGATCAGATTGCCCGGTCCCACCGTGCAGTCGATGCAGTCGCGCTCGAGCAGGACCCCGGCATCGTCGCCGGTCGTGCCATTCCCGATGGCGACCATTCCGCTGATGTCGGTGCCGATGCGGCAGCCGCGGATGCGGTGCAGATCGGTGCCGGCCCCGGTCACGCGGATGCCGGAGAGGGCATTGGCCGCCACCGTGCAACCCTGCACCACGCAGCTTCGGGCTCCGTCGCTGAACTGGATCCCATCCTCGCCGTTGCCGCAGGCCGTCGTGCCGGTCACGTCGAGCCCCACCA
>WJJG01000146.1 GCA_014729815.1 Candidatus Eiseniibacteriota bacterium
AGCAGGCGGATGCCGGGATGCGCATGGTGATCAACGGCCGCGAGATCGAGAAGGAGATCGCCGACTACGAGCCCTGCATCTACCAGTTGCGGGTCGACTCGCACGGGCGCCTCTGGGTCACCCACAGCCGCAGCGTGCGCGATCTCTCCGAGGGGATCATGATCTCCTACGACGTCTTCGATCCCGACGGGCGCTATGCGCAGCGCGTGCAGATCGCCTGCGAGGGGAGTGCGGAAAGCGATCATCTACACTTCGTTGGGGAGGACCGGGTCGTCCTGGTACGGGGGGCCTCCGAGCAGATGATTGCCAGCATCGGTCCCGGGGGCGGCGGCGCCGCCGAGGTCAGCGGCGTGCCGCTGGAGGTGATCTGCTATCGTGTTCCGTCCTAGAGCTGGGTGGACGCAAGCCCACAACGGATCGTCACGCCCACCTGGACCCGCATATCCACGACGAACACGGACGCCGCGGGGGGCGGACCGCTTCTCGCGCACTCCGTCCGAGGCGCGCGCCACCGGATGTGGCCGGCTCCCGCGCGCGCCGTCCCCGTCGACACCCCCGCTCCCGGCGTCCCCCCTACGGCGCGTTGCGCACGAAGCGGAAGCCGGTCGTATCGTCGGCCGAGTTGGGCCAGAACGGATCGCGTGAAGCGCTGCGGCAGTCGCGCGCGTAGTAGTCCCAGTGCCCGCCGCGGCGGACATGCTGCTGCCAGGCTTCGCCGGACGGACCCTGCGGATCGGTCTGCGGCTCGCCGCTGTATTCCCCGTAGATGTCCCAGCACCATTCCCAGACGTTGCCGTGCAAATCGTAGAGGCCGTAGGCATTGGGACTCTTGAGCGCCACATCCTGGGGCTTGCGGCCCGTCCCGGTGTCCGAGTTGCCGCAATACCAGCCCATCGCATCGAGCAGCGGATCCGGCGCCGAGCTCTCCTCAGCGAGGCAGGTCTCGACCGTCAGCTCGCCATTGGCCAGCGCGGTCGCGCTGCCCGCGCGGCACGCGTACTCCCACTCCGCCTCGGTCGGGAGCCGATACCCGTTGGCCAACGGGTCCCAGCTCACCATCGCGCCGACCAGATGCCCATCTTCATCATAGGTCTCGCCGCTGATCGTGTAGGCCGCCTCCAAACCGTCGAGCGTCGAGAGCGCGTTGCAGAACGCCACCGCGTCGTACCAGGTCACCGTCTCGACCGGGCGGGCCACCCCCGTGAACCCCGAGGGGTTCTGTCCCATGACCGCCTCGTACAGGGTCTGGGTGACCTCGGTCGCACTGATCCGGAAGCTGCGCGTCAGGGTGACCTCGTGCGACAGCTCGTCGGCATCGCGCCCGAGCTCCGGTGGGGCGACGGGGCTGCCCATCGTGAAGGTCGCCCCGGCGCCGACGTCGATCAACGCGAGTTGGTAGTCGAACGGGTCGGGCGGCATCCGCGGGCCCGCGGCCAACTCGGTCGTGACCAGCGGCCCGTGGCCATCGTCGAAGGCGAACTGGTACTCATGCGATCCGAGGTCGAGGTTCGTGCCGTATTCGTAGAGAACCCCGGCAGTGTAGTCGGGCGCCTCCTCGCTCGTCGTCATCTCGAACGCGTCGCCGTCGATCAGGACGTTCCGAACCTGCGGCGCGTCCCCCTCGGCATCCTGGTAGACGACCGAGTAGGTGAAGAGGGTGGACACATCGCCGCTATCGGGGCTCACTGCCGCGTCGGCGAGCGTGGGAGTGGTCAGCAGCGCGCCGGTCACGTTGGAGAGCTCCGACCAGTTGCCTGCCCGGTCACGCGTCTTGAGTGCGAAATAGTAGGACTCGCCCGCGCTCAAGCCACTGAGCGCCATGCTCTCGACATCTCCCGCCTCGGCGGGGAAGGGACGCCGCAACAGCTCCTGGGCCTCCGCCCAGCTCTCCTCCGAGATCGATTCATTCGCCCAGCGCACATCGTAGAGCGCGGCCTGTCCCTGGTCGTGATCGTCCCCGGGTGCGGTCCAGGAAAGCGTCACCGCGGTCGTGCTGCTGAGCCGGGTCGCGAGATCCTCCACCGCGCTGGGCGGTGTGAAGTCGTCCGGCAGATCGGGGCCCCGGAAGACGATCAGGCCCTCCTCCTGGTCGGCCACACAGACCACGTTGTCCCTGCCGACCGCGACGCCCACCGCTTCCCGGCTGGCGACGTTTCCCAACCAGGTCGGATGATAGGGGTCGCGGATGTCGACCACGTGCAGCCCGGCATCATCGGCGGCGATGAACGCCGTGCCGTCATGCACGTCGAGCCCCATGCAGTCGCCTTGCAACGCCAGATGAGCGACGATCTCGAGCTGCTGATCCTCGAGGATCTCCATCACCTGCAATCCCTGCGGTCCGTCGGCCACGAAGAGGAAACCGTCCTCATGCTCGATGTCCAGCGCCTCGCCGGGGGTGTCGAAGTTGTCCATCAGCACCAGCCCGCCATCGGGCAGCGCCGTGGCATCGACCACGGTGACGCCGCGCTGGTCCTCGGCCACATAGACGTGACCGTCGGCGTAGACCAGGTTCTTCGTGTAGCCATAGGTGAAGATGCGCAGCTCACCCGCGCGCTGGAAGTCGAGCGCGCCCGGCGTATCCATGATCTGGAAGAAGACCGTCATGCCCCGCCAGCTGTCGGCCAGGAAGATCATGTAGGGATCGGTCACGAACCGGGGCGGTACGTAGCGGATGCCCTGGCCATCGTAGGCGCCCGTGCCCTGCTCGAAGTCG
>WJJG01000147.1 GCA_014729815.1 Candidatus Eiseniibacteriota bacterium
CGGCCGCCGCAGAGCGGGACGGGGCCGCGATCCCGCCGGGCGCGCCTTCTCCGCACGCTCGAGGATCGCTCCGGCCCGTGGCGCGGCGCGCGCGCCGGCTTCCTCGCCAGGCTGCTCCTGCGAGGCTCGCGCGGCCCGGCGGCGGCGCTGCCTGCGCCACAGATGCGCGATGGCGAGCAGCAGCAGGAACAGCGGCTGACTCCAAACGAGGCTGCTGAGACGGCCCACGAATGGCGCGGGCGGCATCCGCTCGGCCGTGACGCTCCCCAGCCCGACATCGCCGCCGGCAAACCAGGCCAGAAGGCCGAGCAGGGCCACCGACCCCACGCCCAGGAAGAAGGCCCGTGTGATGCGCGCTGCCAGACCGATTCTCGCGCGCGGGAGGATCAGCAGATGCAGCAACCAGCCGGGCAGCAGAACGACCAGCAGGAAGGCCAGCGCGGCGCGCAGCGGATCGGGCAGGAAGAATGCGCTCCAGCGCAACAGGAGATAGAGCAGCGGGCTCAGCAGCCAGGCGATCTCGAGCGGCGCGATTCGCTCCGGCTGCACGGGCGCGTCTGTCTTCGGAGTGCCCGACGAATCCATGCCGGCCGCTCCCATTCGGTCGATCGATCGCCAGGCGGGCCGGGCATCCCCGGTCGGACGCCTATCATCCCGCACCGGCCCCAGCGAGAATCGCCGGGAGTGTAGGGGAGCCCGTGCACTGTGTCACGGGCTCCGTCGGTGCGTGGATCTGTGTTGCGTACGGCGATGTCACCCCGCAGGGTCGTTCGGGATCAGCGAACCATCAAGATACGCCCCTCGATCCGGTCGGTGGCGTCCGCCAGCCGGTAGAGATAGATGCCGGCCGGCACCGCGTGGCCGTCCGCATCGCGGCCATCCCAACTGAGCGCATGGGCGCCGGGTGCGAACCGCCCCCCCAGGACGCGCAGCTGGCGGCCCTGCAGATCGTAGAGCGCAACCTCCACACGGCTCTCCGAGCCGAGACGGAAGCGCAGATCGGCCCAGCCCGGCGCCGGATTCGGTCCCGCACCGAGCAGCCGCAGCCCGCGGATGCCTACCTCCTCGGCGATCCCCTGTCCCCCCTCGATGGTGAACGAGGCGGTGGGCATGCAGGGACCCCGCTCGATGCCGTCGTCGGCGTACGCGTGCCAGTAGTAGGCGCCGTCCTGGAGGCCGGGCGTCACGGTCCAGCTCGTCGTGCCCGATCCCTCGGCCACGCCGCAGACCTCTCGCACGAGCTCCGTGAGCAGCTCGTCGCCGAAGACGCGGAAGGCATAGGTCAACGGATCCCCCTCGGGGTCGGTGGCGTTCTCGACGACCAGTTCCGGCCGCGAGGTGTAGACCGTCTCGCCATCGACCGGGGCGACGAGCGCCGGCGCATCGGGCGCCAGATTGTCGGTCGAGCGCCCCATGATGACCAGGTCATCGACGTACCAGCCCTCGCGCGTGTCGGCGCCATCGGATCCGAAGCGGAAGCGGAACTGCATCTCGCCCGAGTAGTAGCGGCGCACCGTGTCCTCGCGCCAGTCGAACTCGCCCGAGAAGCAGGGCGTGCCTTCCTCGAACGGTCCCGGGGTGCTGCCCTCGCGGATGATGTGTGTGTAGCCGTCCAGCGGCGCCACCAGCTCCCAATCGCCACCGTTGACCGACGCTTCGATCAGGCCGCCGTCGTAGCACATCGTCGGATAGGAACCGCTGGCTTCGGCGTCCATCCAGTGCCAGAAGGTGAGCTCGACGATGCCGTAGGATTCGACGATCGGCGTGTAGAGCGCACCATCGGAGAGATTGGCGTAGTCGCCCGATCCGGTATCGCCGAACTTCCAGCTCGTGACCCCGCCCGCGGTGTGGTTGCGCTGCGTGCTCTGGTGCCACTGATCCACGAAGCCGCCGGTGACGACCTCGTGCGTCCAGTCGCCCACGCCGCCCTCCATCTCGTCGGCGAAGATCTCGTCCAGATCGCCCACCGGCCAGCCGGTGTGATGCGTCGTCTCGAAGGCGTCGGCCACGACTTCGATGTCGACTTCGAAGCTGTGCCCTTCGGGGCAGGCCGGATCGATCGTCAGCGAGAAGGGCGCCGCGGCGTTGCTGCCCGAGTCGTTGGCCGGAATCGTCCCCAGATCCGACTGCGCGACGTGGAGCTGGACGTACGGATCGCTGGTGCGCAGCGTCACGACGACGTTCTCGGCATCCGTGATGGCGCCCTCATTCTGGACGGTGACGACCATCTCGAGCGTCTCGCCCGGATCGGGCAGGCCGTTGCCGTCGCCGCCCTCGAGGACCACGTCGGAGACGGACAGGTAGCTGCCGGCCACACGCATCAGATGCAGATTCGACGGGATGTTCTCAGCCACCAGGCCGTCCACTTCGTAGTCGTTGGGCCAGAAGCCGCTGCCATCGACCTCCGTCGTATAGGCGAAGATCTTGGGCTTGGTCTGCTGCTCGCCGTAGGACCAGTCGAACGTCACCCCGGAGCAGCTATACAGCAGTTCGGCGCCCTGACCGACCGGATAGCCGTTCGACTCGGCCATCCCCTCCCCGATCTGGCGCAGCAGTGCATCGTCCTCGGTGTGCTGCGACGTATAGCCCCACGGAATCAGGATGATACCCACCACGCTATGATAGGAGTTGTGAGTGACGATCTCGTGCGCGTTCATGAAGTCGCGATTGGCGACCGTCTCCGGCTCGGAGAACGGCTCGGGACCACGGTAAGTCTCGTCGCATGGATCCCCGCTCGAGCCGACCCCGCCCCACTCGTAGCTGTAGTTGCGGTTCGGATCGACACCCCAGCAGCCCTGCGTCGGCGGACGACGGTTCTTGCGCCACATGCCGCCCCCGCCCGGATACTGCTGCTCGTTGTAGACGTACCCGTCCGGATTGATCACCGGCGTGAAGTAGGTCTGTCGGTTGTCGACCAGGAAGGTCACCTCCGGATCGCTGCCATAGTTCTCGCACAGGTAACGGATCGTCTCGATCAGCACGTTGACCGTGATCGGCTCGCGCGCATGGTGCAGGGCGTCGAAGTAGACTTCCGGCTCATCCTCCTGCACCCCGGGATTGTCGGAAACCTTGATCGTCCAGATGTCACGACCTTCCCAACTCTGCCCGATCGAGAACTTCTCGCCCACGATGTGGGGATACTGGGTGTGGAGCTGATCGAGCTGATCGACTGCCTCGCTGTAGGTGTACAGCAGGCCGAAGTTGCGGTATCCCCTGCGCTGTGCGGCGTAGTGCTCCTCCATGTCTGGGATCTGCACCTCGACATGGAACCCCAGCGCCTCGAGCCGCGCGATCTGATCCTCGTGACTGACCAGGATCAACTCCTCGCCGGGCCGGATCTTCATCGGATCGAGATCACGCACGGTGCGCAGGATCTCGATCTGCTCCTCGCTGGGCCAAGGAAGGCGCACCTGCATCTTGGCATGGTCACCGGTGTACGCCAGGGCGGGCATCGCGCAGAGCAGCGCTGCGATCAGGCAGCCGACGATGCTCGCGGACGTCCGTACCGTCCGCTTCCCTCTCATCATGGACCTCCTTTCCGGCCGATCGCATCTCCCGCTCCGGGGAGAGCTGCGCCGGGATCGTGTTGCCGGGA
>WJJG01000148.1 GCA_014729815.1 Candidatus Eiseniibacteriota bacterium
CCCCGGTCGTCGCTGCAGCTCGGCGAGCAGGGCACGCCGCGCGGCGCCGCGGGCGGTGAGGCTGACCGCATCCGTGCTATCACGCAGCGCCTCGGCCGCCCGGCCGAGGGTGCGCACGATCGTCGCCCGGTGGCTGCTCGCGGCCTCGAGCCCCGCTACCAGGTCCGGTATGGCTGCCGCCTGGAATCGGCGGAGCGCGGCATGCGCGGCGGCGCGCACGGTGAGCTGCCGGTCCTCCAGCAGATCGACCAGCGCCGGGATGGCCACCGTATCGCGCAGTGCACGCAGCGCGGCGGCGGTGTAGATGCGACGGCGCTCCTGCGCATCGCGCAGCATCGGTCGCAGCGCCGCGCGCACATCCAGCCCCTCCACCTCGGTCTCCCCGATGCGGCCGAGGGCGTGGATGATGCGCGTCCACTGCTCCTCGTGAGTGCGATCGCGCAGCCGTTCGACCAGCGGGGCACACGCCTCGGCGCGTTCGAGTCCGCCCAGCAGGCCGATCACATTGCGCTGCACGCGCTCGTCGGGATCATCGAGGCGCGGCAGCAGGCGCACCAGGAAGCTGTCGGGGTACTCGCGCGCCAGAGATTCGATGGCGCGGTACTCGAGACCGCTGGTCGTGCCCAGCTTCTCCGCCACCACGTAGTCGAGCGCCGGGATCCCCTTGGCGTGCAGCGCCTGGCGCGCCCGCCGCACCTTCTCCCGCGCGCTGCCGACTTCCCAGATCGAGGCCGTCTCGAAGAGCTCCTCGATCGTGCGCGCGGAATCCTCGGCGGTCAGCGTGATCTCGGGCACATCCTCCCCCGGCAGGGTCAGATCGCGATCGAGGTCGATGCCGATTGCGTGCAGATCCTGCGACCAGACCCCGCCATCGATGCCGGCCGACTCGCGCGCGTAGACGTCGTGGCCCTCCAGATCGAGGAAGATGCCCGCCCCGCAGAAGCCGCGCGCCCAGGTCACCTTGCCCTGCCCCCCGCGAGGCGTGGCGTAGAAGTCGTCGCCCTGCTGATCGAGAAAGAGACTCGCCGAGTTGGTGATGCTGATGCCCTGTCCGTCGCTGACCAGGTAGTAGTCGTTGCCCGAGGCATCGATCAGCCAGCCGGCCGAGAGATCGTGCGAGGTGCCCTGCGTCACGCCGAACTTGCAGGCGTAGTGATCGTCGCCGCCTCCATCCCAGAGCGAGCCCACCGCCAAATGCACACCAGCCCCCTGGGCGTATTGCGTGGCCAGATAGCGATCGTTGCCGCCCCCGTCGCACAGCAGCCCGATCGAGTACCAGTAGCTGACGCCCTGGGCGTAGACTTCGGCGGCGTAGAAGTCGTTGCCGGCGTCATCGAGCAGGATCCCGATCCCCCCGGCGGCGCGCGGCCGGAAGCCGATCGAGTAGCCTTGCGAGAGCGACTGGAAGTCGTGCGGCAGCAGCGGAGCGTGCAGGTAGTGACCGCCGCTGCGGTAGGTATCGTTGCCTTGGCGGTCGTGGAGCAGGCCGATACCGAAGGTCGAGGCGAAGCCCTGCGAGAAGCGCGCGCACTGGTAGGTGTCGTTTTCGTCATAGCGGATCGGCAGCGCCCCGGTGCCCGCCACCGCCACCAGGCCGGCTTCGTACGCGCGGTCGGGCTGCAGCTCGGGCCCGGGCGGTCCGTGCGGCGCGGCGTCGGAGACGAGGGCGCCGATTCCGAAGGCACCCGCGCCCTGGCAGAGATTGCGCCCGCGGAACTGGTCCGTGCCACGTCCGTCGTAGAGGAAGCCAGCGCCGAAGCAGGCCGCCCCCTGGCAGCCGTCCCCGCCCCGGTAGACGTCGTCGCCGGCCACATCGATCAGGGCCGCCAGGCCCAGCACGGCGCCCCCCAGCGCGTAGGCGCGATCGCCGGCATCGTAGAAGTCGTCACCGGCCAGATCGATCACCGCGCTCAAGGAACGGCCCAGATCTCCGATGGCCGAGGCCGCTCGCCCGCGATAGACGTCGTCCCCGCCCGGATCGATCAGGAAAGCGATCTCGGAGAGGGCGTGCGAGTCATAGACGTTGTCCTCGTGGCTGCCGATCACCAGCCGGCCCCAGGGCGTCTCGAAGATCCCACTCAGAGCGCCGTGGACGCCCGGGAGCTGCCGTTCTGCACCCGGTGAGGTATTGGGCGCTTGCGGAACGTAGTCGGCCAGCGCCGCCAGAAAAGCGGCCGCCGCCGCGGTCAGTGCGTCGCGATCGATCCGCGCGGCATAGTCGAGCACCTGATCCTCGCCGATCTCGATGCTCGTATCGGCCGGGGCGCCCAACTCGAAGTGCAGCGCGCCGCGCTGTGCGCGATCGACCGGATCCTCCTGCGGATTGCCCCACATCGCCGGCGCGTGGATCAGCAGCGTGTCGCGCTCGGCCGGCGTGAGCGCGGCGAAGGCGCGCTGCAGCAGGCGCTCGGCCTGCCGGCAGCCGGCCAGGAACGCCTCGCCAGAGCGATCGCCGCGCCAATGTGTGCTGGAGGCCGGAATCTGCGTCCAGCCCTCGCGCCCCAGCCGGCGCGTGTCGAGCGCCTCTTCGGGCACCGGGGCTTCGATCAGGGCTCCGAGCTGCGCGGCCAGTGCGGCCGGATCGCTCGCGCGCTGCCGCAGCACCTCCCGCGTCTCCTGCTGCCAGAGCGGGATGCGCAGCGGATCGCCCAGCAACGCTTCGACGATCCCCAGGCGGAACGTATCGTCCTCGGCATAGAGCTTCTCGAATCCCAGTTCGGCTGGATGGATCTCGAGGTAGTCGAGCGCGCGCTGCAGCGTGGCCGAAGAGAGCGAATCGAGACCGGCGATCGGCGCTGCATCGTCCGTCGTCTGCGGGATCGCGCTCGCCGCCGCCATCTCGCCCGACGCCAGCGGCATGGCGAGCAATCCGCCGCAGAGCAGCCCGCCGCACAGCAGCCCACCGCACAGCCGCCCGCCTGTGAGCAGGACGATCGACAGACCGATCCTCGCACGCTTCGTCCGCATCCTACTCCTCCTTCTGCTCGGCCGCCGCATCCCGGACGCCGGTCGGCGGGAGGAACCCTCCGGCGCGGCACTTGGCGACCACCAGGTCGACGACCTCTTCGGGGGTCTCGGCGATCTGCAGCAGCTTCTCGTCGCCCGCGCTGATGTGACCGCCGCCGAGGATCCGCTCCTCGATCCACCCGCGCAGCCCCGTCCAGTAGTCGCGCCCGAAGAGCACGATCGGGAAGTTCTCGATCTTCGATGTCTGGGTCAGAACCAGCGCATTGAACAGCTCGTCCAGTGTGCCGAAGCCCCCGGGGCAGATCACGTAGCCGATGGAGTATTTGACGAACATCAGCTTGCGCACGAAGAAGTAGCGGAAGGTCAGGCTGAGGTCCTGGTACGGATTGGCGCCCTGTTCGAACGGCAGCTCGATATTGCAGCCGATCGAGAGGCCACCCCCTTCCTGGGCGCCGCGATTGGCGGCCTCCATCAGACCCGGGCCGCCCCCGGTGATCACGGTCAGCCCGGCTTCGGCCAGTCCGCGCGCCATGGCGGACACATCCGCGTAGACCGGATCCTCACTCGCCACGCGCGCCGAGCCGAAGATCGAGATCGCCGAGCCGATGCGCGCCAGCGCCTCGAACCCCTCGATGACTTCTCCCATGATGCGCAGAACGCGCCACGTGTCGCTGCGGCGGAAGTCGGTCTGCTCCCAGGGGATCGATTGGAAGAGCATGCGATCCTCGTGACGAAAGTCCTGGGTGAGACGGCTCCGCCGGCGCGGGGACGTGCTTCGGGCGTGCGACGATCCGGACGATCCTGCTGCTGACACCAGCTTCCTCCTCCACGCGGTGGCGCGCTTGATTCGTGTGTGGGTTGGCGAGTGTATCCCGCTCCCCGCCAGCCAACAACGCGGAAGGCGGCGCTGCCGCGCGCCCGCGATTCGCCTGGGATCCGGAGGGCGGCTCCCGTAGCATCCCTTCCGACGCGGCCGCCGACTCGCGCGGTGCGCCCCGCCATCGCGGCCTGCTGGAGAGGCACTGCGGGTGGGCACTGACGCGCGGCAGACCTATCCTGCAGGAAGGAGTGCCGATGATCAGAGCCGTCCGCCGTTCCCGAAAACCCGGTCGCCCGTGGCGCCGCTGCGCGACGCTCCGAGCGCACGCGTGGCGAGGGCTCGCC
>WJJG01000149.1 GCA_014729815.1 Candidatus Eiseniibacteriota bacterium
CATCGCCGGCGGCTGCCCCGACGGGCACACGATCCACTTCGATCTGGCGATCCACTCCGACAACCGCACCGACTGGGAGAGCGGCTTCCATCTGACGGTCGAGGCGCCGGAGATCTCGATCTCGCGCGTGATCGTCGACGATGCGGCGGGCGGAGACGGCAACGGCCGCGCCGACCCCGGGGAAACCTTCTTCTATCGCGTCTTCGTCATCAACAGCGGCAGCGAGGATGCCACGTCGCTGGCCGCCGAGTTGACCTCGAGCCATGGCCTGGTGACCGTCAATCAGGGCGAGGCCGGCGCCGCGCTGGTGGCCGCCGGCGGCGAGGTCGAGCTGCAACCGGCGTTCAACCTGACCGTCTCGCCCGGCTGTCCCGAGCCGGAGATCATCGCCCTCTATCTGGCCTGCGAGGCCGACTGGAGCTACGCCGTGAATCTGCAGCAGGATCTGCCGATCGGCGGCTTCGGCGACGACATGGAGAACGGGCAGGGCGGCTGGAGCCACTACGTGGGCACCGGCGGCTTCGTCGATCAGTGGCATCTCTCGAGCGAGAAGAACTGCACGCCCGGCGGCGCGACCTCGTGGAAGCAGGGCGATACCGGCACCGGCGACTACGCCAGTCTGTGCGACGGTTGTCTCGAAACCGAGGAGATCCCCCTGGCCGAGACGACCTACCTGCGCTTCATGCACTGGATGGAGGCCGAGACCAGCGGCGCCTATCCCGAGTACTGCTACGACGGCGGGTTGGTGGAGATGTCGCTGGGCGGCGGCGCCTGGGAGCAGATCACGCCCGAGGACGGCTACCCCTACTTGATCCGCACCGGCGGCACACCCGGCCCCTTCCCGGCCGAGACGCCGGTCTACTCCGGGGAGTTCGACTGGAGCGAGGCGCTCTTCGTGCTCGAGGGCTACGAGGGCACGGCTCGCTTCCGCTTCCGCTTCGGCAGCGACGGCGCCGACACCCGCGAGGGCTGGTACGTCGACGACGTCGAGGTCAGCGGCACGGGCGGCAACATGCAGGATGCGCCCGCGTGGCAGCCGGTGGCGCTGCGGCCGGTGCTGCTGCAGAACGCGCCCAATCCCTGCCGTCCGGCGACCACGGTGGCCTTCGAGCTGCCGCGCGAGCAGCAGGTCCGCCTGCGCATCTTCGATGCCGGCGGGCGGCTGGTGCGCACGCTGGCAGATGGAAGCCACGACGCGGGGCTCTATCGGCTGCACTGGGACGGCAGCAGTGACGCCGGGCAGGCCATGCCGGCGGGTGTCTACTACTACCAGCTCCGCACCGAGCAGAACACGCTGACGCGGAGCCTGACGTTGCTGAGGTAGGCGGGCTTCCAGAGCACAGCACCAGCTACCGGGTGGGCGGCGCCCCGCCAGCGGAGCGGGTGTTCAAGGCCGGCGCCCCCGCCAGCGGAGCGGGTGTTCAAGGCCGGCGCCCCGCGGGCGGACCGCCTCTTCCGCGGCGGTGCCCGCCCGAGCAGCGGGCGCCGCCTTTCCCATGCTTCCGCCTCCGTGGAGTGGTAGAATTGCAGGCGCGGGAGATGATCCACCACACCAGTCCTGCTGCACGGAGGTTCCCATGCGCTCCCCCAACGGTTTCGTCCCGGCCCTCTGCGCCACACTCCTCCTGACGGTGTGCGCGTGCGTGACACCCGTCGCGGGCGCCGCCATCCTCCACGTCCCCGGCGACTACCCCACCATCCAGGCGGGGATCGACGCCGCCGCCGAGGGCGATGTCGTCATGGTCGCCGCCGACGAATACTTCGAGGAGATCAGCCTCAAGGCCGGCGTGGTCGTCCAGGGCGCCGGAGAGGGGCTTTCGATCATCAGCGGCGGCGGCGACAGCGGCGACGTGGTCTCGGCGATCGGCAACGACATCGATCACGGCACGCGCTTGACCGGCTTCACGATCACCGGGGCGATCTCCGGCGGCGGCATGCCGGGCGGCGGCGGGATCTTCTGCAACAGTGGCGCCTCGCCGGAGATCTGCAACTGCCGGCTCGAGGGCAACGACTTCGGCATCGCCACCTGGAACGGCGCCGAGCCCTGGGTGCACAACAACGTCATCGTGCACAACACCTACACCGGCTTCTCGATCAGCTCGCGGCCCGAGTTGATCAACAACACGATCTCCTACAACGACACCGGCATCTACGACAGCGGCGGCTATCGGCCGCCGATCATGAACAACATCGTCACCCACAACACGACGCGCGGGATCGGGTGTACCAACAACTCCGTCCCCACCGACTTCTCCTACAACGACGTCTGGGGCAACGGTCAGGACTACTACAACTGCAATCCCGGTCCGGGGGACATCTCCGAAGATCCGCTCTTCGTCGATGCCGGCGCGGGCGACTATCACCTCGGCGAAGGCTCCCCCTGCATCGATGCCGGCAACCCGGATCCCGCCTACAACGATCCCGACGGCACCCGCAACGACATGGGCGCCTACGGCGGGCCCGGCGCGGATCTGGAGCTGCCGGCGGTGAGCCTGACCGTGCCTAGCGCCCACGAAACCGCCGCGCCCCGGGAGACCGACGCCACGGCGGTCTTCACCGTGGAGATGGATCCGGCCACGCTGAGTGGCGAGACCTTCCTGCTGCGCGGCGATCAAACCGGCTTCCACGACGGGCTCGTGACCTACGATGCCGAGGGGCAGAGCGTCACGCTGGATCCGGACATCGGCTTTCGCGCCGGCGAGCGGGTGACGGCGCTGCTGACGACCGATGTCGCGTCCGCCGGCGGTCAGCCCCTGGGCGGCCATGGCTGGCAGTTCCAGTGCGCCGCCGACGACGGTTCGGGGGAGTTCGAGACCCTGAGCGACGATCCGCTGGGTGAGTCTCTGATGACCGTGGCCACCGCCGATTTCGACGGCGACGGACATCTCGACCTGGCCATCGCCGGCCGCAACCGCTACGACGTCGTCATCCGCCTCGGACTCGGGGACGGCAGCTTCTCGCCCGCCACGTTCTATCCCGCCGGGGGCGCGCCCTGGGATCTCGTCGCCGGGGACTTCGACCGCGACGGCGCGCTGGATCTGGCCGCGGCCTGCCCAAGCACCGAGACGCTCTCGATCCTCCTGGGACTCGGAGACGGCAGCTTCGCCGCGCCTACGCTGGTCTCCAGCAGCGGCGATCCGAGCAGCCTGGCCTGCGGCGATCTGGACGCCGACGGGGATCTCGATCTGGTCGCCACCCAGACCGACTACGACAACTGCGCCATCTTCCTCGGCGATGGCGCCGGCGGCTTCACCTACGCGGCCGTCCACTGGAGTGGGCTGGTGCCGCTGGATGTGGAGATCGGGGATCTCGACGCCGATGGCGCGTTGGATATCGCCGTGGCGACCTCCGGGGAGAACGCGATCGGCGTGCTCCTCGGCGCCGGCGATGGAACCTTTGGCGCGGTGACGCACTACCCGGCCGGCATCACCCCCTCCGCCCTCCAGCTCGGCGACTTCGATCAGGACGGCGCGCCGGATGCGGCCGCCGTCAACATGGAGCCGTGCCAGGTCTCGATCCTGTGCGGCGACGGCAGCGGCGGGTTCGGGTCGCCGCAGCCCTACCCGGTCGGCGAATGGCCGCGCGCCGCGCGGACCTTCGATGCGAATGCCGATGGGCATCTCGATCTGGCCGTGACGAACTCGCTCTCGGGCTCGGTCTCGGTGCTGCTGGGCCGCGGCGATGGCAGCTTCGATGCCGCCGTTGCGTATCCCAGCATGTACGAGCCCTCGGCGCTCACCAGCGGCGACTTCGACGAAGATGGCGATCTCGACCTGGCGGTGGTGCACGACTTCCACACCGCCTACGTCTCGATTCTGCGCAACAAGAACGCCCTGGCGGTGGTGAGCACCGATCCGGGTCCGTTCGGCCTCGAGGCGCCCGCAGAGACCGATGTCACCGCCCGCTTCGATGCGCCCCTGGATCCCTACAGCCTGAATGCCGGCAGCTTCCTGCTCGCCGGCGCGCAGTCGGGCCCCCATCCGGCGACCGTGACCTACGAGCCGGGCGTCTGGGGCGCGCGCCTCGATCCGCAGGACGGCTTGCGCAGCGGCGAGATGCTCACCGCCACGCTGACGCCCGAGGTCACGGCGACCAACGGCGTCCATCTGAGCGGATACGTCTGGAGCTTCACCGCCGAGGTCTTCCGCCGCTCCTACGGCGTCTTCGAGGAGCCGCTGAGCTGCCCGGCCGGCAACGATCCGCGCGGGGTGGCCGCGGCCGACTTCGACCGCGATGGGGATATCGACCTGGCGGTCTGCGTCTGCGGCGTCTACCCGCAGCCGGGCAGCGTGGCCCTGCTGATCAACCAGGGCAACGGCAGCTTCGCCGCCCCGCAGCTCTACTCCCTGGGCGCGCCCGATCCGCTGGACATCTTCGCCGCCGATCTGAACGGCGATCTCCACGTCGATCTGGCCGTGGCCCACAACGAGCCGGGCAGCTCGCACCTGGTCGTCTTGCGCAATCAGGGGGACGGCAGCTTCGCCTTCCACACCAGCTACACGCCGGCGATCCTGGGCCAGGCGCTCTGCGGCGGCGACTTCGACGCCGACGGGGATGTCGATCTGGTCATGACCGACGGCTGGGGCTCGGGCGACAACGTCAAGGTGCTGCGTAACGACGGTACGGGGGCCTTTCCCCAGACGCGCGTCTACTCGGCCGGGAGCGCCGCGCGCGGCGTGGCGGTGGCCGACATCGACCTCGATGGGGATCTCGACATCGGCGTCGTCAACAGCAGCAACGACAACGTCTCGCTGCTGCTGAACGACGGTCGGGGCGAGTTCCCGGGGCTGCGCAACTGCGCCCTCTGCGACGGGCCGTCGACCCTGTGCATCAACGACCTCAATGGCGACGGCGCGCCCGACATCGCCGGGGCCGGCAGCGATGCCGCGGTGATCCTCAATCTCGGCGATGGCAGCTTCGGTCCCCCCGAATCCCTGCCGGAGATGGGCGCCATCAAGCGCCTCGTCTGGGCGGATGTCGATGGCGATGGCGACTGCGATCTGGCCGGCTCGATGTTCGGCGACGAGGCCGTCTGGGTGACGCGCAACCAAGGCCACGGCAGCTTCCCCTTCGCCACCACGTATGCCGCGACTGGCCCGGCCTGGGGCCTCTCGGCCGCGGACTTCGATGGTGACGGCACCCTCGACCTGGCCGCGGCGAGCTACGATCTGGGGCAGGTCGATCTGCTCTTCAACCTCCCGTCCGCCGATGTGGCCGACCGGGAGCCGGTCTTCGGCCCCGGGCCGCCCGGGCTGGGCGCGTACCCCAACCCGTTCCGGGGCGCCACGAAACTGGTGCTGCGCGTCGCCGAGGCCGAAGGCGGCCACGCAGAGGACGAGCTGCCCCTGCTGCGCATCCATGATGTCGGCGGGCGGCTCGTGCGCACCCTCCCGCTACAGCCCGGCCCCCACGGCGGCTGGGCGATCTGGGATGGGTGCGACCGCTCCGGCCATCTCGTGCCGCAGGGGGTCTTCTACTGCCGCACTGCCGGGGCGGATGCGTCGGGAGACCACCGCCACCGACTGGTGCATCTGCGGTAGGTCGATTCGGCGGTTCCCGTGTGCACGGGGACGGCGTACTCTCCCCGCAGAGCTGGCGGCTCGCCCGGGCGGCACCGGGTGCGACAGCGGAACTCCCCGCGTGGCGCCGAGTAGGGCTGGGCGGCGGTGTGCGTCGCACGCGCTGCACCGGCCTTGCTGCAGCCGTTTGGGGCAGCTTCCCCGCACCGGTTGCCTGTCACCTGAGACCGGAGATCTGAATCATGAGGGACGCGATGCGCCTGCTTCTGATTGGCGGATTCGTGGCCGCGCTCTGCTGCGGCGCGTGGCCGCTCTGTGCGGCGGATGCCGAGAGACCCGCGGCCGAGGCGGTCGCCGCTGATGCCGACTCCGCCGCCGCCGCGGACTCCACCGCGGCCGATGCC
>WJJG01000013.1 GCA_014729815.1 Candidatus Eiseniibacteriota bacterium
CGCCCGCTTGGCTTGAGCACAGGCGGCCCGCGGGGCATACTCCAAACGTCCTTCCCACGCTGCGCGACCTCCATCGAACCATGGGGGAACACGTGTCACCGATCCGTCCTCGCTCCTGCCGGCAGAACTGCATGCCACGCTCCCTCCTCGTCGCGCATGCGGAACGCGCGCTACGGTTCCTTCCGCGGCGATCGCGGATGCCGACCTGAGCCACTACGACAATCCACCGGCGGTCTGGCTCCTCTACTGCATGGGAGCGATGGGGCACCTGCTCTTCGAGCCGCGCAACGTGGCCGGCCGGCCCGGCTATCGCACGTGGATCAACTCGTACGCGCTGCCGTGGCGCAAGACGCTCGACGTTGGGCTGGTCGATGGCATCGTCCTGGGCTACGACATCCAGATGCAGGCCGATGCGCTGGCACTGGCTGGGGGCTTGCGCGATCCGGACGACCCCGAGACGCTGGTCGAGGATGTCGCCACGCTCTTCTTCGGCCAGCCCCCCACGATCGGCGTGCGGCAGCGGATGATCGATGAGCTCCTCGGGGGGATGCAGCCCGGCGAATGGCATCTCGGGCTGCCGAAAGCCGAAGCGCGGGTGCAGGCGCTTCTGCGCCTGACGATGCGCTTGCCGGACTTCCAGCTCAAGTAGGCGCGCCGCGCGGGGACGTCGCAACGCCGCTGCGGAGTGGAGAAGGGCGTGACAGGAAAGAAGGGCGGGAGATGAGACGACGCGACTTCGTTCGACGCGCACTGGCCCTGACGGCGGCCGGCCTGATCGTGCCGCCCTGGCTGCGCCGGTCGTTCGTGCCCGCGCCGCTGGCGGCCCGGGCCACCGATGGACGCTTCGAGCATCCGCCACTGGCCGGGCGGGTGCTGGTGCAGGTCAACCTCAGCGGAGGAAACGATGGTCTGAGCAGCTTCGTGCCGATCACCGATGCGACCTACTATGAGGTGCGTTCCACGATCGCGATTCCGCCCGAGGAGACGGTTCCGATCAGCTCCGACACCGGGCTGCATCCCGAACTGGCGCCGCTGGCGGATCTATATGACGCCGGGCGCATGGCGCTCCTACACGGCGTCGGCTATCCGCAAATGAATCTCTCACACTTCCGCTCGACCGACATCTGGTTCAGCGCTTCGGCCAGCGACCAATACATCAGCACCGGTTGGATCGCGCGTTTCATCGAGGCGATGTTCCCCTTCTTCCCGCACATCCTGCCCGACGCACCCTAGGGATTGCAGCAGGCCCTCTCGCACCGCATCCCACTGAGCGGCGCGCGTAGCACGGCAGGGGTGATCGTCGATGATCCCGACACCTTCCACAATTTGGTCAGTGCGAACTACACGGGGGAGTGGACCGATCCGTTGCCCGACACGCGCGGAGGCGAGGAGCTGGGCTACGTGCGCTCGATCGATCGTGAGACCTTCGCTTACGCCGAAGCGATCCAGACCGCATCCGAGAACGGGCAGAATACGGTCGCCTATCCGACGACGAGCCTCGGTGGACAGCTCGAGATCGTCGCGCGCCTTCTCAGTGGCGGACTGCAGACGCCCTTCTTCCTGACCTCCGAGTTCGGCTTCGACACGCATGCCGGTCAGCGCGCCACGCACGATGGGCTCATGGCCAGCGTGGGGCAGTCGCTGGCCGCCTTCCTGACGGATCTCGACAACCAGGGCCTCGGCGACCGCGTCCTGGTGGTCACCAGCGCCGAGTTCGCCCGCCGCGTCGAGGAGAACGGCAGCCAGGGCACCGATCATGGCACCGCTGCGCCGCACTTGGCGCTCGGCGCCCAGGTGCTTGGCGGCATCTACGGCAGCCAGCCGAGCCTGACCGATCTGGACGAGAACGGGAATCTGCTCGTGCAACAGGACTTCCGGGCGATGTACGCGACGATCCTGCGGGACTTCTTCGGCGCCAATCCGAACACCGTGGCCAACGTGCTGATGGGAGACTTCCCCTCGCTGGGCTTTCTCGAAGTCTCAAGCGGCGTGGAGGATCCACGTCCGCCGGCGCGCGACCTCCAACTCGCCGCACACCCGAATCCCATCGTCCGCTCTCCCGATGGCGCGGCGCAGATCCGGTTGCGTCTCGCGCGCGAGGGCGACACGCGCCTCGAGCTCTTCGACGCGGCGGGACGCCGCACCGCCGAGCTGCTACGCACGCATCTGAAGGCGGGCGCGCACAATGTCGCCTGGCGTCCACGTCGCGATCTGGCGACCGGCGCCTATCTCGTGCGTCTGACGACGCCGCAGGGGACGGATCATCTGAAGCTCATCCTCGCGCAGTAGCTTCTCCCGCAGCCTCCGGTCTGTAGCCCGGCGCCCGCGCGACCCGACTGGAGCCGATGTTGGCCAAGCCGCAGGCGATCGTGTATGCTCACCAGGTTTGAACCGGTCATCGCATCTGCAGGAGGGAAACGACCGGCGAATCGTCGTCCCGAGGCGACGATGAATCGGCATAGACGCCTGAAATGGAGGGAGTTTGGATGAAGCGACTAGGATTGGCCCGGGTCCTCTTGCTCAGAATGGCGTTCTGCAGCGTCGTGACGGCAGGCAACTCGGCAGGCGCGGCTCCGCTGCAATCGCTGGCCGATCAGGTCCAGGAATTCGCCCTCGAGAACGGGCTGCGCTTCCTGGTGGTCGAGAAGCACGACGCGCCGGTCTTCTCTTACGCCACCGTGGTCGATGCCGGTGGTGTCTGCGAGGTAGTAGGCACGACCGGCATCGCTCACATGTTCGAGCATATGGCCTTCAAGGGCACCGAGACGATTGGTACCCGAGACTATCAGCAGGAGCGCCGCGCGCTGAAGGAGGTCGATGCCGCCTGGGATGCCGTGCTGGACGAGCGCCAC
>WJJG01000150.1 GCA_014729815.1 Candidatus Eiseniibacteriota bacterium
GAGCGGCGTGCGCTTGGAACTCAACAGTGCGAACCACTACGGGGGTGCCATCTGCGCCTCCGGTGAGGGCAACACGACGATCGGCTACTGCACGATGGCGAACAACAGCGGTACGGACGAGGGTGGCGCCGTCTACGTGGGCAACTCGACCGATGCCGAGCTCGATCACTGCACGCTCGACAGCAACGCGACGGACGGCAACGGCGCCGGTGTGACCGTGCAGGGACAGGTGACGCTGACGAGTACGATCATCAGCTTCTCGACCTCCGGATCGGCGCTCTGGGAGGACGGCGGCGATGCTGCGCTTTCGTGCTGCTGTATCTACGGCAACGCCGGCGGGCAGGGGGATGCGGGAGATGACATCGGCTTGAACGACAACATCTCCGAGGACCCGTGCTACTGCAATGCCCTCGAGGGTGACTACCACCTCTGGAACTTCTCCCCCTGCAACCGCTACGCGTGCGACCGGATCGGCGCGTGGGGTGTCGGTTGTTGGGATGAGCAGGACGTGCGCAACGAGGAAATGCCGCGAGGAGGGATCGCGCTCGACCTCAGAGGGTGGTCACCGAATCCGATCCTCGGGTCTTCGACCCTGCGCTACTCGATCGACGCGGGTTCGGGCAGCACACCTGTGGACGTCGTCCTCTTCGACGCCAGCGGCCGACGGATCCGTCAGTTGCTGCACAGCGACCAGCCATCCGGCCGGTACGCTCTGCAGTGGAATGGCACCGACGATCGCGGCCGTCGGGTGGCAGGCGGAACCTACTTCTGCCGTGTGCGGGCCGGCGACGAGGAGCGCACGAATCGCTTCATCGTCCTTCGCTAGGCGATGTACCTACCGGGGCGCGGGAACCGCGGGGCGAGAGCCCGCGCGGCTCCCCGCCCCGCAGCTTTCTCTGGTTTGCAGGTGGGGGGGTCGGGCGAAGCGCCAGTGACCGCTCGGACGGCAGGCGGGACCGTGCTAGACGATCGTAGGCCTGAGCCACCTGTTCGCTGCCAGCACCGCGATGGAGAGGGAGGCCCACGTGTCAGGGAAGCGCGCGCAGGGAGCTCACAAGGACATCGAGTCTCATCGATTCGCAGGACAGCATTCAGATCGTCAAGTCGCAGGGGAGCACTCAGATCGTCAAGTCACAGAGGAGCATTCAGACCACCACGCGGCAGCCCCGAGAGTGACGATTCTGGTCGCGGATTCGGACGCGGACTTTGCCCGCGACATGGCCTCCGTGCTTGGAAGTCGCTATGAAGTGCGAACCCACACCGATCCCGAGTCCGTCGGGGGATCGGATCGAGACGCGGCGGAAGTGGCGATCATCTCTCTCGACCTACTCGATTCGCTCGTGCGCATCCTTCCGTTCCCCGAAGAGGGCCTCCAGAGAGGATTCCTTCTCGAGTTGCGCAAGATCCTGCGGGTACGGCACGTTCTGATTCTGGGCAGCGAGGCCTCGGGCGCGATCGTCACGAAGGAAGAGGAATCGTCACTGAGTGAACACATCCGCGCCGCCCCACGCTATCCGCGCGCGCAGCATCTGCTGGCGCTCATCGACGAGATGCTCACACCCGGCGCAGAGCAAGCCGGGACGCGCTCGGATCCGCATTCTCACTAGGCAGCCTCGCTGCCGGCACAACCAAGAATTCCGCGAGCGCCCGGCCCGGGGAGATTCCATCCATGGCGAATCAGTCCCCGCTGGACGGGCCCACATCCCGGGAGACCTCAGTCTACTGTGGACGGGCCCACATCCTGGGAGACCTCAGTTTACTGTGGACGGGCCCACATCCTGGGAAACCTCAGTCCACTGTGGACGGGCCCAGATCCTGGGAGACCTCAGTCCACTGTGAACGGGGCCACATTCTAGGATGCCTCAGCCCACTATCGCACGACGGCCACTCTCCGAACGATCTCCATCTCGCCCTGGCGGATGCGGCAGAGGTAGACGCCCGGTGAGAGCGACGCGCAGCGAAGTGCCATGCGCGTGCCACCGGCCTCTGCGCTTCCGCCGTGCGCCGAGGCTACGCAACGCCCGAGGGCATCATAGAGTCGGATCGATGCAGCGCTCCAGTCGATACCGCCGTCGCGATCGATGAACGCGAGCTCGAGCCCGCTGCACGAGATCCGGATTGGATTGCACAGCCGGACGCCCAGGCGATCGCGCACCTCCTCGGCCGGCGCGCGATCCGGAGCCCCCGCCGCGCCCCATCGCAGCACGATCAAGGACGAGTAGTCGGCGACATAGACCTGATCGCCATCGAGGAAGCAGTTCCACGTCGTCGCCGGCGTTTCGTACGCGGCCACGACCTGCGGGTCGAGAGGATCGCGCACATCCAGGATCAGGGGCCCGGCCACGTAGCCGCTGGATACGAAGAGGTAGTCACCGAAGGCGGCCGCCCCACGCGGATACCCGTCGGTCTGATAGCTGCCCGCCAGGGTCGGCTGTTCGGGGATCGAGACATCGATGATCTTGAGCTGCTGCTGGCCGCATGGGAGGAAGACGTAGTCGCCGTAGAGATCGAGATGATGCACGAACTCGCCGCCATCGTACCCGCCGCAGACGAACGGCAGCTGCGGATCGGAGACATCCACGACCTGCAGCGCGGCGCCGCCGGCCGCGAGATAGGCGCGATCGTCGCGCACGCGGACGTAATGGGCATCTCCGGAGAGCGGGCACTGGCCGAGCAGCACGGGCGCGGTTGGGTCGGCGATCCCATAGATCCGCAGCCCCTCGGCATCCGCGGCCACGTAGGCGCGCTCGCCCTCCACCCAGACCCCCTCCGCCGGGGGCGGGGCGGAGCCCAGCAGGGTCGGGTTGCCGGGATCATCGAGCGCGTAGATTCCCAGGCCGGCACCTCCGCACGCGGCGTAGAGGCGATCGCCGGCCACGAGCAGATCCCGCATGCGCCCGCTGCTGGGAAGCGCATGGAGCTCCCGGGGCTCGCCGGGATCGGAGACGTCCAGCACACGCAGGCCGAAGAGCATGTCAGCCACGTAGGCGAAGTCGCTGGAGACTTCGACATCTCGGATCACGCGCCCCTCGCACCAGCTGCCCAGCAGCGCGGGCTCGTGCGGGTCCTCCACATCGAGGATCTGGAAGCCGCTGCCACCGGATGCGAGATAGGCCCGGCCGCCGGCGACGTCGATGCCAGCGGTGCTCCCCTGGATCTCCAGCATCCCCACGCGCACGGGCGCCTGGGGAATGGAGACATCGATGATCTGTACGCGTCCCGAGGCCTCGGCGACGAAGGCCAGCGATCCGATCACGGTCACGCACTGCGCGCCGTCGAAGTCGTCGAAGTAGCCGAGTGTGGCCGGGGCGCTCGGGTCGGAGATATCGAGGATCAGCAGGCGGGTGTAGTCGTACTGCCGATGCGTCAGAGATGTGTCGCCGCACTGCCGGTGCGTCCCAATTCGCGGGGGCACGTCGCCGACGTGTGGGGATGCCTCACCGGCTCGCGGGAGCGCCTGGCCGACGGTATCGAGCACGTAGACGCGTTCGTCCACGGCGGTGATATCGAACGCGCCCGACACCTCGTAGTAGATGCCCGTGGGCTGCGGCTGGATGGGATCGCTGACGTCGAGGAAGAGGATCCCGTCGACCCCGTCGGCCAGACAGGCGATCTCGCCGGTCACGCACACGGCAGTCGCCTGTCCATAGCTGTCGTAGTGGCCGATGATCTTCGGATCCGCGGGCTCGGAGACATCGGCGATCTGCAGCCCGCCGCTCCAGCCGTCGGCGACATAGACGAGCTGGCCCCGGGCGTGGATGTCGAAGACCTGACCGGGCAGCTCGAGCTGCCCGGCGAGCCGGGGATCGAGCGGATCGCTGACATCGACGAGCTGCAGGCCCCAGCCATAATCGCGCAGAACGGCGAGCTCCCCGGCGAGCTGAAGTCCCCCGGCGCCCCCGGGACAGTAGCAGCGCGCCAGCGGTGCCGGCGCGGCGGGATCGGAGATGTCGAAGACGATCAGGCCGTTGGCATATCCGCAGAA
>WJJG01000151.1 GCA_014729815.1 Candidatus Eiseniibacteriota bacterium
CGCCTGGATGCGCGAGGCCCTCTGCCCGCGCGACTAGCGCAGGCCTCAGGCGACTACGCCCGCTCGCGCCGCGCCGCACGCGCGCGCAATTGCGCGACGACCTCCGCCGCGACCGACACCGATCCGATGTAGCCCGCCGGATGCTCATCCCCGTGCCAATCGGAGCCGCCCGTTACGACACATTCCCGACGCTCGGCCCAGTCCAGCAGTCGCCGGAGATCGGCTTCTCGATGGGCCGGATGATACACCTCGATGCCGTCGACATCCCACTCGGCGAAGCGCGCCTCGGCCGTGTCGATCCCGTAGAGCCCCGGATGCGCCAGCACGGCTACCCCTCCGGCGGCGCGCACCGCGGCCAGCGCCTCGGAGGCCCCGGGGGTGCGCTTGGGCACGTAGACCTCGCCGCTGTTGCCGATCCAGCGGGCGAAGGCCATCTCGATGCTCGGCGAGAACCCGCCGGCGACCAGAGCCCGGGCGACATGCATCCGTCCGATCGAGTACGACCCGGCTGCTTGGTGAACGACCTGCTCGAACGTCACGCCGGCTCCCGCCGCGCGCAAGCGACGCACCATCTCGCGTACACGGCCCACCCGCCCCTGATGGATGGCCTTCAGGAGCGAGTTCAGCTGGGCTGCATCGGGATCGACAGCGTACGCCAGCAGATGCACATCCAGCTCGGCATCCACGATGCTGATCTCACAACCCGCCAGAAAGTCGATCCCCAGTGAGCGCGCTTCGCGCGCGGCCTCCGCGAGGCCGGCCAGGGTATCGTGATCGGTCAAAGCCAGCGCATCGAGACCCACGCCATACGCACGCCGCACGACCTCGCGCGGGGGGCAGAGCCCATCCGATGCGCTGGAGTGAACGTGGAGATCAGCGCGCCCCACCAGCGACCTCCGCAGGCACCGCGCCGCCGACGTCGCCGGCCGGTCGCTGTCCAAAGAGTTGTGGCGAGCGCAGCGCATCGGTCTTGCCACCGTAGAGCCGCACGTTCCCCTTTCCCAGATGGTTCTCGAGTTCGGCGAGCAACGTCTCGTCGAGGCAAACGCACCGGTTGCGCAACTGCACGATGGCGCCGTGGTTCTCCCCCGGGTCGACGTGTATGAAGACCGGCACGCCCCCCGCGTGCGCCGACAGCAGCCTGCAAAGCGCCTCGGCACGCGCGTCGGATGCTTCGCCACTCAGCGCCAGATGCAGGCTGAGCCCCTCCCCGTTCGCCAGGCGGGCGAGATCGCGAGCGTCCTCGCCGAAGAGCCGCGGCGGCTTTCCATCCCGCGTTCCAATGCGTCCACGCAGCAGCAGGCACGCATCCTCGATTAGCACGCCCCGCAAGCGGCGCAATGCATCGCCGAAGACCAGCAGATCGATGCTCCCGCTGCGATCCTCACAACGGTAGATACCCATGGCCTCGCCACGACCGGTCGTGCCGAGCTTGGCTTGCGTGATGACACCGGCCACCTGTACGCGTGTGCGATCGGGCAACTCCCGAATCTCCGCCACGGAGGGCACGCGGAGGTGCTCGAGCATCGCGCGGTAGGGATCCAGCGGATGGTGGCTGAGGTAGAACCCCAGCGCGGCCTTCTCCTTGCTCAGCATTTCGGCCTCGTCCCACGCCGCGACCGCGGGCAGCGCGGGCTCCCCGAGCAGATCCGTATCGCGATCGGCCGCCGCCCCGAAGAGGGAGGCCTGCCCGGACTGCCGATCCCGCCGCAATGCGGCGGCTCGCTCGAGAGCCGGGGAGAGGGCCGCCATCATCTGCGCGCGGCTTCCCCCGAGACCATCCAGCGCTCCAGCCGCGATCAGAGCCTCCATCGCCTTGCGATTCAGAACGTTCCCCTCGAGGCTCTCGCAGAAGTGATAGAAGCTGCGGAAGCGCCCCACCGCCTCGCGGGCCTGCAGGACCGCTTGCGCGGCAGCATGGCCGAGTCCCTTGATGGCCCCCAGAGCGAAACGGATCGCCTGGCCCTCGACCCCGAAACTCTCGCGGCTGGCCTGCACGTCCGGGGGCCGGATCGGGATGCCCATCCGGCGGCATTCGGCCAGCAGCACCATCAGACGGTCGGAATCGTTGAGCTCCGAGGAGAGGGTGGCCGCCATGAACTCGACCGGGTGGTGGGCCTTCAGATAGGCGGTCTGGTAGGCCAGGACCGCGTAGCCCGCGCTATGCGATCGATTGAAGCCGTAGGAAGCGAACTTGTCCATCAGCTCGAAGATCGTCTCGGCCGATTTCCGCGGAATCTCGCGCTCCTGTGCGCCGCGCACGAAGAGGCGACGCTGTTCCTGCATCACCTTCTTCTTCTTCTTGGCCATCGCGCGGCGCAGCAGATCGGCATCGCCCAGGCTGTAGCCCGCCAGGCGCGAGGCGATCTCCATGACCTGCTCCTGATAGACGATCACCCCGTAGGTCGGCTCGAGGATCGGTTTGAGCCGGCCATGCTCGTAGCGGATCTCCTCGCGGCCATGCTTGCGGGCGATGAACGCATCGACCATGCCCGACCCGAGCGGGCCCGGTCGGTGAAGCGCGTTCATGGCGATCAGGTCTTCCAGGCTGCTGGGTTGCAGCTTCTTGAGGTACTCGACCATCCCGCCGCTCTCGAACTGAAAGACGCCCACCGTCGTGCCGCGGGACATCAGGTCGTAGACGGCCGGGTCGTCGAGCGGGAGGCTCTCGATGTCGATCTCGATCCCCCGCTGGCGCAGCAGTTCGAGGCAGTCCTGCACGACGGTCAGGGTGCGCAGACCCAACAGATCCATCTTCAAGAGGCCCATCGACTCGCAGGAGACCATATCGAGCTGCGTCGTGACCTCCCCCTCCTTCCCGCGGAAGAGGGGCACATGCTCGGTCAGCGGCCTGGGCGTGATGACGATCCCCGCGGCGTGGGTCGAGGCGTGTCGCGTGAGTCCCTCGAGAACCCGGCCGATCTCGATCAGCTCCGCGATGCGCGGATCGCTGGCAACGAGTTCGGCAAGTTCGGGCGACTGGGCGAGCGCCTTTTCGAGGGTCATCTTCAACTCGGCCGGAATCAACTTCGCGATCCGGTCGACCTCAGGATAGGAGAAGCCGAGCACCCGACCGACATCGCGCACCACCGCCCGTGCGGCCATCGTGCCGAAGGTGATGATCTGACAGACGTTCTCGGCACCGTAGCGGTCGACGACGTAGCGGATCACCTCCGCTCGCCCGCGGTCCGAGAAATCGACATCGATATCCGGCATGTTGACGCGTTCGGGATTCAGAAAGCGCTCGAAGAGCAGGTTGTACCGAATCGGATCGATGTTGGTGATCCCCACGCAGTAGGAGACCAGGCTGCCCGCGGCCGAGCCGCGCCCGGGACCGACCGGGATCCGCCTCTGGCGGGCGAACTCGATGAAGTCCCGTACGATCAGGAAGTAGCCCGCGTACCCCATGCGCTGGATGATGTCCAGCTCATAGCGCAGGCGCCCGCGGGTCGTTTCCGGAGCCTCGCCATAGCGCTCGCGCAGACCCTCCCAGGCGAGATGTTCGAGGTAGTCGTCGAGGCCCGCGAAACCCTCGGGCAGCGGGTACTGCGGCATGCGCAGCTTGCCGAACTCGATCTCGACGTTGCAGGCTTCAGCGATGCGCAGGCTGTTCTCGAGCGCACCGGGCACGTGCCCAAAGAGTGCCGCCATCTCGTCCGGCGTGCGGAAGTAGAGCTGGTCGGTCTGGAAGCGCATGCGCTTCGGATCGTCGCGCATGCGATTGGTCTGGATGCAGAGCAGCACATCGTGGGCCTTGGCATGCTCACGCTCGAGATAGTGCACGTCATTGGTTGCCACGAGCGGGAGACCGGTGTCGCGCGCCAGCTCGATCAGGCGCTCGTTGCCCAAGCGCTCGGGCTCGAGGCCATGGTCCATCAGCTCGAGATAGAACTGCCCATCGAAGTAGTCCGCGTAGCGGCGCGCGGCGGCGGCGGCCTCCTTCATGCGCCCCGAGCGGGCCAGCATGTTGACCTCGCCGCGCAGGCAGGCCGACATCCCGATCAGCCCCTCGCAGTGTCGCGCGAGCACCTCATGATCGATGCGCGGCTTGTAGTAGAAGCCCTCCAAGTAGCCGATCGACGCGAGCTGGATCAGATTGCGGTAGCCCTGCTCGTTGCGCGCCAGGAGGACCAGATGGTAGGCACCCGAAGAGGGACCGGCCGCGCGCTCGTGACGCGAGCCCGGCGCCACGTAGGTCTCCATGCCGATGATCGGCTTGACGCCCGCCTCCTGCGCCGAGCGATAGAAGCCGACCAGGCCGAAGAGATTGCCATGGTCGGTCATCGCCAGCGCCGGCATCCCGAGCTCGGCGGCCTTGCGCCCCAGATCGGAGACACGTGCGGCGCCATCGAGCAGACTGTACTGCGTGTGGGTGTGGAGATGCACGAAGCCCGCTGCCGCCACGCCTGCCCCCCGGTCGATCTGTTCGAGGACTGCATCCGATCCTGTGCGTAGGAAAGCCACCTTACACCTTCCGGGCGAAAAATCAATGCCGGCGCCGCACGCGCGACCCGGCCCGCGTCGCGGCAAGGGCCGCGTGACCCACGGGTGCGTCCGCGGCAACGGCCGGACGACCCGCCGGTGCGTCCAGGCACCAAGACATCCACGACGCCCATGGAAGCGACCCGCGGGAATGCGTGCGCGAGGGCCTCTCCCGCGGCGGCTACGCGACCGCCTTCTCGTTGACGTGCGTGCGGTACGTTCCTAGAATCCGCGGTGTAGGGTCTGGAGCGCTGGGCTTCTCTGATCCACCGATGGGCGCCTGCCGTCCGGACAAGGAGAGTCTGCATGGATGTCTCGATTCGAGATGCGCGTCGACTCGCACGGGGCCGGCGCGTACGGACCTCTGTGCCGGGCCAGCGTGGGTGCAGAGCGCCGGCCGGGCGAGCTCTGCGGCATGGCGGCCTGGTTCTGCTCCTGTTGCTCCTGGCGTTCGCACCGTCGCGGGCGTCGGAACCACTGCTGACGGTCTCGAAGAACATGCTCCTCGGCGGCGCAACCGGACTGGTGCTCGGCGGCACGCTGACGCTGGTCGTCGATGAGGAGGACCGCTCGGAGGTTGTTCGCTGGAGCGCCGTTCTCGGCACCTTCGGCGGCTTCGCGCTCGGCGTAGTGCTGGCCCTCCGCGGCGACGAGGACCTCTTCGGCTCCCTTGAGACCGAGAGGCAGCCCTCCGCAGCAGCCGGCGGGCAGGTGGCCTCCGTCGCCTGGAGCGGCGCTACGGCCCTCTCGCGCCGTGCTCCACCCTCCCGGAGCCCTCCACGCGAGCGGATGCGCCCCACCGGCGCGGGAAGCGGCGGATGGGGCCTGCACTTGACACTGCTGCGACTCGACTGGTAGGCGTCCTTCCGAGACGCCGTCAGGGAAGCCCTGCACGGCCGGCGCGGTCCCTTGTAGCCAGGAGGAATCGCAATGGCAGACGCTCCATCCGTGGCCTCGACCCCGAACGCCCCGCCCCGGCGCAGCGCCTCCGCCGCCGCCCCGGCCGCGCGTCGTGGCGCATCCCGGCGCTCCTCGCGCGCCGCGAGCTCCCGCGGCAAGCGCGCGTCGCAGTCGGGCGCGAGCCGACGCACGTCGGCGGACCGCTCGACGGGCAGGCGCAAGCAGAGCGCGCGCAAGA